>JAZKSB010000127.1:0-5962 GCA_036626315.1 Halobacteriales archaeon
CCTCGCCCGCTTCGGCGGGCCCATTCAGAATAGCGGCCCGCCGCTAGGCCGGTGCTACCTCTCGTACTCGCAGCTCGCCGCAATTCCGGAGAAACCATTCGGACTCGCCGCCCGCGTCAGGTTCGGACGCGCTACTCGCTGGCGCCGCTGGCTGGCAGTTCCCGGCCGGCCATCGCGGCGAACAGGTGCGAGCGCAGTTCCGTGCGGGTGACGCCGTTGCCCGGGCCGATCCCGCGCATGTGCTCGAGGTCGATCTGGGCGCCGCCCATCCGGGCGTGGCCGCCGCCGGACGCCATCGGGATGGCCTCGACCACGTCCTGCATCACCTCGCCCATGTGGACCCGGTCGTCGCGGGACCGTCCCGACAGGTGGATCGTGTCGCCGTCGTCGCCGGCGACGACCACCGCGGTCACCGTATCGAGGTCGACGAGTTCGCTGGCCGCCTGGGGGATGGCGTCGACGTTGTCGACCGACCCCACGTCGCTGACGGCGTAGGGCGGGTCGACCTCCCGCTCGGTGATGGCGCGCGCTTTCACCTCCAGCGTCTCGGCGTCGACCCGGGGGTTCCGTATCCGGTCGAGTCGGTCGGGGTCGGTGGCGGGATGGAGCGTCGCGCTGGCTTCGAACTCGGCGCCGGAACAGCCGTTCGTGAGGTGGTTCGTGTCCGACAGTATGCCGTACATCATGCCGGTCGCGACACCGGTCGGCACGGCGAGGCGGCCGTCGGCGTCGTCGGCGCTCTCGTCGGGGCCGACGAGGTCGGCGTCGAGGTCGGCGAGGTATTCGGTGAGGATGCTCGCGCAGGCGCCGTACTCCGGGCGGACTTCCGTGTGTCCGCTGGCCGCGCCGTCGCCCGGGTGGTGGTCGACCACCGCGACCGGGTCGACGTCGCCGGCGCCCTGGAACCCCCGGGGGACGTTGTGGTCGACGAGGACCACGTCGTCGTCCGGCAGGTCGCGTCTCGCCTCGACGTGCTCCAGGTCGACGTCGAGGACGGTGCGGAACGCCCGGTTTTCCGGGTGGCGGATCTCGCCGGGGTAGTAGATCGTGGCCGCGGTGTCGACGTGGTCTGCCAGGGTCGCGACGGCCATCGCGCTGCCCATCGCGTCGGGGTCGGGGTTGGGGTGGACCAGCACCGCGACCGATTCGCGGCCCCGCAGCGTCGAGAGCAGTTTTCTGCCCGGCGAGCGGCGCACCCGCCGCAGTACGGCGGCTACGACCAGCGCCGCGACCACGACGACCCCGACGACTGCCGCGACCAGTTCGGGGTTCGCCCCCGCGAACTCGACGGCGCGACCCGCCGGGGCCGGCACCGCGAGCCACGCCACGGGTGGCCCGAAATGCATGATTTGCCATCGCGTGCGAACCGGCAAGAACTTTCCCCATCTCGCTGGCCGCCCGCGTCAGGGCTTCTGTCGGTCGATGTATGAAAGCACGTGGACGTATTCCGCGAGCGTCATGGGGGCCCGTCCCTCGATGCGCTGCTGGAGTTCCCGCGGCGACAGGTCGAGCGCGAGGTTCGCCGCGAGCGTCTCGACGTCGAGCACCGCCGTCGTCATCCCCAGGAGGAGGTCGTCGAGCGCCTCCCGGCGGATGGCGTCCGCGTTTGGCTGCGCCGGGTCGAGCGCGAGAACGGCCGCCGCGTCGGCCAGATCGAGTGCCGCGCCGTCCGCCCGGAGGTCGGCCAGCGTGGCCTCGGAGACGCCCGTCTCGCCGGCAGCCGTCTCCACGCCGACCGACTCGACGACGTCGGCGAGTTCGCGGCGATAGGTTTCGAGAAGGTCCTCGGGCGCGGCGTCGCCCGGTGACTCGACCAGGTCCTGGAGCATGCTTCTCAGTTCCCGCCCGAACTACTAATGCTCGTCACTTCGATCCGGTGACCACTTTTGATCTCCGCCGGTCGTCTGGGTCCGAATCGTCAGTGGGGCCGGTCATCAGATCCGCACGCCGTAGGGGCAGGACCCGTCCTCGCCTCCGGGAGCCGCCGCGACCGTTGATCCCCACGTTCGACCGTCCGCAAACTCGAACGGGCGTTCGGTTATCGGCCCCGGTCCGACCCGGCAGCCGTCCCGTTGTGGCGAAGCAACTGCGAAGCAGCCCCCCAACCGTCCGAGCGCTCGTCGGCGTTGCCGTCCCGGTCGCCAAGACCGTTCGGCGTCGGCGGGACCACGACCGCGATTGGGATGGTGAACTCGAACCCGACCCGACGGCTCCATCCGAACGTTTCTCGCTTGCCGTCGGCGTCGACGTCGAGCGCCACCCGACCGCCGTTGCGCCGGTAGCTGACGGTGTCGGGACTGCTCGGTGCCGGAGAGCCGGCACTCACAGCGAAGCTGGCGTAGGCGCCTTCGACCTGCGTGATCCAGAGATTCGCGACTGCATAGTAGTATGCCGGCAACGGCGTTACCGGCAGCCCGGCGGGGACGAGCTTATACTTTGAGTCGTAGCGTTTCTGGAGACGACTGTAGGTCCGGTTGAACGCCATCTCGCTCATTCGCTTGGCGGCCGGCTCGATGTTCGAACGGGTCGTCCGCCCCGCGTCTTCGACGAGCGCCTGCGGGGGCCGGACGGTGCTCGCTCGTGTGGCGCGGTCCAGTTCGAACCGCATTTGCATGGCCACGACGCCCCGACCGCCCTCGGGCAGCGACGCTCGTCGATCGACCGCAGCGGCGACCCGGGGTGCGAGACTCCCGTTCGCGATGGCGAGCGCCCGGTCGGCAGTCGTCTCCCAATTGCCCAGGGCCTCCTCGACTGCGGCCTCCCGCTCGGATGCGGACAGGGACACCGAATCGAACCGCGAGTTCACGGCGACCAGCGATGACGAGAGTCGCTGGCTGCTCCGCCGGACGGCGGTCGAGAGCGCTCTGCGGAGCTCGTCCCGCTTCTCACGGAGCGTCTCGTTGTCCGTTTCCGCGAGCGTTTCGTTTGCGGCTTGCAGCGTCCGTGCTGCGGCCCTGAGCGAGGTGGTGTCCGAGTCGCCGAGGACTGAATCGAGGACCACGTCCGCGGCGTCGCCGTACGGCGCCGTGAAGACGTTCACGTTTTTCGTCCGAAGCGGGTAAAACAGGGTTGCTGGTGCGACCGAACGGACCTGCTCGTCGGTCAGTCCGGCCCGGGTGAGATACGCCGGTTCGCCCGCGACCGTGACCTCGACGGGGCCGGCGATGCCGTCTTCGAGCATCGGCGTTCCCGACGTGGGCATCGTCGGGTCGCTGCGCATGGCGCCGCGCAGATCCGCGGGAGAGAGACCGTACCGTGCGAGCACTGCCTCGATCCCCCGATTTCGCCTGTCCCCCTGCTCCTCACGGCGTTCCAGCCGCTCGATGACGGCGTCGACGTAGGCCGCACGGGCAGCCACTCGTGCCTTGTGTGCGACGCTGTCGTAGGTCTCCGGCGCGTCGACGAGTTGTGCTCGTCTCGCCTTCACTTTCTTCGACAGGTTCTTTGCGGCGTTTGCGGTCCCCGACCCGACGGCCCCGCGGGTCACCGTCGTCGAGACGTTCCGCATCTCCCGTCGTACCTCCATCAGGTCCTTCCGGACCAGCGCCCGAAGGCCGTCCGGTCGTTCGCCGAGCAGTGCAGCCGTCTCCGGATTCAATTCCCCGAGCGCCGCTCGCCTGGCGAGAGCGTCCCGGCCGGGATCCTCGAGGAGCTTTTGAGTCGCAGTCTCAGGTATGCCGGCCAGGTTCGGCCCGTCGAGGGGTCCGGCACCCCGCTCGTGGACGGTCGCGATGCCGTTGCGCGGGGTCCATCCAGTCGGCGCGTGGCGACCGTCGAGCCCGATCCCGACCGCGACGACTTCAGTCCACGACCGGCGGTTCACTTGCGTCCGGTTGCCGTTCGTCCAGGTCCGGACGACGGTTCGGTTGATCGTGACCCGCCGCGTGAACGAGTCCAGTCGGTGCCAGTCGTCGGGGACGGCCGGCTCGGGGGCGTCGCCGCCCGCGATCGCTGTCCGTTGGCCGGTGTATTCGCTCGCCAGTTCCCAGCCGTCGCCTGGCGGCCGGCGTGCTGGCTCGGGGTCGGCGCTGATCGTCCGTGTCGCGACTCGCAGCCTCGTCTGGGCACTGTAGGTAGCACGGAGGACATCGGACAACGCCCGTGGTTCGGCGGTCCCGTTGAGGAACGCGCCGAGGGCCCGGTCCGCGACGAGTCCGACCTCGACGGTCGTGGTTTCGGACGGGCCGGGGACGACGCTCGGCCCCGTCGGAAATCCGCCGAACGATCCCGTCACGCCGGAGCGGTTTCGTCGCACCGCCAGCGCCCGTTCCAGATACGGGTCCTCGACACCGGGGACTGCACCGGCAGCGTCTTCCCGTACCATCGTCGCGGTGGCTGGAGTCAAGGACGCCGCTGCTGCCGGGTCCGCACGCCCGAACGTCGCACGCTGGACGGCAACGAGCCCGACGTTGGTCGCGACGGCGAGGTGGCGGTTGGCGACGACGTTCTGCACCGGCGCCCCCGCGTATTGCATGTACCCCAGGGCCCACGCGTAGGTGTACAGCATCGCGGCGACGCGTGACGCCAGCCCGGACTCGTCGGTGAGATCCGCACCGAGCCGCTGTTCGAACTTCGTGACCCGGTCGTGCAGCGCCAGTACCGGGGACGCGACGGTGCGCTCGACGGTCACGTTCTTCCGGAGCACGGTCCGGCCTTCGCGCCGGAGACGCAGCGTGACGTTCTCGACACGGACGTCGATCGAAGCGTTTCGGTCCCCCCGGGCGACTTCGACTCGGGAGATCATGTCTGCTGGTCCTGCCGGTTCGGGAAGTGACGCCGTGCCGGCGACGGTCCCTGACCGGACGGACAGGTCCGACAGCGACTGTCGCACCGCGAGGTACACGCGAAGTTCCAGATACTCCCGGAACGGCTCGTCCGGATCGAGCGCCCGTCCCGTTTCGGTGTCGGCAGGTTCAACGACCGGATTCGCCGCTGCGCGGGCTGCGGCCCGTGCGGTAGCGGTCCGGACGGTCGTGTCGACGGCGGCAGTCAGTTGCTCGCGGACGTTCACGACGGCGGGGCCGTCGTCGGCAGGACCCCGTGCGGCCAGCGTCGCGGCGTAAGTAGCACTGCCCAGCAGCAACACGATGCTGATGATAGCAAACGGCACCCGTCCCTGGCGGTCGTCTGCGAGTCTCACGTCGACCACGTCCTGACTACGACGGTGACGGTTCCTGGGTCGATTGCCTCGGCGGCGGCAGTCGGGCTATCGAAGCGGGACCGCATCTCGGCGGCGAAGGCCGCTCCCATCGCAGCGGCTAGCCGCTCGTTTGCACCGTCGGCGTCGCCGTCCCGAAGCAAGGAAGGGACTGTCGTGTCATACGTTTCGGCGACGCTCCGGTACCGCAGTTCGGCCAGTCTCGGACGCGGATAGGCTCCGGAAAGCGCCTGCCGGGTCCGCTCGGGCGGGAACCACCGATCCACGACCGCTCTCGCGAGTACGTCCCCGAGTTCCCCGTAGCCGTTGGCGGCCGCTCGCCGGAGGTCCGCCCTCGAAATGTGGATCCCGCTCGGGACCGCGATGCGTGCGACGTGGACCGCGGCGTCGGGCGGCGGCGACGCTCCGACTTCGACCGATCCGGCAAGCGTCGATCCCGGATACGGCGACCATCTGGCGACGACCCATCCGCGCCAGTCAGGACCGACCAGCACGTCTCTGACGGCACTGCTGACGGCTGCTCGCATCGCGGTACCGGTCGGCACGAGTTGCTCGCCGCTTCTCGAAACGTTCGCCAGTGTGGCACCGGCCAGGAGTTGCGCGAGGGTTCCGCGTTCGCGTCGCTGGAACGCCGGTCCTGTCGTTCGGGGAAATGAGGGGTCGGTCGAAGAAGCGGCTGGTTCCGACAGGCTGTAGGAGACGTTCCCGGTGGCCGTCGCTATGGTTGTTGCCGTTTCCCCGGCGGCTCGGGCCGCGGGATCCTGTTTCGGTCCCGTCACTCCGGACACGGTCGCCACTGCCGCC
>JAZKSB010000128.1:0-5939 GCA_036626315.1 Halobacteriales archaeon
CGGTGTCCATCGCGAGCTGGTGGCCGGCGAGTTCGTCGGAGATCATCCCCGTTTCCGCGAGCAGGTTGTCCGTCAGCGTCGTCTTGCCGTGGTCGACGTGGGCGGCGATGGCGATGTTGCGAATGTTCTTCGGTTCGTCCATCAGCCGCTCACACTGCTGTACGATCTTCTTTCGTCTGCCCATGATGGTCGTTCATACCGCAAGGAGGGTCAAAAGGATGCTGTTTCGCCCCACGCGTGCGAGGGGGGGCCACGGCGAGGCAATCGTGGCCGCGCGAGAGCGGTCGGCCCCGGAGCAGAGACGCCCACGGAGCGTACGGAGAGTACATCCGTACATTCATTACGTTTGAGTTCCGAGATGGCGCCATGCCGATCAGTATCGACGAGTTCGAGTCGGACGACCACCCGGGCGAGCCGAGCGTTCCGGAGCAGGTCGTGAGGCACCTCTATGCGAATCCCGACCGTGCCTACACCCGGGCGGAAATAGCGACGGCAATCGACGAGGACGCCAACACGGTGGGAACCGCACTCACACGACTGAAAGACCGCGGCATCGTCCGACACCGGGGCAACTACTGGGCGATCACCGACGACGAATCCCGGGTTCTCGCAGCGGACGACCTTCACAGGACGACCCAGCGCCTCGACGACGCCGACGGCGGTATCGATGCCGACGACTGGGATGCCGCCGCACCCGATCGGGACCACCCGAGCGAGGAGAGTTGACCGATGCAGCCGGTCCGCGGTGACGTGGTTCGGAGCAGCGACCCGTTCAAGCAGGGAGCGGATCATCAGCGACCCTGGCTCGTCGTTAGCAACGAAGCCCACCCGTTCAGCGACGAACAGTTCGTCGCAGTGGCCGTGTCCACGAAGGAGTACGTCGAATCGCTCCGTTCCGCGAGAGCGTCTGGGAAGTCGGCGGAGTTCCACGAGACTCGTTTGTCGCCCCGTGGGCAGTCCACTCCCCACGTCTCGAAGACCTCGAGACCTGGCAGGGGCGGGTCACGGACGAGTTCGTCGACAGGGTCGTGACAGTCCTGGAGCGGTACCTGCGTTGACGGATGGACGGGCGCACTTCGCTCTGCAGATCGAAACTTCGGGTCGCTAGCTCTCCGCCGCGGCAATTCCGATCCTCGCTCCGCTCACCTACCGCGGCGAATCCGCGCCCCACTCCTCGAGCGCCGTCGCCAGTTCGGGGTGGTCCTCGGCGTAGTCGTGCAGGCCGACGCTGGCGACGCTCGCGTCGACGGCCTGCCGGAGGGCCTTCGCGCCGGCGTGGGTGCCGTCGGGGTGGCCGTGGATCCCGCCGCCGGCCTGGACGATCACGTCGGGTCCGACCGCCTCCAGCAGAGTGTCGACGATCCCGGGGTGCAGTCCGCCGGAGGCCACCGGGACCACGTCGTTCAGCCCGTACAGGTCCGACCGCAGCCAGTCGTTGATGCCGACGGTGTCCTCGTTTGCGAGTTTCCCGAGGTTGGCGGTCCCGGTGTGGAGGTGGTCGACCCCGACCAGTCGGGCGATCTGGGCGAGCACGCGCATCGAGACGCCGTGGGACTCCAGGCGGTCGAAGGCGGCGTGCATCGCACGGTGGGCGTGGATGGCCAGGTCCAGGTTCTCGGTGTGCTCGCGGACGGTCTGGACGGCCCCCCACCCGGTCGTGATCACGTCGATCATCACGAAGCCGCCGCCCTGCTGGTGGACGAACTCCGCCCGCCGGACCATCTCCTCGGCGTCGGCGGTGATGTTCACGAGGTAGTCCTTGCGCTCGCCGGTCTCCTCGGTGACCTCCCGGGCCGCCGCCAGTGCCCGCTCGACGCGCTCCTCGAAGGGGTTGAACGCCTGGTCGGTGAGATTCTCGTCGTCCTTCAGTAGGTCGACGCCGCCGCGCCAGGCGTCTCTGGCGACCCGGACGTGCTCGTCGGTCGACAGCCCCACCTTCGGCTTCGGCACCGTCGCCAGCACCGGCCGGTCTCCGGCGTCGAGTTTCCCGGTGGCGACGGCGGCCCCGAACTGCGGACCGGGGAAGCCCTCGACGACCGCCGGCGGCCAGTCGCAGTCCCGCAGGCGGATGGTGTCGACGGCCTTCATTCCCATGATGTTGCCCGCGACGCAGGAGAGTATCTGGGGCATCGACCCGGCTTCGAAGAGTGCCGGCGGGTAGGCGATCCTGATCTCGGCGCCCGCCGGCGTCTCCTCGACATCGAACGCGGTCGCCCCCAGGTCGGTCAACTCGTTTTCGTCGACCTGCAGCGCCGCCCACGTGCCGTTGGAGGACTCGCTCGCGACCCGCGAGGCCGCGTCCTCGACGGACATCCCTTCCGCGGGGTCGATGAAGAAGTCACAGACGAGTTCGTCCTCGCCCGGCCGGTAGTCCCGCTCGATGAAGTCGTCGTACTCGATTCCCGTGACCATGGCCCCTCGAGGTTGTCGCGGCGAACATTTCAACCTTTCCGGGCGGGGCCGCCGGACGGCGGCGGTGCCGCCGACTCGCTGCCGAGCGGCCGACGACGGTGAAGCCCGGCGGCCCGTTCCGGAATCGCAAGCGTCCTCGTGGGCGTTCCCAGGGAGGTTGCATCGTACCGGGAACGCAAGCGTCCTCGTGGGCGTTCCCAGAAGGGTTGCATGGACCTTCGCGTGCGCGGCGACGCTCCGGCGGCACCGTTTCTGGCCGCCCGGGACCTGCTCGCGGCCGAGCACGAGGTCTCGTTGCCCGTCGAGGTCCAGGTGGGCGAGGACCCCGACGAACGCACCCGGGCCGTCCACCGCGAAGACCGCCACGTGGTGCACGTCTCCCGGCGGGCCGCCGCCAGCGCGATGGCCCGGGAACTGGCGCTGCACGAGTTCGCCCACGTGGTCCGCCACGAGCAGGCCCACCCCAGTCACACCCATGACACCGGGAAGGCGCTGTTTCTGGCGCTGGCCGGTCGGGGCGTCGAGCGCCGAAAGGTCGTCCACTGCTACCAGATCGCAAACCATATGACGGACGTCTACGCCGACGACCTCACGCTCTCGGTCGGTCCCGGCGACAGGCTCGTCGCCTTCCTCGAGTCGGAACTGGCAGCCGCCCTCGCCGACCGGCCGACTGACGCGGTCGGGTCCGCCTCCGACCAGTCGCTCGGTGGCTCCTCCGACCAGTCGCTCGGTGGCTCCTCCGACCGGTCCCCGGACACCCCGGCGGCCGACGCCGGTCCCGACCCGGTCCGGGCCAGCGCCACCGCCGACCCCGAACTCACAGCGGTCAACGCGGCGTTCGCGCTGGCGCTGGTCGAGCGCCACGGCCTCGTCTCCGACGACCACCGTACGACATCGCGCACGCCGCCGCGGGGGACGCCCCGCAGGTGGACCTGGAAACGTTCAAGCGGCGGTTCCGCTCGCTGGCGCAAGACACCGACGAGGTCACCTGCCGGAAGGCGCTGGTCGGGGTCGCCCGGGAGTACTGCGGCGACGGCGCGCGAGCCGCGGACTGAACGGGCACGGCGGACGATGGAGCGACACCGCCGAGAACGGATCAGCCGCTTGCGTTCTCCAGCATCGCCAGTTCGTAGTACCGGCCCGCCAAGAGCCAGTTCACGCCCAGCGCCGCGACGAACAGCCCCGAACCGACCGCGAGGAGGCCCGTCGACAGCCCCGTCGGGTCGCCGGCGCTGAGCGCGCCCGGAGCGGGGTACAGCTGGGCGGCGGCGAACGACAGGTGGCCGAGGCCGACGAGGTGGTGCCACCGGACCGGCCCGACGCCGTCGACGACTCCGGCGACGACTCCCAGCAGGCCGGCGGCTGTCACCAGGCCGAGCTGGATCCGGCCGGTGGGGCCGACCGTGCTCGGGCCGAGAAACCACGTCACCAGCGCCACGCTGGCCACCACCACCGCGCCGGCGACCGAGACGAGAGACCGCTTCATGGCTCCGGAGAGGGTCCCGCACGGCAAAAGGACCCGGAACCCGGCGACGGCAGCGCTCCCGATCGCCGACGGGACGGACTGACGGTACGTCTCCGCCGGAACGACCGGCTACGACACGACGAAAGCAGACCGAACGAACCGCAGACCGAGCGGGCCGGTCACCGCGCCGCGGCAGCGACGCGCTCCTTCTCTTCCTTCTGGTTGACCGCGTAGGTGCTCACGTCGTTGTTCGACGCGCCGAGCAACTGGTCGGCCAGCGCCTCGTGAGCGGGAGTGGGGGACTTGTGGGAGGTCTTGAACGTCCCCTCCGCGAGGAACATCAGCGCCTGGTCGACCCGGCGCTGGGGCGCGGTGTCGACCGCCTGCGGAACCGAGATGCCGCCGTACTTCAGGCGGACCGTCTCCTCGCGCGGCGCGGCGTTCTCGACGGCCTCGATCAGGACCTGCACGGGGTTGCGCTCGATGCGCTCGTAGACCAGATCGAACGCGTCCCGGACCATGTTCATGGTCTGCTGTTTCTTGCCCGTGTTCTCGCTTTCCTGCATCAGGCGGTTGATCAGCCGCTCGACAATGCTGATCTCGGATTTGGCGAACTGCTTGCCGGCGTGCCGGCCAAGGGTGTGGGCGATGGGCGTGACCATGATGTACCGCTCGGTGCTCGGGTCCGAGAAGTGGACGTCGTCGACCCGCCACTCGCCGAACAGCTTTGCGCCCGCCGTCTCCGTGGCCTCGTCGTCGGCCTCGTCGGTTTCGCTCATGTTATCGCACCGGCTTCTCGGCGTTGCCGCGGACCAGTTCGATGAGCGAGACGCCGTTGACCTTCTCGATCTTGTAGTTGACCCCGGAGAGGTCGCCCATCGCGCGACCCTTCGCGCCGCCGATGCCGGCGATGGTGACCTCGTCGTGCTCGTCGATGAACGAGATGGCGCCGTCGCCCGGCGCGAACGCGGTCACCTGCTTGCCGTTCTTGATGAGCTGGACGGTGGCACACTTCCGGATGGCCGAGTTGGGCTGTTTGGCCTCGATGCCCTTCTTCTCCAGCACGATGCCGCGGGCCTGGGGAGCGCCCTCCAGCGGGTCGGACCGCTCGCGGAGGCCGCGCTCGCGGCGCGCGTACTCCGAGTCGGACCACCGGCGCTGCTGGCGGTCCTTCTTGAGTTTGCGGCCGGCGTACTTGCCGTTTGCCATAGTACCAGTCTGTATCCGACGAAGTCACTTAAGCCCACCCTTTCGAGTCCGGACCGAGACGCCCGCAGCGCCGGCGAGGGCACCCGCTCGGGCACGCTCGGCGGGCGACCGGGGGCAACCGGCCGGTGTCGCCTGCCCCGTCGGCGTAGCGCCGGGTGGGTCAGGTCAGTTCGACGTCCTCGATGTCGAAGTGCCGGTCGAGCAGTCGTCGGGCCAGGTCGATGTTGCGACCGTCGGTGCCGATGGCGACGCCCTTGTCCTCCTCTGCGACCTCGGCGTATGCGACTGTCGTGTCGTTGTCGCTGATCGTGACGTTGTACACCGCCGCCGGCGCCAGGGCGTTGGCGACGAACGCCTCCGGCGTTCCGGCGGCCTCGACCAGTTCGACGTCACTGCCCAGCGTCTCCTCCAGCCGTCGGACCGTCTGTCCGCCCGGCCCGACGGCATCGGCCATGTCCCCGGGCGCGACCACGAACACGATCCGGTCGTCCTCGATCAGGCAGTCCCGGGCCGCCGCGCCGGTCTCGTCCTCGAACAGGGCGATGTACCGCCGAGCCTCGTCGGACAGGGTGACGGTCATGTCAGTCGGCGGCTTCGTCGTCCAGCGACCCCATCCGGAGGTCGACGTCGCCGGTCCCGAGTTTGATCGGCTTGCCGACGATGACGTTCTCGGTGACGCCGTTGAGGTCGTCGGTTTCGCCGTGGACCGCGGCGTCGAGCAGGTGGTTGACCGTCACCTCGAAGGCCGCCCGTGCCAGCACCGAGTCCTTCGACCCGGAGATGCCGTGCCGGCCGATCGATTCGATGGTCCCCTCGTTGGTCATGATGTCCGCGACCAGCATCAGGTGGCGGA
>JAZKSB010000129.1:0-5925 GCA_036626315.1 Halobacteriales archaeon
CGTCGATCACACCGTTTATCGCACCCGGCGTCGAGATCACGTCGTAACCACCACAGCAGCCCGAAAATCGTTCAAAACAGACTATCGACCCCCCAGATCCTCCTCAATAGAAAGATCTGCAACAACGCTTAAGTCTGGATAGAGACACGTCGGACAGCCGAGGTCGCCACGGGGGAGGAAAGCCCCGACGACAGGACTAAAGCCGCAAGCGGTTCGACCCACGCTCATGGACCAGGTGTTCGCACCGTGGCGCATCGAGTGGATCGAGCGCGATGACAAAAACCCCGACGTCGAGGACTGCGTCTTCTGTGAACTCCCCGGACAGGAGCGGGACCGCGAGAACAACGTCGTCGCCGGGAGCGAACACGCCTACGTCCTGCTGAACAACTATCCATACAATCCCGGTCACGTCATGGTGATCCCCCGCCAGCACGGCGGCGCCTACGAGGCTCTCCCGGAAGCGGTCCTGCTCGACCACGCGAAGCTGAAACAGCGGACCTTCCGGGCACTGGCGGAGGCGATGGGCCCGGACGGGTTCAACTCGGGACTGAACCTCGGCGACGGCGCCGGCGGATCCGTCGACGACCACCTCCACACGCACGTGATCCCGCGCTACGAGGGCGACACCAACTTCATGCCCGTCATCTCCGAGACGAAAGTGATCGTCGAGGCACTGGAGGACACCTACGACCGCCTGCACGCCGCGTTTGCCGACCAGGAGAGCGCCGACGTTGTGGACGAGGACGCCGCCGTCCGGCTGTCGCTCTGATCGCCGGAACGGGACCACGGTATCGTCACTGCGTCGGGACGGCCGGGGTCACTCGGCTCCCAGCATGCGCAGGATCGAGTCGCCCCGGAGTAGAACCGCCGTCGTTCCGACTGCGCCGACGACCAGCACGGCGAACACGGCGATCGCCAGCGACTCGAACGGATCCAATGCCAGGACGGTCGCCCCAACGTACCACCCGGCGGCGCCCGCAGCCAGCGACGTCGCCAGAAAGACGACGAGCGATCCAAACGCGAGCGCGGCCCGGCGGATCGACGCCAGCGGGCGTTCGCGATACCGGCCGCCTGGCAGTACCCGCTCGCGGACGACCAGCAGGCCGGGCAGCATCGTGACGACCGCGAGGAACGCGAACAGGATCGCCAGCCCGGTCACGATGCCGAACCGCCGCAGCGGCGGCGAGAGCGCGAACGCGAGCACGCCGAACGCGGCGGCGGTGGTCGCTGCGCTCGCGAGCAGGGTCCCTCCGGTTCCGGTGATCATTCGCCGAATCGCCTCCTCGAGCCGATCGCGTTTCTCCCGCTCCTCCATGAACCGCTCGCCGGCATGGATGCTGTAGTCGACCCCGAGACCGATGGCGAGGCTCGTGATGACCGCGGTCTCGCTGTTGAACGCGATGCCCAGCGCCGCCATCGCACCCAGTAGCCACGACAGCGACACCACCACGGGCAACAGCACGAGCCCACCGAGCGACCACGAGCGGTATCGCACCCGAAAGAGGAGGGTGAGAAACGCCAGGATGACGACCAGCGTCACCGCGAACGCCTCCACCAGCGTCTCCAGCAGCGCGTCCTGGATCACGGCGGTCGTCACCGGCGCGCCCGTCGCGACGGCCCCGGCGCCGGTAGCGCGGTCCTCGACGTCCGCTGCGAACGCCCGCGTGTCAGCCGCGATGGTCTGGGCCGACTCGCTGCTCCGGACCGACAGGACGAGCCGTGCGGAGGTGACCTCCCCGTCGTCGGTTCGGCTCAGCACGGTCGCCGCGCGCTGGGGGTCGGCGGCGAACAGCGCGCGGTACACCACCGCGACGTTCTCCTCGGGGAGGCCGTCGCCGTCCTCGTCGTGGCGGTCGACCAGCGCCGCAAACGTCTCGTTCTCGCGTGCGACTTCGCGGATGGCGGTGTGGGGCCCATCGATAGCCGCCTCGCCGTCGGGTCGGCGCTGGATTGCGGTCCCCGCCTCAACGTCGCCGGCGGCAGCGTCGACGGCGTCGAGCGTCGAGGCGCTCGTGACGTTCCCGCGTATCAGCACCTGCGACTGACTGCCCTCCGTGCGAAGCTGGAAGTTGTCGCTGAGGTACTCGAAGTCCTCCGCGATGGTGTAGGTGTCCGGGGTCAGCGGACCCGGCAGGGACTTGGCCCAGTCAGGCGCGTCCCGGGGGAGGAAGTCGGCCTGGTTGAACTCGGTGTCGATGGTCGTCGCGCCGGTGGCGCCGACCGACCCCAGCAACAGCGCGACGACGACGATGGCGACCGGCGCCCGGGTGGTCAGCGCCCCCAGCCGCGCCAGCGCCGCGTTCGTGGTGCCGCTGCCGACGCCGAACGCCGCCCGACGCCGGCTCAATCCCAGCCGGGTTTCGACGAACGAGTCCACCTCGATCTTGAGCGCGGGCAGGAAGACGCCGAACGCGACGAACGTCGCGAAGATGCCGCCGGCGCTGAGGATCGCGAAGTCCCGGATCGCCGGCAGTGGGCTGACGACGTTCGAGAGAAAGCCCACGCCGGTCGAGACCGTGGCCGCGCCCAGCGCGAGGACGACGCTCCCGAATCCCAGCGCCATCGCGTCCCGGATCGACCGCTTCTCCTCGGGGCCCCCGTGGGCGACGCCATCCCCGTCGAGCGTCCCCTCACGGGCCTCCCGGTAGCGCATCACGACGTGGAGCGCGTAGTCGATGCTCAGCCCGATCAGGAGAAACGGGACCGCGATGAGGATGACGTTCATCGGAATCGCGAGCCAGCCCATGATCCCCGCGAGCCACCCCATCACGACGGCGATGCCGAAAAACGCCAAAAGCACGTCCAGGGGGTCCCGGTAGGTGATCCCCAACACGAGCAGGATGAGCACGAGGGCAAACGGCGTGATGATCGCGAAACTGTCGCCGGTCGCCCGCGAGGAGGCGTCGTTGCGGACCCCCTGGCCGAAGACGAACGCGTCGTCGAATCGCTCCTCGACCATCCCGTCGATGGCCACCTGTGCGTCGTAGGCCGCCTGCGGGTCCTGGTCGTCGGCGCTGTTATCGACCTGGGTGATCAGCGTCAGTCGGGCGTCGGCCCGTGCTTCCCCGGGCACGTAGTCCCGCGGGAGAAAGTCGTAAGGGTCCTGGTCGCCCACGACGTCGGCATCGGGGTCGAGCACGCTCCGGACCAGTTGGCGGACCTCGGCGTCGTCCCGTCGTTCGAGCGCCTCGATCTGGGCGTCCAGCAAGGGTGCCCCGGTTGGCGGGGGCGCTCCTTCGGCCCTGGCGTCGGCGTACACCGCCGCCGTCGCGACCACGTTCTCGATGCCGACGAATCCCGGTTCCGACAGCGTCGCGTTCAGCGTCTCGTCGTCACGAACCGCCTTCTGGAGACGCAGCCCCGCGAGCAGCGACTCCTTCGAGAGGGCGTTGCCGTCGTCCTCGCGCACGACGACCTGTGCGACGACGCCGTCGTCGCTGCCGTAGTTCTGCCGGACGAACGCCGCGGCGTCCGTCTCCTCGGAGTTGACTTCGAACTCGCCGACGCCCGCGTCCTCGGTCTCGCCGACCGCCGCGCCGGCGGCCACGACAGCGGTGAGGACCAGGACGGCGACGACGACGAACTTGCTGTGGGCCGCTATCCAGTCCGCGTACCGGCGGGAGAGCCTTCCTGACATGTGTCGTCGGTTTGAGTCTGCCGGACGCCGCGGGTGGAACGCACCGGCCGCGTCCCGGGCCGGCAGGTCCGACCCGGGCGGCCGCGTTCCCCGCCGCCCCGGTGAGGTGTGGTCCGTAGTTGTGGCTGCAGGGATTTAAGTGTTTGTAGGATACTACTACAAGACGACCGTCGCCTCCCTGCGTCCCCGGCAGGGAGCCATCCGGCGAACCACCACCGACCGGAAGCCATGCGGCGAACCGTCGTCGGGGACGACCGGGGAAACGGCGGCGCCGTCGCGGCGCTCGAGACCGTACGAGGCGTAACGCCAATAGGCGGGCAGGACCACTGAGTGGATCATGAGCGAGCGCGAGGCCGTCGAGGCGCTGCGAACCCTGGGGCTGTCGAACTACGAGGCCCAGGTGTTCGTCGCGCTCCAGCAACTCGGCACCGGGACCGCCCAGGAGGTGAGCCGCGTCTCCGAGGTCCCCCGGTCACAGGTGTACGGCGCCGCCGACGACCTGGCCGAGCGGGGCCTGGTCGAGGTGGTCGAGTCCGCACCGAAGGCCTACCGGTCGGTGGCGCTCTCGACGGCCCGCGCGGTGCTCACCCAGCGCATCGAGCGCGACGCCGAGCGCGCGTTCGACCGCCTGCAGGACCTGCGTGCCGCCGAGCCCGATCGGGCCACCGCCGGCGACGTCTCGACGCTGCGTGGCCGCCAGCCGATCGACGACCGGATCGCCGGCCTCGTCGAGGACGCCGAGCGCGCTGCGGTGTTCGTCTCCCCGGCGGCGGATTCGCTGGCGCCGGCCATCGAGAGCGCGCTCCGGGAGGCCGCCGCCGACACCGTCGGAGTCACCGTCGTCACCGCCGACCGCTCGCTCCGGGAGCGGTTCGAAGACGCCGACGTCGACGTCTTCGTCATGTCCGAGGACAACCCCGCCGACTTCGCCGGCCGGGCACTGATGGTCGACGACCGGACCGTGCTGCTGGCCGCCGAGACGCAGGACGGCCCGGTCGACGAGGAGGCGATGTGGACGGGCGACTCCCGGATCGGCCGCATCCTCGCGGCGTTCATGCGTTCGGGAATGGAGTCGGGACGGGAGCGCGAAGACGCCGAACAGACAGGCGACGCCGGACGGGAGCGCGAAGACGCCGAAGAGACAGGCGACGCCGGCCGATGACACGTGCCGACGGACCGGTTCAAAACGCCCTTGCCCGACGGCGCCCTAGGCCGACGCGATGAGCGACCGCGGGGCGGTCAGGCGGGTCGGCCTGCTGGTGCTTGCGGTCAACCTCGGTCTGGCGCTCGCGAAGGGCGCAGTCTGGTGGACCACCGGGAGCCTCGCAGTCGGGTCGGAAGCGCTCAACAGCACCGCCGACGCCGCCTACAGCGTGGTCGTGGTCGCCGGCCTCTATCTGACGACCCGGCCGCCGGACTTCGAGCACCCCCACGGCCACGAGCGCATCGAACCGTTCGTCTCGCTGTTCGTCGCGGTGGGGATGTTCGCCGCCGGCGGCGGGATCATCTGGCAGGCGACCCGGTCGGTGCTGGCCGGCGATCCGGCGGTCTCGGCAGGCGTGCCCGGGATCGCCGTGCTCGCCGGCGCCGCAGTGGTGAAGTTCTGGCTGTACCGCCACTGCCTCGCGGTCGGCCAGCGACACGACTCCCCGGCAGTCGTCGCGACCGCGGTGGACAACCGCAACGACGTGCTGACGGCGGCGGCGGCGCTGGCCGGGGTGGTCGGGGCGTCGCTGGGCGTGTCCGTGCTGGACCCGCTCGCTGCGGGGGTCGTCGCCGTCGGCATCCTCTACTCGGGCGTCGGGGTGGTCCGGGAGAACGTCGACTATCTCGTCGGCGCCGCTCCGCCGGAGGACCTGCGGGCCGAAATCGTCCGCCGGGCGCTGTCCCACCCCGACGTCGAGGGCGTCCACGACGTCGTCGCCCACTACGTCGGCCCGGAGGTCGACGTCAGCCTGCACGTCGAGGTGGAGGGCCAGCATAGCCTGCTGGCGGCCCACGACATC
Organism: Halobacteriales archaeon; assembly: GCA_036626315.1. GTDB lineage: Archaea > Halobacteriota > Halobacteria > Halobacteriales > PXRE01 > PXRE01. Next base: position 5,644 of record JAZKSB010000129.1, read on the forward strand.
GAGACCGCGGTGATCGAGGCCATCGAGGAGATCCCGGCCGTCGACGAGGCCTTCGTCCACGTCGACCCGAAGGAGGCCGGCGAGTGGGAACGCGACGCCGGTCCCTGACGGTCCGGTATCGGCCTGCCTCGGGACACGTAGCACAGGACTCGACTCGCTCGGCCGAAGACCCGGACGGCAGCCCCGCCCTGCGAACGTGAGACGCCGGGACCCGCCCCCGGAGATGGGACGCCGGACCGATGTCCGGCCGGCGGACGGCTCCGGAGCCGTGGACGGGAACCG
>JAZKSB010000130.1:0-5904 GCA_036626315.1 Halobacteriales archaeon
TCACGCCGCCGTTGCCGACAGGAGCGTCACGCCGCCGTTGCCGACAGGAGCGTCACGCCGCCGTTGCCGACAGGAGCGTCAGGACTGCCGTTGCCGACAGGAGCGTCAGGACTGCCGGCGGAAATGAGCCTCACGTTCGCCGGCACAACAGGACGGCAGCGACCGCCAGTGCCCCCCGCTGCTGCGGGGAGCCCGAAGCCAGGGTCCGAGGAATTCTCGTCCGTCGCGGTCTGGGTGTCCGTCTCGGTCCGGGTCGGCGTGTCCGTTGGCGTGGCCGTCGTCTCGCCCGCCGGCCGGACGGCATCGACGGTCACCGGATCGGAGTCGACCCCCGCCTTCCTCGCCGCGAGGTCGTGTTCGCCGACCTCCTCCAGGGTCACCCGGAGCACGCCGTCGTCATCGGTCTCGCCGGCCTCCCCGCCGTCGACGGTGACGAGGGCACCCGACACGGGGTCGCCGTACTCGTCGGTCACCGTCAGCCGGACGGTCGTTCCGGCGACGATCTGTTCGTTGTCGGGCGTCACTTCGAGTGCGGCCTCGCGAGTGACGGTAAATGCGAACTCCCTCGGCGACTCCCCGACCGCCACGGTCCGGCTCGCCGTCCTGTAGCCGTCCTTCGTGACCCGTATTGAGAGTTCGGTGTTGACCGGGACTGCCGCCGTCTGGGTGCCGTCCGCGCTCGTCTTCAACACGCCGACGCCCTCGATCCGGACCGCCGCGTTCTCGAACGGCTCCGGCGGGGGGAAGTGGTCGTCGGCGACGGAGAACGTCACGACGACCGACCCCTGGCTGATGCGGCCGGGAATCGACGGCCCGTCGGTGAGGGTCACCGTCATTTCGTTCTCGTAGAACCCGGGCTTGACGGCGGCGAGCCGGTATTCACGCCGTTCGACGACGCCGGTCTCGAACTGTCCGTCCTCGCCAGTGGAGCCGGTCACGGCGACGCTGTCCCGCCGGTAGAGCGTGACGTTGGCTTCGGTCACCGGGGTCGGGTCGGGCTTCGTGCCCGTCACCGTTCCCTCTGCCCGGCGATACATCGTGACGTCGCCCTCCCGTGCAGTCGCGTTCTCGACGTCGACCGGGTGGTTCCGGACGTATCCCTGCCGCTGTTCCGACAGTTCGACGGTTTCGCCCTGCGGGACGTCGATGATGACCATCCCGTTTGAGGCGGTCGTCACCGAGGCCTCCCCGCCTTCCCAGCGGGCGGTCACCGTGACGTCTTCGAACGGATGGCCCAGGCCGTCGGTCACCGTCACCGTCAGCGCCACCTGCCGGTTCGCCGCCGCGTCGGCGGGGGCGACTCCCACGCCCGCTACTGCGATCGTTGCACCAGTCAGGGTCAGCGCTACGAAGACACGTGCCCGTGCCTGTGATCTCATTGGGCGTGTATCTGCCGGAGCATCACTGAAACACAGGTGTGACCGGCGTCCCCGTGTGGGATCGGACCGTGCGCTGGGTCGTCCGGCACCGCAGTACGCCGCTCCAGCGTCGAGGTCGTCCTCGCCGGGGTTGGTCATCGAACGTGAAGTTTGATGCCGGTGGCGCCCCAACCGTCTAACAGGATGAGCGTCGAGCGAACGGGTGATGGGTCGTGAGCCGCGCCGTGGACTTCGCGCGAGCGGCGCTTGACACGCTCCCGCTGAACGTTGCGGTCATCGACGAAGACGGGGAGATACTGCTCACGAACCGGTCTTGGGACGAGTTCGCGGTCGAGCAAGGTGGCGTCGACGATCCCGAGACGCTGCGAAGCAACTACTTCGCGGCCGCGGAGGCCACCGTCGAGGGGGAGGGCGACCGGGCGGAGGACGGTATCAGGGCGGTGTTGAACGGGAAGCGCGACTCGTTCGTGCTGGAGTACCCCTGCCACTCGCCGGACGAGCGCCGGTGGTTTCTGATGCGGGCGTCGCCGATCCTGGTCGATGGCGAGCGGGGCGCCGTCGTGGCCCACCTCGACATCACGGAACGCAAACTTGCCGAACTCGCCGCCGAGGACCGCGCTGGCCAGCTGGAGCACGTGCTCGACCGGGTGAACGGGCTGGTCGGCGAGGTGACCGCCGAGGTTGTCCACGCCCGGAGCCGAACCGAGGCCGAATCCGTCGCCTGCCGGCAGTTCGTCGCGACCTCCCCCTACCGGTTTGCGTGGGTCGGGCGACCGGACCTGCGCAGCGACCGACTGGTGCCCAACGAGTGGGCGGGCGACCCGCCCCCGAACTTCGAGGATGGGGGGCTGGCGCTGTCCGCCGACGACCCGACAGCCGAGGCCTACCGGACCCGCGAGGTCCGGATCGTCGACGATCTGGACGCCGCTGCCACCGACTGGGACCCCCACGAACAGTGGGGTGCGGTGGGGTTGGCGGCGGTGCCGCTGACCTACCGGTCAAAGCAGTACGGCGTGCTGACCGCCTACGCCGCCGGCGACGAGGTCTTCGACGAGCGCGAGCGAGCGGTGCTGTCGGCGCTGGGCCGGACCCTGGGCACCGCGTTTCACGGGCTGACCGGCGACCGGGTGCTGGCGACGGCGTCGGTCATCGAGGTGGGACTGGTGCTGCAGGACCCCGACAGCTACCTCGCGGATCTCACCGCGGGAACCGGGGCGACCGTGACCTACCAGGACTCGGTGGTCGAGGACGACGGCAATCTTCTCGTGTACGCCACCGTCGAGGGCGTCGACCCGGCGACCGTGCGCGATGTCGCCGCCGGCCACGACGACATCGACGACGCCCGGGTCCTGACCGTCGGGACCGACCGCCTGGTCGTCGAACTTTCCGTCGACGGCTCGCTGGTCGGCGACGTCGCGGACCACCAGGGGGTCCCGGTGGGGTTGAGCGCGACCGAGGGGCGGATCGACCTTACCGCCACCTTCCCCGACGAGCAGGCCGCCCGGACCGCCTTCGAGCACCTCCGGGACCGGCACGAGGCCGTCGAACTCACCGGCTACCGCGAGCGGGAGCGCGACGCGGACACCGCCGGCGGGTTCACCGCAGCGGTCGAGTCGGCGCTGACCGACCGCCAGTTGACGGCGCTGCGGACGGCCTACCTCAGCGGCTACTTCGAGTGGCCTCGCCCGGTCTCGGGCGACGAGGTCGCCGAATCGATGGACATCACGCGGGCGACGTTCCACCAGCACTTGCGGGAGGCCCAGCGAAAGCTCGCGACGGCGTTTTTCGAGTCCGAGGTGCCCGACTGAGCGGACGGGAGGACCCGCCGTGTCTCGACGCGGAACGTCTATAGGCAACGGTCCCCCAACGGAGCCCATGGATAGAACGGTTGTCGTGACCGGCGGAACCCGCGGCATCGGACGGGCCGCTGCGGAGCGATTCGACGAGGCCGGCGACAGGGTCGTGGTCTGCAGCCGCGACGGCGAAGACGTCGAGGAAACGGTCGAGCAGTTGGACGACGCCGTCGGCGTACGCGCCGACGTCCGCGACGAGTACGACGTCGAGCGACTGGTTGAGACGGCGACCCGACACGGCCCGGGGGGGATCGACGTGGTCGTCGCCGGAGCCGGCGTCTTCCACGGCGACCCCGGCGAGTCGCCGCTGCCGGAGACGAGCTATTCCGAATACGACGACACGCTCCGGACGAACGCCCGTGGCGTGTTCGCGACGCTGAAGCAGGCGCTTGCCTACATGCCGGACGACGGTCGGGCCATCGTCCCGACGGGGCGGATCGCCCGCGAGGAGAAGGCCGGCTACGGCGCCTACGCCGTCTCGAAGGCCGCCGCGGAGGCCGTGGTCCGCGGGTTCGCCGCGGACGCCGAGCCCGCGTTCGGCTGTGTCGAACCCGGCGCGGTCGCCACCGACCTCACCGGCGGCCAGGGGCGGGACCCAGCCGATGCCGCCGAGATGATCTACTGGGCAGCCACCGACCTCGACGCCGCGGACCTGGACGGGTCGGTCGTCGATCTCAAGGAGTACAAGCGGGCGACGGCCTGAACGGGGCCCCCAGCGACCCCTCGCCGGCGCGGGCGCTCCGCCCGCACCGGGTCGATCCCCGACGGCATCGACAGATTATTATCGGCACATCGAATCCCGCTAGCCATGACCGGCGAACGCTGGATCGGCGGGGGCGCCGTCGTGCTGCTGGTGGCGCTGTCGGCGCTCGCCGTCCGGGCCGGGCTCTGGAAGCTGCTGGGCATCTCCTGGGTGGCGTTCGGCGCGATGGCGCTGGCGATTCCGCTCGGCGCCCGCGCGAGTTCGGAACGACCCGCCCGGGCGCTGGCGTGGGGATACGGCCTGACCAGCGGCGCCATGATCACCAGCGCGCTCGTGTTCGTCGTCCCGGGTGCCATCGACCACGACCCCGCGCTGGGTGGGTTCGGCGTCGCCGCCGGCATCATCGCCGGCTTCTCGGCGCACACCGTCGGCCACCGGCTGACCCACAGCGACCTCCCGTTCGAACACACCGGCCTGCAGTTGAGCGCCCACGCGCTGGCAGCGGGCGCGATCATCGGCATCGTCTACGGGAACATGCCGGACCTCGGGCCGCTGCTGGGGCTGTCCATCGTCTCCCACAAGGGACCGGCGGGCTACGCCGCCGCCCGCCGGCTCGCGGGGGCCGGCGAACCCACGACAGTCCTGCTGTTGCCCGCGACCGGCGTCGGGGTCGCCGCCGTGCCCGCCGCGCTGGTCGCGGTGCCGCCGGTCGCGGCGGTCAACGCCGTCGTGTTCGGGTTTGCCGCCGGAGTGTTTCTCCACGTCGCGATGGACTTCCTGCCGCGGTGCGAGATGGGCGGCGAGGTGTACGACGTCGCCAAAACGTCCGAGCACGCCCACGAGACGCTGGACCGATTGCGCCTGCACGCCGTGTCCGCGACTGCGCTGGGCGGTGTCGCCGTATTCGCGGCCTGGGTGGCCGTCGCCAGCTAGCGCGGCCAGCCCCCGGACGCCGGATCAGAGCACCCGCTCGGTGTCCGGGTTCTCCAGTTCCCACAGCAGTTCCGGCAGGAACGCGTCGAGGTGCTCCACGACCCGGCGCTCGCTGACGCCAAGGCCATCGCAGTGGCGCTCGGCGTCTTCCCGGACGAACGCGTGGAGATCGCCGTCCTCTTTGCGGACCCCCAGCGGAAAGACCGAACACCGGGTGGGCTTCCAGTCGTACTCGGCGTGGAGGGCGCACCGACCGTCCTCGGCCAGGAACGTGCACGCCCGGCCGTCGACGTCGACGAACTCGTCGCGGTCTTTCGGTTCTCGTTTGACGAAGTCCTCCCCGCGGACCCGCGTGGTCGTCTCGTTGAGGTTCGCCCGCCCGGCGAGTTCCCGGTAATCCCGGCCATAGAGGAACACGCCGTGGTGACAGCACCAAGTGCACTCTGGGACGCACTCGAAGGTCAGCGCGGGGTCGAACTCGACGACGACCTCCCGGCCGGGGTGGACCTCAACCCGGACCGGCGGGTCGGCATCGGCGGGCGGCACAGACTCCGGCCCGGTCGACAGTTCCAGCCCAGTCGCCGAGTTCTCGCGGGTGACGCCGTCGCTGGGGGTACCCTCCGCGTGCTCCGGGTCGCCCGACCGCTCGTCGTCGCTGCTCACGGGTCGAGTAACGGGCCGGACGCCCTTAGCCCTGTCCGCAATCGGGCTGGTAACGGAGTCGTGGAATCCTGTCCACAAATGGGTGGGGGAACGGAGTTATGGTCGCGCATCCCGTAGGTCCGATAGCGTGACCGACCGGAACGGGCTAGTCTCGCGCGTCTTCCGATTCCCAGCGTGCGGTAACGACGAATCCCTTCAAATTTGCCCGACGGTAACTCCCACGGGACCCGGGCCCGAGACCATGCCACGTGCTCCCTCCGACGACGGTTCAGGCGACCGCCCCCGAAACGACGACCGGCCCGACGCCGAACGCGGCGGGCGCCGCCTCCGCGCCGACGGCGTACGCGACCTCGTCAGCGAGACCCGCCTCGCG
>JAZKSB010000131.1:0-5766 GCA_036626315.1 Halobacteriales archaeon
ACAACGTCACCACCGCCTGCAACACGGGCTGTCTGTTCTGCAACTTCAAGGACCGCAGCGAGCACTTCCTGGCGAAAAGCGACGTCGACCACGGCGGGTTCACGAAGACGCCGGCGGAGTCCCGGGCTATCGTCGAGGACGCCGTCGAGCGGGGGATCTACGAGGTCACCTCCGTCTCCGGGTTGCACCCTGCGTTCGCGCTGGACGACCGCCACCGGGAGATCCTGGAGGGCAGCGACCGCCGGGCCCTGAACTACGCGCCGCCGGAGCGCTACGAGAACGACCCCGGCACTTACGTGGAGCAGATGGCGGCGATGTCCGTCGACGCCGTTCACGTCCATTCGATGACCCCCGAAGAGGCCTACCACGCAAAGCGGGGCACCGACTGGAGCTACGAGGAGGTCTACCGCCGCCTGCGGGAGGCCGGGCTGAACTCGGTGCCGGGGACCGCCGCGGAGGTGCTCGTCGAGGAGGTGCGGGACGTCATCTGTCCCGGCAAGGTCGGCAGCGACAAGTGGGTCGACGCGATGGAGGCCGCCGCCGCGGTCGGCCTGCCGACGACCGCCACGATCCTGTACGGCCACGTCGAAAACGAGGCCCACCGGGTTCGGCACCTGAAGCGGATCCGTGACCTGCAGGACCGCACCGGCAACGTCACCGAGTTCGTCCCGCTTTCGTTCGTCCACCACGACACGCCGCTTGCCGAGCACGGCCTCGTCGAGTCCGGGCCGACCCGCCACGAGGACGAACTGATGGTCGCCGTCTCCAGGCTGTTTCTGGACAACGTCGCACACGTCCAGTCCTCCTGGGTGAAGTACGGCGACGAGCAGGGCCTGAAGATGCTCTCGGCGGGCGCCGACGACTTCATGGGCACCATCCTCAGCGAGGAGATCACGAAGCGGGCCGGCGGCGGCTACGGCGAGTACCGCTCGTTTGCCGACTACGTCGATATGATCGCGGCCATCGGCCGGACGCCAGTCGAGCGCTCGACGGACTACGGCGAGCGGCGACGCATCGACCCCGACGACCCGCCGTTGGGGCCGCAACTCGGGCCACGGGCGGACGGCACGCCGCTGATCGAAGAGGAGTCGAGCGCAGAACCGCCTGGCGACGTTCGCGCAGTCGACGACTGACCGGACGGCGGGGCCCGGAACTCCGGCCCGGCGTCAGTCCGGCCCGGTCGACTCCGGTTCGATCTTGCTCGTCGTCTCCCCGTCAGCGTGATGGAGGTCCACGGCGTGACGGGTGTGGCGGGCGTGGGTCGTCGCCCATCGGCGAGCCGCCCGCTCGGTGAGATGTTCGGTGCCCGCCGGACAGCGACGGCACTCCGCGCGCCAGGTGGCGACGCCGTCGGGGAAGTGGCCGGTGTGGCGCTCGTGGTCGAGTGCGAACTGCTCGACCGCCCGGTTGCCCACCTGCATGTCATCGAGTTCGACGTCCAGTTGCCACGTCCGGTCGCAGCGCTCGCAGGTCACCGTCGGGATGTCGTCGGGGGGTCGTGCTGGCACGCCCCCGGTTTGCCGGCGGGGGCAGATGGGTCTGTCGCCGGGTCGACCGGCCCGGGTGCCGCCGAGCCGACCCGTCCACGGGGACCGATACCTGCTCGCGGCGGCGGGCGGGGACCTTAATGGCGGGGCGGGCGAACCACCGAGCGATGAACAAACTGCCGCCAGTCGAGCGGGACGGCGACCGGGCGGCCTGGCACCTGCCGCGACACGCCCACCTCGTCGTCTACGACGGGCGCAAGCGGGAACTGGTCACGATCTACGACTGCGGTGCGGCCCAGAAGCCGCCCTCGGCGCAACTGCTTGGCAACCTCGTCCGCGTGAAGGTCGACTGCGACCGCCGTGCGGCGGCGACCGGGTACACGGTCACGCTTCGCGAGCCGGGGGTGCTGGTCGAGCAGAGCGACGGTCACTACGTCGTCGAACCCGCCTGAGTCGGGCGGTCGACCGGTCGACCCTACGTCCCGTCCGCCCACGGCAGGAGGTCGTACCGTTCGATGGCCCGCCGCACCCGGTCTGACACCCAGTCGCCGCCGCCCGAAGGCGGGTCCGCGGGATCGCCGTCGAAGTCGTTCCGTCGCAGGTCCGGCGGGAGATACCGCTCGTAGACGGGAAGCCGCTCGCGAAGCGGGACGCCGGCGTCGGCGGCGATCCGCCGGAGGCGTTCGACGGCGGGCCAGGCATAGTCGGGGTTGACGTGGTCGTCGGTGACCGGCGACACCCCGCCCAGGTCGTCGACGCCGGCGTCGACCACCTCGCCGGCGGCGGTCAGGTTCGGCGGCACCTGCACGGAGACCGCCGGCGGGAGGGCGTGGCGGGCCATCGCGGTCGCCCGCCGGAGCGTTTCGACGCCGGGAGCGGGGCCGTCCCAGCGCTCGTTTTCCCGAACCGGCTGGACGATGACCTCCTGCACGTGGCCGTGCCGCTCGTGGAGTTCACGGATGGCGAGCAGGCTCTCGGCGCGGTCGCGCCAGTCCTCGCCGATGCCCACCAGGATCCCCGTCGTGAACGGGACGCCGAGTTGCCCGGCCACCTCGATGGTGTGGAGCCGCTGGCCCGGCTGCTTTCGGCGGGGGCCGGCGTGGGCGTCGACGTCGGCGGTCGTCTCCAGCATCACGCCCATGCTGGCGTTGACGTCGGCCACCAGCGCCATCTGCTCGCGGGTCTGGTCGCCGGGATTGGCGTGGGGAAGCAGGCCCTCCTCGAGCCCGATCTCGGCGGCCGCCCGGAGATACCCGTGGACGGAGTCGTGGCCCCAGGCGCGCAGTCGCTCGTGGACCGCGACGTACCGGTCGTCGGGGTCGTCGCCGAAGGTGAAAAGCGCCTCCGTGCCGCCCGCCGCGGCCCCGCGGCGGACGATCTCCCGGACCTCGTCGGGCGAAAGCAGCGACGCCTCGCCCGGGGGATCGAAGTAGGTGCAGTAGGTGCAGGTGTACCGGCAGGCGGTCGTCAGCGGGACGAAGGCGTTCCGGGCGAACGTGAGTTCGTCCGGCGGCCCGACGTCGTCGGGCGTCACCGAAAGCAGGTCCTCTACGTCTTTGGGGTCGACGGACACCTCGACGCCGTACTCCTCGGCCCCGGGAAACATCGTCGGGGGCTTGCGGTCCGGCGGGCAAAACCCTTGCCACCGCAGTTGGAGCGTTCCCGTGTCGTCCGGCAGGACCGCTCCCGTGCCGCCACAGTCGGAACAATCACTGGCCGCCACAGTCGGAACAATCACTGGCCGCCACAGTCGGAACAATCACTGGCCGCCACAGTCGGACTGCTCAGTCGTCGCGTGCGATCCCCACGCGGCCCTCCTCGACCGACAGTTCGAACCCGGCGTCCTGCAGCCAGGTCCGGGCGGCGCCGTCGCCGTGCAACAGCACCTCCGGGAGGTCCGCCGGGTCGTCGACGTCGGTCGAGAGCCAGTAGGAGTCGACGGTCGCGACGTCGGCGCCCGCCTCGCGGGCGGCCCGGCGGTGGTCACGGTAGGAGACGCCGTGGTAGTCCACCCGGAACGCCGGATGGCGAGCCACCAGCGCGTTCGTGCCGCCGCCCCTGCCGGGAACCAGCACCACCTCGCCGTCCGTTTCGAACAGCCGCCGGAGCGCCGCCGGCGTCGCCAGCGCCAGGTCCGCCATCACGACCGCCACCGGGCCGTCCGCCGCCGCGAGCACGGCGTTGACCGCCCGGGTCAGCGGCCGCCGGTCGACCGTCGTCGGCACGGGAGCGTCGACCGGTCCGGTGGCGAGCAGTTCCGGGTCCCCGCCCGCCGCCCGAACCGCCGCGAGCACGTCGTCGAGCATCGCCCGGGCGAACGCCGCCCGCTCAGCCGCCGACAGCACCGTCGAGAGTCGCGTCTTCGGCTCGCGAACATCGTAGGGGACGACGACGCGCATGGCTGGCGGCAGGGACGGCGGCGGCAAAAGGGCGCGGATTCAGCCGAGTTTGTCGTAGTCGTCGCCCTGGTTGCGCCAGTAGTAGACGCCGCCGACGATCACCAGCAGCGCGACGACGCCGATCGCGCCATAGAGGAGCAGCTGGCTCTGCTGTTCGGACTGCTCCTTGCTCTCTCTGGCCTCGTTTGCCTCCTCCTCGGCCCGGTTGGCCAGGTCGACCGCGTTGCCGAGGTTGCCGCTCTCGTAGGCGGAGACCGCCGACTGGAACGTGTCGTTGGCGGTGGCGGTGTCGGCGCCGGCCTCGTCGGCCTCATCGATGGCTGCCTGCGCCGCGTCGAGCGCTTCGCGAGCCTCCTGCGTGCCGGGGTCGGCGTCGTCGGCGTCACCGCCGGTGGTGTAGTGGCGGGCCTCCCAGGTGCCGATCTCGCTCATCGACCCCTCCTCGCCGCGGGTCTGGGTGAGTTCGGCCAGCAGGAACGTCTCGTTGTCCGGGTAGGTCAGGTCCGATTCCGCGACGGGCGGGGTCTCGCCAGTCACCTCGACCCGGACGGTGAGGATGTCCCGCTCGGTGGTGATCTCCGGCTGGGAGAAGGACTGTCCGTCGTACGACCGGGTGTCGAACTCGTTGCCCTGGGCGTCGATGAACGTCAGCGTCCAGGTGACGTTGCGCAGTTCCGTCTCGCCCTCCAGCGTCCAGGGGTCCCAGTTGGGGTCCTGATAGAGGTTCGACATCGTGAACGACGCGGACACCTGGGTCCCGGCTTCGGCCTCGTCCGGGACGGTCGTCTCGGAGAGTTCGACGGCTGCCGCGGGTGCTGCGACGACCGAAAACACCAGCACCGCGAGCAGTGCGAGAATCCCGGCTTTAGAATAGCGGCTCGAGGTCATCGGTTCCATCATCGACTAGCTGCTTCAAGTTCTCTTCGCTTTCCTTGCGGATCTCCTCGATGTTGTCCTGGGCCTCGATGGCCACCTGCTGGAGTTCCTTGATCCGGGGGACGTTGGCGACGCCGGACAGCAGGATGACCGCCGCGACCTTGTCGGAGGAGGGGACCGGGTAGTCGCCGCCGCGGACCTCCATGGAGCCGGTCTGCTCCTCCAGCCACTTGCGGCCGCGCTCGATGCCCTTGCGGTTGAGGTGCTGGGCCGGGCCAGCCATGACCAGAAGCGCCCGCTCGGCGCCCTCGATCTCGCAGGGCAGGGTGAGCCGTCCGAGTGAGGCCTTCCTGACGAGGCTGGTGATGCGGTTGGTGGTGTGGGCGGTGTCGACTTCCTGCTCGTCGCCGCCGGTGAACCGGGACAGGAGCCCGCCGGAGTCGTCCTCTGCGGGGTCGACGTCCTCGGCGGCGTAGCCGACCGTCGAGATGCCGCCGCCGGCGAGGGTGTTGATGATCTCGCTGGAGTCGACGACCGACTCGGCGACCTCGCCGCCTGGGTCGACCTCGCCGGCGCCCAGCAGGATGCCGAAACGGGTGACGATCTCGTCGTTGATCTGCTCGTAGCCGCTCTCCATGGACTCGCCGGCCTTCCGCCAGGCGTCGTTGTCGAAGACCAGCAGGTTGTCGACCTCGCGGACGAACGTCTGGAACGAGCGCGCGGCGTTCAGCGTGTAGATGCCGCCCTCGTCGCTCGCGGGGAGAATGCCCAGGCCGTAGACGGGTTCGGTGTAGATGCGCTTGAGGTGTTTCGCCAGCACCGGCGCGCCACCGCTCCCGGTGCCGCCGCCGAGGCCGGCGACGATGAGGAACGCGTCGACCTCGTGGACCGGAATGCCGTCGATGGCGCCTTGAATCTCGCCGATGTCCTCCTCGGCGACTTCAGCGCCGAGTTCGTTGTCCGCCCCGACGCCGTGTCCCTTCACGCGGGACTGTCCGATGAGC
>JAZKSB010000132.1:0-5581 GCA_036626315.1 Halobacteriales archaeon
GTTCACCGGCAACGGCCCGACGATGGTCAACGGCAAGGGGTTCATCGCCATCGTGGCGTACCTGTTCGGCAACTACAGCCCCGTCGGGACGTTCTTCGCGACGCTTTTGTTCGGCGGGCTCAACGCCATCCAGGTCCAGCTCAAGACCGTCGCCGCGGGCCTGCCGGACTCGCTGGTCCAGACGCTCCCGTTCGTGTCGGTCATCGTCGTGCTCGCCCTCGTCGGCAAGACCCGCCTGCCCTCGGCCGCCGGCGACCACTACGAGTCCGGCGAGGAGTGAGGCGGGCCGGCCCCACCGACGTCCCCTGCATCCGACCGCGTTCGGTGGCTATTTGACAGCCAGTGGCGAACGGCCCGCCATGGACGAACTCATGGCGGCCGCCCGCGAGGCCCGGAACGACTCCTACGCGCCGTACTCGGAGTACAGGGTCGGTGCGGCGCTGGAGACCGCCGACGGCGAGATATACACCGGCGCCAACGTCGAGAACGCGAACTTCTCGAACTCCCTGCACGCCGAGGAGATAGCGCTCGGAAAGGCGGTCACCGCCGGCCACGAGGAGTTCGAGCGCATCGCCGTCTCCTCGGCGGCCGAGGACGGCGTCACGCCCTGCGGGATGTGTCGGCAGTCGCTTTCTGAGTTCGCCGACGAGGACCTTGCCGTGGTCTGTGACGCCGGCAACGACGCGAAGCAGTATACCCTCGGAGAACTGCTGCCGGACGCCATCGGGCCCGGAACTCTGGAGTGAGACGGCGGGAACGCCTTATGACGGTGGGGAACCTACGAGGTGCATGACCGAAGAAGTGCTCTTCGAGGTCGAACGGAAGATGGCTCGTGAGGACGTCGCCGAGTACCTGCGGACGGTCGCCGACAACCTCGACGCCGGCGAGGACGTCGCGCTCGCCGCGGGCGGCGATTCGGTGACGCTGTCCCCGCCCGCGACGCCGACCTTCGAGGTGAAGGCCGAGCGGGAGGGCGAGGAACTCTCCGTCGAGTTCGAACTGGAGTGGCGCGAGGGGGCCGACGGCGAGGCCGGGGACGGCGACCTGGAGATCCGGTGACCCGGAGCGTCACCCCGTGAATCCGAAGGGGTTTGAACGCCCGTCGGTTATGGCCCGGCAGTGACCGAAAACGGGGACGCCGCCGGACCGGCGGACGAGTCCGCGCCCGCCGAGGACGAGAACGAAACCGCCACCGAAGACATCGAAACCGAGAACGAAACCGCCGGCGACGCCACGTTCGACGCGTTCGCCGGGACGCTAGAGGCCCGCGAGCGTCCGGTGCTGACCGCCGACGACCTCGCCAGGGCGCTGTCGGTCTCCGCCGAGCGCGCGACCGACGTACTGGAGGACCTGCGGGCCGCAGGCGACATCGAACGCCTCGCGACGACGGACCCGCCCGTCTACTACCCCGCGGAATGGGCCGAAGTCGCCCGCCGCGAGCGGGTCATCCTCTTTCCCGAGCAGCGCCGGGTCGTCGCACACCACCCCGAGCAGTTCACCCGCGCGCAACTCGCGCAGTTCGCCCGCCTCGTGGACACGACCGGAACTGGCGCGTACATGTACGAGATCGAGGAGGCGGACGTCTGGCAGGCCCCCCACGAGACGTTCGAGGGCCTGCTGCGGACCGTCCGGGACGCGCTGGACGGACGCTACCCCGGCTTCGAGGAGTGGCTGGAGGACCAGTGGAAGCGCGCTCGCCAGTTCACGCTTCGCACCCACGAGGACGGCTACGTCGTCCTCGACGCCGACAGCGAGAGCCTGATGGGCAACGTCGCCCGCCAGGTGCTCGACGAGGACGTCCTGCGAGCGCCCATCTCCGGGACCGAAAGCTGGGTCGCCGAAGAGAGAACCGCCGAGGTGAAACGGACCCTCTACGAGGCCGGCTACCCCGTCGCCGACGAGCGGGGCCTGGAGACCGGCGAGCCGCTGGAATTCGACCCCGACCTGACCCTGCGAGACTACCAGCGCGACTGGGTCGACCGGTTCGCCGACCGGAACGCCGGCGTTCTCGTCGGCCCGCCGGGATCGGGCAAGACCGTCGCCGCGATGGGGATCATGGCCGCGGTTGGCGGCGAGACGCTGGTGCTGGTCCCCTCGCGGGAACTGGCCGAGCAGTGGCGTGGGGAACTGCTGGACAAGACGACCCTGGACGACGAGCAGGTGGGCGTCTACCACGGCGGCGAGAAGGACGTCTCGCCGGTGACCGTCGCCACCTACCAGATCGCCGGGATGGACCGGCACCGGCAACTGTTCGACTCCCGGGAGTGGGGACTGATCGTCTTCGACGAGTGCCACCACGTCCCCAGCCCCGTCTTCAAGCGCAGCGCCGACCTCCAGAGCAAGCACCGCCTGGGGCTGAGCGCAACGCCGGTCCGGGGCGACGACCGCGAGGAGGAGATATTCACCCTCGTCGGGCCGCCGATCGGCACCGACTGGGACGCGCTGTTCGATGCGGGGTTCGTCGCCGAACCGACGGTCGAAGTCCGCCTGCTCCCGTGGGGCGACGACCAGGCGCGCAACGAGTACGCCGCCGCGGAGGGCCACGAGCGCCGCCAGCGCGCCGCCGAGAACCCGGCCAAAGTCGAGGAAACCCGGCGCCTGCTCGCCGCCCACGACGGCCAGGCCGCGCTGGTATTCGTCGACTACCTCGACCAGGGCGAGCGACTCGCTGCGGCGCTGGAACTGCCGTTCGTCTCCGGGGAGACGCGCCACGCCGAGCGGCGCCGCCTGTTCGAGCAGTTCCGGGCCGGCGAGCACCGGGCGCTGGTCGTCTCCCGGGTCGGCGACGAGGGACTGGACCTGCCGAACGCGGAGGTGGCCGTCGTCGCCTCCGGCCTCGGCGGGTCCCGCCGGCAGGGCGCACAGCGGGCCGGCCGGACGATGCGTCCCGAGGGTGCCGCCCAGGTGTACGTCCTCGCCACGGCGGGCAGCCGCGAGGAGGACCTGGCGCGCAACCGCACCCGCCATCTGGCGGAGAAGGGCGTTCAGGTGGGCGAAACCTACGTCGAGCGGCGCGACAGTCGCGACGGGCAGGAAGAGAGTCGCGACGAGCGGAACGGCGGCGACGAGCGGGACGGTGGCGAACCGCAACGCCGCGGTGGCGGCGGCCCGGCGAGCGACGGCAGCGGGCCGTGATCATCCCGCCACGGCGTCGACCAGCCGCCCCAGCAGCGCGTTCAGGTTCGGCTGGTGGTCGACCTCGTCGCGATTCTCGGCGAGTCGGAGCCACCGAACCGCGACGACCAGCTCGTGGTCGGGGTCGACCCAGAGTGCGTTCTGGCCGTGGCCGAGCGCGGCGAAGCTCGAGGCGGGTGCGTCGGGCCACAGTGCCCGGTTCTCGTTGAGCCAGAACAGGAACCCGTAGTTCTCGTTTTGCTCGATGGGCGTGGTCGCGGCATCGAGATACTCCTTCGAGAGCACCCGTTCGCCATCCCAGGCCCCGCTCTGCAGAAGGAGTTGGCCGAATCGCGCAAGGTCACGCGTCGGGATCCACAGGCCGCCGCCCCAGTGACCGCCGCCGGAGACGCTTCGGAGCCGCCGGCCGTCGACGGTCACGTCGGAGGTGTGGTAGCCGTGCCACTCCCAGCGCCGGGAGGCGCCGATCGGTTCGCCGATCTCGTGGGCGAGTACCCTCGGGAGGGGTTTGCCGAACAGCTCCAGCAGGGCGACCGCCAGCACGTTGATGCGGACGTCGTTGTACTCCCAGAACTCGCCCGGCGTTTGCAGTTCGCGGGAGTCGGCCTTGTCGAGCTCCCCGGACTTGCCGACCGCGCGGTTGCGATCGATCTCGTCGGGCTTGCCGAAGAGGGTGCCCCTCCATTCGCTCGTCTGGGTGAGGAGGTGTCGCCACGTGATCCGTCCGTTGTGCGACCCCTCGAAGCGGTCGTCGTCGACGTCGTCGCCCACCCGACTGTCGAGGTCCGCGATGAGGCCGCGGTCGAATGCGATGCCGGCACAAAGCGACAGGAAACTTTTGGCGACGCTGAACGCGTGGTCGACGCGGTGGACGTCGCCCCACTCGGCGACGACGGCACCGTCCTTCAGCACCATGCCGCTCGGTCCACCGCGGCGGTCCGGCATCGGTCCGATTCGGCCCCCGTGGTCGCCCTCGGTCTCGTCCCACTGGTCGATGTCCCCGAAGTCGTAGCGCACCTGCTCTCGGGGAGTGTCCAGGGTTTTTGTGAACGCAACGGCATCGGCCAGTACGTCGGGATCGACGCCGAGGTGCTCCGGATCGGTCCGCGGCAGTGCATCGGCGTCTGCAGAAGTCATGAACTCCGATAGCCGGGCAGGGGGCTTAGGTGCTGGTGTGGCGGCACGTGGCGCCGATCGGAAGGCGCACACCGATGCGGCCCGGCGACCGGCACAGGGTCTCCCGGCATCCGGGTCTGGGAGTATCAGCCGGGAACCCGACACCGACTGCAGATCGGTTCCGGGCGGGCGAATACGAGGAGCCCGGCGGATCGGCAAACGAGAGGCTATATGGCGTCCCGCGTGCAAGCCCCGACGTTCCAATGCCAGCGGACAGCGAGGACCCCAACGACGAAACGCAGTATCATCTGGAGGTGTCACCCGGCGACGTCGCCGACGCGGTGCTGTTGCCGGGCAATCCGGAGCGGGTCGAGAAGATCGCCGGCCTCTGGGACGAACGCGAGGAGGTCGCCCACCACCGGGAGTACCGCACCGTTACCGGGCGCTACGAGGGAACCGACATCTCGGTCACTTCCACGGGCATTGGCAGCCCCTCGGCGGCCATCGCCGTCGAGGAACTGGCCGGAGTGGGCGCGGAGACGTTCATCCGGGTCGGGTCCTGTGGCGGCATCCAGCCCGAACTCTCGGTCGGGGACCTCGTGATAACGACCGGTGCCGTCCGCCAGGAGGGCACCAGCGAGGAGTACGTCCGGGAGGACTACCCCGCGGTCGCCTCCACGGAGGTCGTCGATGCGCTGGTGGCCGCCGCCGAGCACCTCGGATACGACTACCACGTCGGCCTGACGATGAGCGCCGACTCCTTTTATGCCGGCCAGGGCCGCCCCGGATTCGAGGGGTACGAGGCTCCGGGCGCCGAGGACCTGGTCGCGGAACTGCAGGCCGCGAACGTCAAGAACATCGAGATGGAGGCCGCGGCGCTGCTGACGCTGTCGAATTTGTACGACCTCCGGGCGGGCATAGTCTCGACCGTCTACGCCGACCGGACCAGCGGGGAGTTCCGCACCGAGGGCGAACTCCGTGCCGCCGAGACCGCGAGCCTGGCGGTGAAACTCCTCTCGGAGATGGACCGTCGGGCGGCCGAGGCCGGCGCCGACCGCTGGCACGCGGGGCTGGGACTGGACCTCTAAGTGGAGCTTCGGCGGACCAGTCGACCGCCACCGGGATGCGGTCGCAGTCCAGACAGGGGCGGGCGGCCGGGTGGCCGCCCGGGGAACCACGGAGCGTGTGACAGTCGCGGTCCCCAAAGGAACTACGGGCCGAGACAGAAAAGCCGTTCTCCGAGGGCTCTGGAGCGGGGGCGAGGGCCATGGGGCGGCGGTAAAGACGGTTGCTTCGCCAGGGACGGGTGATCGGATACGGACCGGCGCGT
>JAZKSB010000133.1:0-5404 GCA_036626315.1 Halobacteriales archaeon
CCATCCGCAGCAGTCCCGCTGTGGTCCGGCGGGCGGGTCGGCTGGCGGGCGCTGCCGGTCGCCGGGCGCGTTTGCTCGCGCCTGCGGGTTGCCCCGCCGAACAGCCAGAAGGCAAACGCGACCGGGACAGCGAGCAACAGCCCCATCCAGAGGAACCCCCAGAGGCCACCGAACAGCCCCCAGGAGCCGCCGGCGCCCCCCATGCCGCCCATGCCGCCTCCCTGGGCGCTGGCCGTGCCGGTCGCGGCGACCAGCAGTCCGGCGGCGCCCGCGGCAACGAGCAGTGTCCTCGTGCCGCCGGGGGTGTCCGGGCGGTCGTCGGTTCCCTTGCGATCGTCGGTCGTCTCGTCGGTCGTCTCGTCCTCGTCGGCGGAGCCGTCCCGTTTCCCGTTCGATGTCGTGGTGTGTGTCATAGCGGTGTGTGTGTCGGCGCGTCGGTACCGGTCGTGGCGGTTCTGTGGTCTTTTGGTGCGGTCGGCGTCGCCCCGGCTGCTTCAGCAGCCGTGGCCGCCGCCGTACCCGCCGCCGTCGCCGTCGGTTTCGTTGCTGGCCGTTCCGCCGTGCCAGGCGGTGTGGTTGCCGGCGTCCTGCCAGGTGGCGTTGCTGGGGGCGTGCCAGGTGGTGTGATTGCCGGCCGTCCCGCCATGCCAGGCGGTGTGGTTGCTGGGGCCGTACAGGGCGGTATGGTTGCTACCTGTCGCGTTGCCGGCGCCCGCCTGCCGGTCGTGGGCGTGGTCGCCGGTCGCGCCCTGCTGGCCGGCGTGGTGCTGTCCGTGTGCTTGCGAGTGGCCGGCGTGGTGCTGTCCGTGGGCGCTGGGCCCGCCGGCGGTCCCGTCCCCGGCGTGGGCGGGGCCGATGCCGGCCCGGTCGGCCATCCAGCCGACGGCACCGCTGCCGGGCACGTGCCCGGCCAGCCGGTCGGCCCAGCCGTCGGCGTGTCCGTCAGCGACGCTCCCATTCGTCGTCATTCCGTACGCGCTGCCCGTCCCGACTGCGACCGCGAGCCCGACGATTGCGAGCCCCACGAGCAGCCAGCCGCGGTTGGTGTCGGTCATCGTTGTTCTCCTCGGTCGTCCGTAGCCGGGGGGCGGGGTTAGCACCCAGGGTGTGAACGCAGCTACGAAAAGGTTTTAGAACGTTTCTAACGGCTCCTAACCGTTTCTCGTGAGCAAGACCGTTCGTCCGTGCCGAATTCGGGCGTCTGGCGTGTCGGCTGGCTCAGTCGCCGTTCGTGAGGTCGTCGCCGGGGTAGACCCGGTAGGTCCGGCCCTGGCGCTCGCGGGCGAGCAGCCCCCGCTTTTCGAGGTCGCTCACCGTCTGGCTCACCTTGCTCTTCGAGAAGTCCGAGCGGTCGCGCAACGCGATCTGTGTGATGCCCGGGGACTCGATGACCGGTTCGAGCACCCGTCGCTCGTCCTCGGGCAGCAGGTCGAGGACGCGCTCGTCGGGGGTCTGCTCCGGGGCGGCGGTCCCGTTCGGGGGTTGTTCCGGGGCGGCAGTCGAGTCGTGGGACCGTTCCGGAGCGGTCGCGTCGGACGCGTCCCCCGGGGCGGGAGTTGCGTCGGACGCGCCTCGGCCGGCAGCCGCGTCGAGGGGTCCGCCAGCGCCTGTTGCCGCGGGTCCGTCGACGGGGTCGGCGCCGCCGTCGTCGGTCGTCGCAGCGTTGGCGGCTCCCTCCGCCGTCTGTCGGGGCGACACGGCGCCGCTGGTCGGGGCGTCAGTACGGGCGTTCGGGGCCACCCGTTCGGGGTGGTCTGCGGCCACGTCCTCGCGGGTGTCCGTCCGATCCGCCGGCGGGCTGGCGTCGCCGCCGTCCCGGACCGCCAGATAGAGTCCACCGCCGACGGCCACGAGCACCAGCGTGCCGAATCCGTACCAGGCGGGGCCGGGGCCGTGCATCGTCCCCATCGACCCGTCCATCATCGACCCCATCGTGCCGTCGGCAGCGGGCTGGCTGGCGGCGGCCTGCCAGGTGAGCGCCGCCCCGCCCAACAGCACGACCGCGAGCAGCGCCACGACCGCCAGGTCCGTGCGGCGTCGGTCCATGTCGTTCCGGTATGGGGCCGACGGACTAACGCCTTTTGTCGGCGGGGGACTGGCCGGTCCGGCGGATCGGATGGACGCGATAGGGGTAGACGGGCCGGGTGGACGCGGCAGTTCGAGGACGGCCCGGGAGACGGACGTCCCCGGTTCGCTGCCGGACCGGCGGTCGGTTCGAAGAACCCGTCTCCAGGGGCGGCGACGCAACCGTTTTCACGGACGGTTCGGTCATTTCTATTTCACCGTGAAGAGACTGTACGCGGCGGATTGCCCTGGAGTACTCCCTATTGTCGGCTGGTGGAGGGACCGATAGGTAAATACATCTGTCTGCACGTATCGCCGGTATGGAACCTCGTGGTCGGGACCGACCGTCGACGATGCCGCTCGACGTCGTCCCGTCGGTTCGCATCGACGGGACCGCCCGCAGGGAGACGCCGACGGACGTCGAGATGCCGCTGTCCGGAGGTGTCGCTCGTGCGAACGTTTAGGGACCACCTCGCGGATCTGGAGTCGGCGGGGCTGCTCGAGCGGATGGACGCGCCCGTCGACCCCGAGTGGGAGCTCGCCAGCGTGGCCCGGTGGCTCTACCACGGGTTCGACGACGCCGACCGGTTCGCGCTGTACTTCGAGGACGTCGCGGGCTACGACATGCCCGTGGTGGCCGCCGCGCTGGGGGCCTCGCGGAGGACCTACCTCCAGGGGCTGGGGCTCCCCCCGGACGCCGAGCCCGAAGCCGTCCACGACCGCTGGCACCGGGCGCTTTCGAACCACCGGGACCCGACGCTCGTCTCGACGGCGCCGGTCCAGCAGCGGGTCGCGACCGGGGCCGACGCCTCGCTCGGGGACCTGCCGGTCCCCGTCTGGACGCCGGCAAAGGACCCGGACCCGTACCTGACGGCGGTCGTCGTCACGAAAAACCGGGAGACGGGCGTCCGGAACATGGCGATCTACCGGTGTCAGGTCGTCGACGAGACCACCATCGCCATCAACATCTCCGCTCGCCGTCACGCGTTCATGGACTACCAGAGTTACGCCGAGTCGGGTGATCCCGCCCCCGTCGCTATCGCCGTCGGCGCGTCGCCCGCGGTCCACTACAGCAGCATCACCAACGTCGACTACGAGGTCGACGAGGCCGCCCTCGCCGGCGGCCTCCTGGGCGAGCCTCTGGAGATGGTCCGGGCGGAAACCGTCGACCTGGACGTGCCGGCGGCGGCGGAACTGGTCATCGAGGGGGAGATCGACCCCGAGGCCCGCAGGCCGGAGGGGCCGTTCGGCGAGTTCGCGGGCTACATGGGCCACCGCTCCGAGAAGCCGGTCATCGACGTGACCGCGGTCACCGCGCGCAGCGATCCGGTCTTTTACAGCCTGATGGGACAGGTGCCCCCCAGCGAGGACCACACCATCCAGAGCATCTCCAACGCCGCGCTCTACCGCGAGGAACTGGTCGACGGCGGCTACGAGTCGGTGTCGGACCTCTACATCGACCGGACCTACTCCGGCATCCTCGGCCACGGCGTCATCGCGCTGGACCCGAACTCCCCGGGGGAGGGCAGGGACGCCGGCATCGAACTGGCGACCGGCTCCCAGCTGAAGCGGGTGACCGTCGTCAACGACGACGTCGACGTCCGGGACCCGCTGCACGTCGCCTGGGCCGTCAACGCCCGGGCGGACCCGAGCCGCGATGCGACGGTCCTCGAGGACGTCTATCTCAATCCCGCGAAGGACCCCGCCGTCCGGACCGACCCCCTCGACCGGTCGGACACCTCAAAGCTCGTGATCGACGCCACCGTCGAGACCATCCCCGAGGACCTCCCGCCGATGGCCATCCCGCCGAAGGAGGACATGGAGGCTGCCCTCGACACCTGGGCCGCGGCCGACGTCCCCGACCCCGAGCCGAAGCGCCGGATGGAACTGCTGCTCGACCGCCACCCCGGACCCGACGTGGACCGTCCGTAGGGTGGACGCTCGGGCGTGGGAAGGGAAGGGAGTCGGAAGCCGTCGGCTGTGTCGTTTCGGAGCCCGAAGCTGTTGTGTCCGCGGTCCCGGCGGTTCGGTCGCTGGATCCGTCACTCCTCGGCCTCGTCCGCCCGATTCGCGAGCGCCGTCGGACGGGCGTCCTCTCAGCAGAACGGGGGATAACGTTCGAACCGGCAGTACCGGGGTGGGGCTAGCGATGCTACCGGATGCTCGCACCGTCACGGCCCCGCAGGGCCAGCGCCGCGCCGGCGAGAACGATCGCGGCGAGGCCGGTCAGCAGCCAGCCGAGCCGTGACCCGGCCGTTCCCGCGGTCGTGGCCGGCGTCGTGGCGGTCCCCGTGCTCGTGTGGCCGGCGGCGGGCGTCTCCCCGCCGGTCGGCGTCTCGGAGGCGGGCGACGGTGTCCCCGTCGGCGTCTCGTCGGCGGTCACGACGAGCGTCCCGACTGCGGTCTCCTCCACCGCGAGGTCCCACTCGCCGGCCGGCGGGGCGACCTCCAGCGAGACCGTCTCCGCTTCCCCGCCGTCCAGGTGCACGGTCGCGCTTTCGAGGACCTCGCCGTCGGCGGTGACCGAGACCGTCCGGTCGACGGCGGCGGTTCCGCGGTTGTGGACGGTCGCCGTGACCGTCGCGGCGGCGCCCTCGGTGACCCGGGCGTCCGACAGTTCCGTCCCGGTCACCGCCAGCCGCGGGGCACCGGTGCCGACCGCGAACACCGAGAGCCCGGGAGCGGTGGCCTCGAACCGGTAGTGGGTGGCGTTGCCGCCGCGCCGGGCGGTGGACAGGCGCGCCCAGTCGCCGTCGTGGTAGCGATACAGCGCGACCTCGTCGGGGTCGACCCCGAGTGCGTCGAGGTGCCGTTTCGCGACCCCGAACGTGACCGTCACGTTCGAGGCGTCCGCAGCGTCGAGGTCGTGTTCGACGTGGACGTAGCCCGCGGCGACGGTGTCGGTCGCCGTCTCGAAGTCGGCGGCGGCGTCCGTGACGGCCTCGGGTGCGGTCGCGTCGCCGGTCCGGAGGCCGTCGTCGTAGACGGTCACGGTCAGTTGCCGGTCGCTCGTGGCGTCGACGGCCAGTTCGAGCCGATCGAGGGAGACGTTGCCTGCGTCCGCGAGCGGGCCCTCGGAATCAGTCCGCTCGCCGTCGACGACGACCGGATCGATGGTGCCCGCGGGGACGGAGATTTCGACGCCGCCGCCCCGGCGTTCGACGCCCACCTCCTCGGAGTCGTCGATAAGGTCCGGGGACGACGAGGTGGTGGTGTCGACGGTGACGGCGTCCTGCTGGCCGGCGGCGCCGTCGTTGCCGGCGGCGTCCTCGGCGGTCGTCAGGGTCGCGGTGTAGGTGCCGTCGGTCGAGCCCTCGTAGGTGGCCGTGTAGGTGTAGGT
>JAZKSB010000134.1:0-5348 GCA_036626315.1 Halobacteriales archaeon
TCGCGCCGGCGGGCACCCCATCGCCCACCCACTGCAGGCTCCGGGCCGCGACGTCGACTGGCGTGAACACCTCCTCGTCGAGCAGTCGCTCGCCCGCCTCGTCGCCCCGGACGTGGGCGGGTGCACCCTGCAGTGACTGCCCGGACGAGGGCCGGTGGTCGGGCTCGGTCGACGTCGCCGGTTCGGCCCGCTCGGCGGCGTCCGCACCCCGATAGAAGTCGGCCAGTTCCTGGGGGACGGCGTTGAACGATACGGGCTCGCGCCGGCCCTCGGTGCGGACCAGCGAGAGTTCGTCGGCGACGTAGGGCAACATCCGAACGGCGTCGCCGGTCGGCGCAAGGTCCGTCGCCAGGTGCCACTCCGGCAGCAACTCCTCGACGGGGTCGAACCGCGGTGCCAGGTACGCTGCCACCCGCTCGGCGATCGACAGGTCATACAGCCGCCCGAATTCCGGCTCGAACGGCAGTCGCGCCTCCAGCCGCTCGCGGGCGTGCAACTGCACCGGATACAGGCCCTCGGTGCGGGTGATCGCGTCCAGCATGAACACCCGCCGCAGCGTGTCGTTGACCGTCTGCTCGAACCCCGCCTCGCCATCAAGTGGGTGCTCGCTGTCGCCGGCCCGGAGCACCGGCTCGGGAGCGGGCACGACCGCGGCGCCGAGATAGTACGCCAGACTCGCGGCCGGCAGCACCCGCGACAGCGTCGCCGGCACCCCGATCTCGATGCCCGTCTCCGGCACCGACAGCACGTCCGGCACCGAGAACCGATCCCCGAGTTCGACGGCGGGAGGATGGCCACGCAGCGACCCGAACGACCGCTCCGGCGATTCCGTCTTCAGCGCGCTGCCGAAGTGTGAGACTGCCGCCATCACGTCCTCCGGGTCCTCGGTCACCTCGATCGTCGCCGCCGGCTGACGGTGGAACGACCGGATACCCACCCGGATCTCCGTCGGCGAGTCGAACGCGATCCGAAGGCGGTCGGCGTCCCGGACGACGTCGAAGGGGCCCCCTGGAACGGCGTAGATCTTCATCGGCGCCGTCGAGAACTCCACGACCGTGCCCCCCGGCACCGACTCCGCGAGCACCGCCGCCCCCGACACATGCGACTGTGCGTCGATGGAGACGCTGGAAACCAGGCCGAACTCCCCGTCGCGCAGATGCAGTTCCGGCAGTTTCGGGACGGTCAGTTCGGCGGTCGTGACCCGCGAGGCGGTGTCGACCGGGACGGGGACGGGGACGGCGTCCGGCGGCATCGGCTGCGGGTCGAGCGCGGTCGCCGAGCCGAAACTGAACTCCACGCCCTCGATGGGGTCGACGAGCCGGAGACTCTCGCCGTCCGGCCCCGCCAGGATCGCCGGCTCGTGGTCGGGCATCTATGCTGGGAGGGGCAGCCAGTCCGTGCGGTACGGCTGCTCGCGGTCCGGAACCGCGTCCGTGGTCACCACCCACCGGTGGGCCAGCCCGCCGGGCCGGCGAGCGACCGTGATCCTGACGTCGACGGCGTCGTGCAGCGACTGCAGCGTGGGATGGTCCATGGGCCGGTGGGCGAAAAACGCGATGCGGCCGTTGACGGCGTCGTCGGTGACCCGGCCCGCGAGCGCGTCGGTCCATCGGCGAAGCCGCCCGGACCGGACGTCCCCGAGCAGCGGATCCAGCGTCCGGACGGTGACCCGCAGGTCGCCGGGGTCGTAGCCGCCCGCCGGCTCGAGGCTCGCGACCGCGTCATCGACCTCGGCCCGGAGCCGCGCCAGCGAGTCGGCGTCGAGCGGGCCGCGGCTCGCGGGCGACTGGGCGGCGGTTCCCCGGGTGGCCGACCGCTCGACGTGCCGGACCGTCGGGTCGCCCGGTTGCACGCCGTCCGGCAGCGCCGCCCCGGTCCCGCTCGTGCCCAGCGCGAGCACGACCCGGCGGCGGTCCAGATCCGGGCTCCCGTTCAGCGTCCGGGCGACTGCATCGAACGACCCGCCCCCTGCTGCCCCGGCGACGAGAAACGAGCACCCCCGATCGTCGAGCGTCGCGAGGACGTCCCGGAGTTCCGGCGCGCCCTCGCGGGATGATACCTCCATTAGGAGCCGTATTTTACCCCCTCCCACATAATATTAATCGCGGAAACGTGAGAGATCCGCGAGGACGGCCGGCGCCGACCAGAGCACGCACGGAGGGCCACCGCGAGGACGGCCGGCGCCGACCAGAGCACGCACGGAGGGCCACCGCGAGGCCCGCCCCGTCGCTAGCTCGGCGCCACGAAGTACGTCGCGACCCGCGTCGTTCCGTCGACCGTGTAGACGACGGACAGGACGTAGAAGTCGCCCTCCACGACGTCGAAGCCGACGTCGTCGGTGGAAAATTCGACGGTGACGGTGTTGTTCCCCGGCGCAAGCTCGACGGTCACGTCCTCGAACGGACCGCGGAGCGTCAGGTCCGTACCGTCCAGGGTCATCGTCGACGGGGGCTGTGGTCGGGCGCCGGATCCGTGGCCGACGCCCTGGCTGTCCATCGAGTAGAAGTTGTACCGGGCCTCGACGACGGTCACGTTCGCCCCGTGGGTGTTCTCCAGCGTCATGGTCACGCTGTCGTTCGCATTGCCCCCGCCGTCCTCGATCTCGGAGTCGACGAGCACCAGCGCGTTCTCGCCGCCGGGATTGATCTCGGCGGTCCCGTTCTTCCGGTCGGCGACCACGCCGCTGCGGTCGCTGTTGAGCACCGTCACCTCGAAGCTGACGTTTTCCGGCGCCGCGGCGTCGAACGCGGTGCCGCTGGGGTCCCCCGCGAAGCTCACGTTGACGGCAACGTGGGTCGCCGAGCCGTCGATCTCCGGGGCGACGTACCGGAAGGTTGCCACGCCGTCGGCGTCGGTCGTGGCCGTCCGCGACTGCAGGCCCGACCGGTTCGCGCTGGCCTCGACGGTGACCTCCTCGACGGGGTTGTTGTACCGGTCCCGGACCTGCACGGTCAGCGTCCGGCCGGTCCCCTCGTCGACCGTCGCATTGTCGCCGTCACGCCTGGTTAGATACGCCGGGCCGGGGTCGTCCCCCGACTCGCCGACCGAGAGCTTCGCCACCTGCAGCGTGTAGGTCTCGCTGCCGTTCAACACCAGCCGAACCGCCGACCCGGGCGCGTCGGTCACGGCCACGAGGTTGCCCCCGCGGTCGACGAACTCCTCGGCGAGCATCGTCCGCCAGCGGTCGGCGGACAGCCGGGTCGGCACCCGGAGCGTGACGGGGTCGTCATCGCCCGTGATCCGGAGGGTCTCCGTCGAGGCGCTGGCCGGGTCGATGGAAACGGAGACCGACCCGGGCCGGGACGCAGAGAGGTTGCCGGCCAGCAACACCAGCGACAGGCGGTCGCCCTGCAGCAGTTCCCCCTCCGCGGCGACGACGGACTCGTCTGCGAAGTGGTTGGCCACAACGCCCGTCGAGTAGACGGTCGTGGGCGCCTCGGCGTACTCGTGGTAGCCGGGCTCGTACACCAGCGCCTTCGTGCCGTAGGTCACCGGGTCGCCGTCCAGGAAGTCCGCGGCGTCGCCGTCGACGGCGGTCGCGTTCGCCAGCCTGACGGTGCCGGTGCCGACGGTGGCAGTCGAAAGCGTCCCGGGGGGCGCCGGGGGGTTCACCAACAGCATCGGGGCGGGTTACTGCCGGCGGGTGTTTACGGCCACCGGGGGCGGCGGGCGGGTGTCGCCGACGCCCAGCGCCGCCGCGCCGAACGCCTCGAAGTCGTCGACGACGGCCTGGCTGTGCTTGTACTCGACGCTTGCGTTCTGGCCGGGAATCGCCATCACCTGGTAGATCGACAGCGTCGTCACCAGCAGCGCGAACACGAGCACGGCGCCGATGACCTCCGACACCGCGCGGTCGTCAGCCAACAGCAAACCACGCGGCCCGGACGCCGGCCCGCCGCCCGACTCCCGGTCCCGAATCGTCGTCCTGGAGCGTCGTCCCGACATGGTCACACCACCGTGAAGACCGCAGCGGCGACGACCACGAGGGCGACCGCGTACTTCAGCCCCGCCAGCAGGTCGTTCTCGGCGAGTTTGCCGGCCAGCAGGCCGCTGCCGGCGGCCTGGATCAGCGCCGAGTGGAAAAACAGCGTCCGGTACCGGGAGACGGGCACCTCCGTGACCGCCATCGCCGGCGCAGCGTTTGCAGTCGCGGCCTCGACGGACGCCGCCTGCTCGCTCAACTGCGCGACCGGCGTCAGGTAGTTGAGGTCCAGCAGCACCACCACCCCCAGGTAGACGAAAAAGCCGATGCCGACGATGAGGACGTACACCTGCATCTCCTCGCGGCGGGACCGCTCCAGTTCGTACCGGGTCCGGGTGTCCTCGGCGGCGACGCTCAGCACCGTCGACAGGTCCGACGTCGAGTAGGTGCCCGTTGCCAGCAGCTTGGCCGTGCGCTCGACCTGGGGGACGCCCAGGCGGTCGCCCAGCCCCAGCAGCGCCGACTGGACGTCGTGGCTCCACTGGACGTCGTTGTGGGTCTTGCGGAGTTCCGTCGCGATGACGCCGTCGGACCACCGCGAAACGAGGTCCAGCGCCTCCGTCAGCGGGATGCCCATCTGGTTGGCGCTGGCGAGCAGGTTCAGCGTGTCCGGGAACCGCCGGGCGATGTGGGTGGTCCGCCGCCGGCGCAACTCGTACAGAAGCGACAGCGGGGCGGCCACGACCACGAGCGGTGCGACCACCAGCCCGGTGGTCGCCCCGACGGGGTCGGCGGCGTACAGCGCGGCGACGTCGCCGGGCTCGGACGCCACCACCGCCACCACGAGACCGGCGGCCGCCGGGACCGTGACCACCAGCGACAGCAGCGGGCTGTGCGAGCGCAGCGTCCCCACGGGGTCGCCCAGGAGGTCCGCGGCCAGCCCCCGGATCGCGTGCAGCCGGTAGCGGTCGTAGCGCTCGGCGGCGGCGGCCGCCGGCGACGGCGCCACCGCCGCCTCGTCGGGGCCCAGCCGCGTGTTGACGCCGTGGACCGTCGAGAACGGCAGCGAGAGGTAATGCACCAGCACCAGAAAGCCGACCATCCCGATCGGGAGCACGCCGTACACCAGCGCCGTCGTCATCGGGACGGCGTTCGCGCCCATCATCCCGACCAGTACCAGGGTGACGACCAGAAACAGCGGCGCGGCGACGAACGCCACCACGAACAGTTCGCTGACGACCTCCAGCATCTCCAGGAACTCGGACTGCTCGGCCTCCGCTTTCGAGCGGTAGGTGCGGGTCTGCTCCTCCAGAAAGCTCGTCAGGTCCCCGCCGCTGTCGAGCACCCCGAGCATGTCGTCCAGGAACTGCTCCAGGTTCTCGTTGGGCGTCGTGTTGCGGGCGTTCTGGACGGCGGTGACGAGATC
>JAZKSB010000135.1:0-5315 GCA_036626315.1 Halobacteriales archaeon
CGCGTCGGTCGCGGTGGCGACCACCAGCCCGTCGCCGGTTCGCGGGTCCCGCGCGGCGGCGCTTTCGAGCGCCCGGGCGGCGACCCGCCGGGCCGCCGTCGTCGATTCGGCTGCCGGGCGTTTGCCGGCCCCGGTCGTCGCGGCGGCGTCCCCGTCTCCGATGTCGTCGTCGAGGTCTTCGTCTCCGAACTCGTCGTCGAGGGCTTCGTCTCCGGCCTGGTCGTCGAGGGCTCCGCTCCCTAAACTGTCGTCGAGGACGCCGTACGCGACCGCCTGCCCGGTGCCCGCGGCGGCGTAGGCCTCCTCGATCGCGCCGCCGTCGGCGTCGAGCACGAACGCGTGGGCGCCGTCGTCGTCGGCGCCGCCCAGCAGGAACGTCGCCCCGCCGGGGACGCGGGCGTCGTCGCTCCCGCCGCTCCGGAGCTCCTCAGCAGCCAGCCTCGCCAGCGCCGGCAGGTCCAGGGGGTCTCCGCGCCGGAGTTCCTCGCGGTCGGCGGCGGACCGAACCCGCCGGACGACCGATTGCACGGTCCCGGGACTCCCCGCCGACCCCATCGCCGCCGTGGGGTGGACCGGGGCCAGTTTCCGGGCGGACTCGCCGGTCACGACGCCGTCGCCGGTCGTGCGGGGGTCGGCGGCCACCACGGCGGCCCCGGGCGCGGTCACGGCGACGACCGTGCCGCCGCCAGCCGTGCCGCCGTCTGCCCGGGCGTGGGTTCGTCGGAGGGTTCCGGTGTGGTCGGTCCGGTCGCCGCCGCCCTCGCCCGTTCGCTTGTCGGTCATCCTGCCGACCCTTGGGTCGCCGTGGCCGTAAAACGCCGCCACGTCGCCGGGGCCCGGGTGGGCAAGCCGACGGCGGCGGGCCCAGCGCGGACGGGTCGCCGGCCCGCCGAGCGGTCAGTTCCGCCGGCCGGCCACGGCGCTCTTCGCTACCGGTCCCCACGGCCGGCCCCGTTACGCAACCCTCTTTGCCGCCTGCGAGTACCCGCACGTATGAGCACGCACGTCGCCATCGTCGGCGCCTACGGCAGCGCCGGCGTGGTGGTGGCAGAGGAGTTGGCAACGGAACCCGACGTGGAACTGACGCTGATCGACGACGGCGACCCCGGCGGCGGGCTCTGCATCCTCCGGGGCTGTATGCCCTCCAAGGAGGCGCTGTCCGCCGCCGAGCACCGCTTTCTCGCCCGCACGGACGAGCGCCTGACCGGCGATCTGCCAGACGTCGACCTGGAACGGGTCGTCGAGCGCAAGGACGACCACACCGGCGAGTGGGCGGGCTACCGCCGCGACGCGGTCCACGCGCTGGCCGAGCGCGAGAACGTCGAGTTCCGCCACGAGACCGCGCGGTTCCTCGACGACCGCAGACTCGCGGTCGGCGACCGCACCGTCGAGCCGGACTACGTGGTGATCGCGACCGGCTCGGAGGTCAACGTCCCGCCGATCCCGGGCATCGACGAGGTGCCCGTCGAGACGAGCGCCGACGTCCTCGACGCGACGGCGTTTCCCGACTCCGGCATCGCGCTGGGGCTGGGCTACGTCGGCCTCGAACTGGTCCCGTACCTCGCGGAGGCCGCCGACATGGACCTGACCGTCGTCGAGATGCTGCCCGGCGAGGACCTGCTGCAGGGCGCCGACGAGCGGTTCGGCGAGGAACTGGTCGCGTACTACCGCGAGCAGTTCGACATGGACGTCCACGTCGGGGCCACGACCGAGCGCGTCGAGGCGACCGACGACGGCGTCCGCGCGCACGTCGAACTGGCCGACGGCAACTCGACGACCGTCGAGGCCGAGCAACTGTACGCGTTCACCGGGCGCAAGCCCGCCCTGGAGGGGCTGACCGTCGACGCCACCTCGCTGTCGCCGGCCGAGGGCTGGGTCGAGTCGACCACCCAGGCGGTCGACGACGAGCGGGTGTTCGTCGTCGGCGACGCAAACGGCCGCGAGCCGATTCTCCACGTCGCGAAGGAGGAGGGCGGCCTCGCCGCCGAGAACGTCCTCGCACATCGCGACGGCGAACCCCTGTCGACGTACGACCCCACGACCCACCACGTCATCTTCTCGGGGCTGGGCGTGCTGCCGTTTGCCCAGGTGGGCCACTCCGCGAGCACCGCCGCGGACGCCGGCCTGGACCACCACGTCGTCACCGCCGAGGCGGCGAACGACGGCGTGTTCAAGGCCAAAGATGCTGCCGACGGACTCGCGCGACTCGTCGTCGGCACCGACGGCACCGTCCTGGGGTATCAGGGGCTCCATCTTCACGCCGACGCGATGGCAAAGACGATGCAACTGGCCGTCGAGATGGCACTGGACGTTCGCGACATTCCCGACCGGGCGTACCACCCCACGACCCCGGAGATCCTCGACAACCTGATCCGGGGGGCCGTCGCGGAACTGGACGGGTGAGACGGACGGTCCGTACGCGGAAGCCGACCGGCGCGTCGTCGTCCGGGCTGCCCCGGACGTGCTCGCGCATCCGGCCTCCGCCGGGTTCGGTCGCGTCGAACGCGCACACCGGGCGCCAGGGGCGTCGCGGGTGGCCGACGACACGGACGGTACTGCGGGTCCGTGTCCGTCCGCCCGCTCAGAGCTCCGCGCCGCAGAACGGGCAGAACCGGTAGTCCCCCGTCGAGGGGATCTCCTTGTCGCAGTTCGGGCAGGTCTCGCCGGGGGAGCCGCTCCCGCCGAACTCGCTGCCGTAGATCCGGGTGTCGGTCGAGGCGTCGTCGGCTCCGCCGCCGGAGGCCGTGCCCCTCGCGGACGACGCGCTGCCGGCGCTTGCCGTCCCCGACGTGGAACTCGTTTCGGTGGCGCCGCCCGTCGCGGCGGCGTCGCTCGACCCGCTTGCGCTCGAACTGCTGCTCGGACTACTGCCGCTCGAATTGCCGCTGGAACTGCCGCTGCTCGAACCGTTGCTGGCCGAACCGCTGCTCGAATCGCTGCTGGTCGAACCGCCGCTCGAATCGCTGCTGGTCGAACCGCTGCCGCCCGTGTTCGTCCCGGCGTTCGTGCTCGTCCCGGCGTCGCCCGTCCCGGACGACGAGCGGCGGGACGACCCGTCGCTCGCGTCTCCGTCCGTCGACCCGCTGGCGGCGGACCCGTCGTCGCCGGTCGCGGCGCCGTTGCCCGCCGGACCGCCTCCCGTGCTGGCGTTCGGCCCGGCGGAGGTGCTGGACCGGACCACGTTCTTGTACCGGCGGTCCGGCGGCCTCGCCCGGGGGTCTCGGTCATCCCGGTCGCTGCCAGCGTCGCGGTCGGCGCTTGCGCTCCGGGTGGACGCCGGACTGTACGACACGGAGAACCCGGCCCCTGACCCGTCGCCGCCGCTTCCGCCGCCGGCGCCGTCGGCGGTGGCGCCCTCGCCGGTTCCGTCCCTGACCTGTCCGCCCGCGCCCGTCCCGCCGGCCGCCGAGGCGCCGCTTCCCTGCCTGCCGACCGGGCCGTCTCCGCCGCTGCGGCGTCGCCGGACCAGGAGCAGGGCGACGACAACTGCCGCCAGGACAACCGCCGCGACTGCCGCGAGTTCGGTCGCCGTGAGCGACGGGAGCCCGTCCGCGGGCAGCGCGAGGGGACTGGCCGATGGTGCCATGGACTGGTTGCTACCACGTTGGAGGAGCAATCGGTTAAAAGATATGGGCCGGCGGTCTCGACCCGAAACCGGGGTTCGGTCGGGACGTGAATCGCTTGTGCCTAATTATCTTACCCCCCTGGAGTAGTTTTTTCATCACCCGCGGCGTAGAACGGGTGACATGCCAGCGCAAACACAGTTGACCTGCGTCTCCTGTGGAACGGAGTTCGACCCGACCGAGACCGGCGGGTTCTGTCCCGACTGCGACACCCCCCACCCGGAGTACGAAAAGGCCGACCCCGGCGAGGCCGCCGAGGCGGCGGCAGAGGGGGCCGTCGAGGCGGACGACGAACTCGAAGCCGACGACGAGGCCGTGGAGGGGGAGGCGGACGAACCCACCCAAGAGTCGGAGAGCGTCGAAGCGGAACCGGGGGAGGTCGAAGAGGAGCCGGAGAGCGTGGAGGAGGAACCGGGGGAGGTCGAGGAAGAGCCGGAGAGCGTCGAGAAGGAGCCGGAGAGCGTGGAGGAGGAGCCGGAAGAGGTCGAAGAGGAGCCGGACGAACCGGCTGAAGACGTCGAGGAGACCGAGGACGAACCCGACGAGGAGCCGGAGACCATCGAGTGTGCCAACTGCGGCCACGAGGCCGACGCCGACTTCGCGTTCTGTCCGAACTGTGGCGACGAACTGGTCGCCGCGTCCGAGGCCGAACCCGTCGAACTGGCGGCCTGTCCGGAGTGTGGCACCGAGGTCGACGACGACATGTCGTTCTGTCCGAGCTGCGGCCACGACCTCGACGCCGCCCGCGAGGAACTCGCCGCCGGCGAGGCCGCCGCGGCGACGCAACTGAGCCTGGTCGTCAACGGCAGCGAGTACACGTTCGACGATGGCGACACCTTCGGCCGGCAGGACGAGGAGTGGCTGGGCGACCTCGTGGAGGCCGCCGGCGGCCGCGACGAGGTGGCCTACATCTCCGGCGAGCACCTGTCGTTCAGCGTCGAGGACGACGGCGTCTACGCCACCGACACCAGCGCCAACGGCACCGCCGTCAACGGCGAGCCGCTGGCGGGCGACACCGCGCAACTGGAGGACGGTGACGTCCTCGTGCTGGCCGACCGGGCCGAGGCCGAAGTCCGGCTCTGACCGCAGGTGCCGGTCCCGGGCGGCCCCGCAACTCGTCGGGGGCTCGCCCCGCCGGCCCGCCGCCGTGCTCGCGCGCAGGCTCTGCCCGCGCTGGCTCTCGTTCGCCCCCGTTCGCGGCGGTTTTCCCGCCGCAACAGCCGCTGCTCCCGCCCGAATTTTCGACGAACGCCCCGAAAACTTACACCGTTTGTCGATGTACGATCTGCCAGCATGCCAGCTGACCTCTCAGTCACCGTCAACCGGCCGAACCTCCCCGAGCGCGGCGGCGGCCT
The DNA here is from genome assembly GCA_036626315.1 of Halobacteriales archaeon. Classification (GTDB taxonomy): domain Archaea; phylum Halobacteriota; class Halobacteria; order Halobacteriales; family PXRE01; genus PXRE01. The sequence continues at coordinate 4,979 of JAZKSB010000135.1, forward strand.
GGCCGCCGAAGCGGTCGTCGACCCCGGCGAGAACGACGGTCCCGCCGACCGCCACATCGCCATCTGCGTCGACAGCAGCGGCTCGATGGACAACAAGGACAAGATGGCCCAGGTCCGGGACGCGACCAACCTCGTGTTCGGGCTGCTGAACGACGACGACTACCTCAGCATCGTCACATTCGACACCGACTCCCGGGTCGTCATGGAGGCGACCCGGTGGGGCGACGTCGACCGCGACGACGCCGAACGGAAGGTCGACCGGATGCAGCCCCGGGGCGGCACCGCCATCTACGCCGGCCTGGAGACCGCGAAGGCCACCCTGGCCGGCCTCGGCGAC
>JAZKSB010000136.1:0-5314 GCA_036626315.1 Halobacteriales archaeon
GGTGAACCGGGGGAACATCCGGAAGCCGACGGCAAACAGCAACAGTGCGGCAAAGCCCGCCGCGAGCAAGTGGGTCGCCCGCGGCGGATACCCGTCGAGCAGTGCCGGGGCGCCGACCGCCGGCGCCGCCGTCGCGTAGGTGCCGGCCAGGAGGTACGACAGCGCGACCGGCACGAAGGCGTTCGCGACCCGGTCGATCGGTCGACGGTCGGCGTTGGCCTCGCCGGTCGCCGTCTCGGCGCCGGAGAGGTTGCCCCGGAGCGTCCAGCCCATCCCCGCCAGGAACGCGAGGGTGCCGCCGGCCCACAACACCGCGCCGGCGTCGGCCACCGCCGCCGCGTCCGCGATCGGCGACGACACGGCGGTCGCAGGCAGCCAGGCGCCGGCGACCAGAAGCCCCGCGCCGGCGACCGACAGCGTCACCTGGACCGCCGGCAGGCGGGGGAGGGCGTACTGGCGCCCGAAGTACGACGGCACCAGCGAGTAGGCTTTGCCGAAGACGACCTGCAGGACGAAGCCGTACAGCGCGATGGCGACCAGCGCCCGCGACGGGGCGCCGGCAAGCGCCGCCAGGTGCCAGACGACGAGAAAGCCGGCGCCGGCGGCGATCGAGCGCTGGGACCACCGGGTGACGAGCGGCCGGGACATGTGCGGCGAACATTCACGCCAGGGATTGTAAAGCGTGACCCCGAACGAGCCTCACTCGACGAACGACCGTGGCCGAACGAGCCTCACTCGGCGTACAGCGAGTACAGGATGATCCCGAACCCGAGCGTGGTCATCGCGCTCTCGACGGCCAGCGCGTAGGCGTCAGGAACCATGAGGAATTGGTCGGCGACGCCGGCGGCCATCGCACCGACGGTGACGATGGCAAAGCCGACGGTCAGTGCCCGCAGCGCCCGCGAGCCGGTCCGGTCGAACGCCCGGTAGGCGAAGTAGGTGACCAGTCCGCCCATCACCAGCGACAGCGACTTCAGAACGACGACGAGCGTGTCGATGTGGGTCATGTCTCCCTGCGCACCTCCTCCCACATGCGAGCCAGTTGCTCGTCCGGTCCCCGGGCCGGCCGGGTTATATCGACTTCGAGTTCGTGGTCCTCGTCGAGCGCGATGCACACCTCCTCGACGTCGACGACGTACCTGGTGGTGTGGTGGCCGTCCGAACGGATCTCTGTCCGCTCGTTGACGATGGTCGCCTCGCTGAGCAAGTCCAGTTTCCGGTAAGTCGTCGACTGGGGGATGTCGGTCGCGTCTGCGATCTCCTTCGCTGTCATGGGTTCGTCGAGTTCCTTGACGATGGTCCGGCAGTCCGGGTCCTCCAGGGCGTCCAGCACCGGCTGGATGGCGGGCGTGTCCTCGTCCCCGAACGGTTCACGCACCATTCGGTTTCCCTTCCGACCCCTGGCTTAAAGACGGTTCGGTCCGGGAGCGACGGGGCCCTCGCCGGGTCAGTCGGCGAGCACGTCCCGCGAGGAGTTGGTCACGACGAGCAGGCTGCTGGCGGCCATCGCGAGCGCCGCGATCAGCGGGTTCAACAGCCCCACCGCCGCGACCGGGAGCGCGATGGCGTTGTACAGAAACGCCCATCCGAGGTTGGTCCGGATGCGGCGCTTCGTGCCCGCGGTGAGGGCGAACACGGCGGGCACCGACGCCAGGTCGTCATCGGTCACGACGGCGTCGGCGGCGTCGCTCGCAAGCGCCGTGCCGCCGCCCATGGCGATGCCGACGTCGGCGGTGCCCAGCGCCGGCGCGTCGTTGCTGCCGTCCCCGACCATCGCGACGGTCCCCTCCGCACGCAGGCGCTCTATCACCTCCGCTTTGGCCTCCGGGGGGACCCCCGCGAACGTCTCGTCGACGGCCTCGTGGTCCCGAAACTGCGCGGTCGCCTCGGGGCTGTCCCCCGAGATGACGACGACCCGCCGGTCGGTGGCGAGGTCCTCGACCGCCCGATCCCAGTCCGGTCGGGGATCGTCGCCGGCGACCAGCACCGCCCTGGCGCGGTCGCCCCACCCGACGAGGACCGGGACCTGGCCCGCACCGCCTGCCGCCTCGGCGCGGTCCCGGAGGTCAGCCGGGATCGCGACGCCGCGCTCGTCGAACAGTTCCGCCCGGCCGACGAGGACCCGGTCGCCGTCGGTGCGGTCGGTGCCATCCCCGCTGCCGTCGGTGCGGTCGGTGCCCCGTTCGCCCCCGTCGTGGTCGGCGCCCAGCACGCCCCTGGCGGAGTCGGCACGCCCCCCGCTGCCGTCGGGACGGGGCCGGTCCGGCGCCGCCGACCGTGCCCCGGTTGCGCCGACGACGGCGCTCACGCCTCGCCCGGGGTGGGTCTCGAAGTCGGTCACCCCGTGGTCGCCCGGCGCGGCGAGGTCCGTTCGCTCGGCGACGTGCTCGACCACGGCGTCCGCGACGGGGTGGTCGGCGAACTGCTCGACGGCAGCGGCCCGTTCGACCGCGCGGTCGGCGCCCGCCCTCTCGACGACGGCCATCTTGCCGGTGGTCAGCGTGCCGGTCTTGTCCAGCGCGACCACGTCGACGTCGACGGCCCGCTCGAACACCTCGCCGTCCCCGACGACGATTCCCCGGTCCAGCGCCTCCCGGATGCCGGCGGCGACCGCAAGCGGCGTCGCCAGCCCCAGCGCGCACGGACACGAGACGACCAGCACCGCCAGCCCCGTCAGCATCGCGCCCGTCGCCGTCGCTCCCAGGTACAGGTGGACGAAGACGGTGACCGTCGCCAGCGCGACGACCAGGGGGACGAACACCGCCGCGATGCGGTCGGCCAGTCGCTGGGCGCCCGGTCGGGTGCTGCGGACCTCCCACAGCAGGTTCAACAGTCGATCGAGCGTGCTCTCGCCGCCCGCGTCCGGTTCGACGACGAGGCCGCCGTCGGTGACGACCGCGCCGCCGATCACCTCCTCGCCCGGTTCGACCCGCGCGGGCAGGGACTCGCCGGTGACCAGGGCGTTGTCGACGGCGGCGGTCCCCTCGACGACGGTGCCGTCGACGGGCACCCGCTCGCCGGCGCCGACGACCACCTCGTCGCCGGGACCCAGTTTCTCGACGGGAACGGTCTCGGTGGCGCCGTCGACCCGGCGGGTGGCCTCCGTGACCCGCTCCTCGGCGAGGCTGGCGAGTTTGCCCGCCGCGCGCTCGCGGATGCGGTCCTCGTAGTAGTTGCCCAGCGACACCGCCATGATGACGACGACGCTGACGTCGAAGTACACCTCGACGTGGCCCGTCGCCGCCGCCAGCGTGCTGTAGACGTAGGCCGTCGTCGCCGCGAGCGCGACCAGCAGGTCCATGTTCGGCCGGCCGGCCCGGAGGCTGACGTAGGCGCCCCGCAGCATCGGGTAGCCGGTGTACCCCAGCACGACCGTAGACATCACCCAGACGTTGCCCAGCAGGTACCCCCCGGAGGGGCCGGTGACGTCCATCAGAAGCGTGTCGGGCGGCGCCCCCAGGTACGGCGGGTACAGAAAGAGCACGTACCACAGCATCGTCATCATCCCGAAGAAGCCGCCGACCAGCAGCCGGCCGACGAGTTTGTCCTCGTCGTCGGCGGGTTCGTCGGCCCGGTGGGCCCGGTAGCCGAGGCCGTCGACCAGGTCCGGAAGTTCGGACTCGTCGACCTGCTCGTCGTCGTAGACGAACTTCAGCATGCCCGAGGCGTAACTGGCGTCGACGGCCTCGACGCCCTCGTTGGCGGCGGCTTCCCCCTCCAGAAACGCCTCGCAGGTCGCACAGTGCATCCCTTCGACCTGGACGTAGGCGGCCTCGCCGTCAGCGTCGGCGGTGTCGGGGGCCGCCGACTCCCGGACCGCCTCGGGGTCGGCGGCCTCGGCGTCGTCTAAGGTCTTTGCGACCTCCAGACACCCCCGACAGCAGTAGGTGCCCGCCGCGCCCTCGCCGGTGACCGGCGGGTCCGGCGTCGGCAGGCCACAGAGCGTGCACTCGTCGGCGGGGTCGTCCGTGCCGAGCGCACCCGTATTCACCTCGACCATGGGTCATCCCAGCGGCTGGTAGAACGGGACCGGGAGCATCGGCATCGGGACGCCGAGCGACCGCAGCCCCATCGACAGCGGCATGTAGCCCAGCAGCAGAAACGCCGCACCCAGCGCCCGGTGCAGGCGGCGCCGCCAGGTCGCCGGCGTCGACCCGACGACGGTGCCGTACGCGAACAGCGTCGGGAAGGTACCCAGTCCGAGCGCCGCCAGGTTCGCGGCGCCGGCGGCGGGCGACCCCTGGGCCAGGGCATAGAGATACGCGGGATACAGCAGCGGACACGGCAGCGCCGAGTGCAGCGCCCCCAGCGCGACGATGCGCGGGCCGCGGGTCCAGGCGGCGACCCGCCCGGTGAGGGCGGCGTACACGCGGTTGAACGCGCCCCCGCCCGCGAGACCGCCCAGAAGCGAGGTCGGGGCAACCGACCCCCGGAACAGGTAGCCCGCGCCGACGGCGACGATGAACGCGCCGATGGCGAGGCCGGCCAGCGCGCGGACGCCCTTCGCGAGCGCCAGCACCGCCGCGGCGTCGAACAGCAGCATGCCCAGCCCCCCCATCAGGGCGCCGATGGTCGCGTATGCGATCGTCCGCCCGAGGTTGAACGCGGCGTGCTGGCGGATCTCGTAGAACGTCGGGCCCCGCCCCCGGTCGAGTTCGTCGGCATACAGCGTCACCAGCGGCCCGCACATCCCCAGACAGTGGACCCCGCCGAGCAGGCCGATCAGGAAAAAGACCGCGAGGCTGGCGCCGTCGGCGGGCAGCGAAAGGCCGGCCGCAAGTGCCGCCGCGGGCGACGAGACACCGGAACCGAGCGCCGTCACCGGCGACGAGACACCGGAACCGAGCGCCGTCGCGAGCACGGACATCTCTACCGGGGCCACCAGTGCTGGAAGCGTAAATCGAACGGGATCCACGATCGCATCACGGTCCCGCGGTTCAGTGGGCGACGCCGGTTGCCGATTCGGCGGTGCCGAACATGATCCAGAGGCTCGCGACGACGAGGCCCACACAGGCCATCGCGAGTACGGGCACGTACGCGGCTATCGCGACCTCCAGGAGGTACACGCCCAGCGGCACCAGCGCGAGCAGGCCCAGAAGCGCCGCCAGGCGAAGTTGGAACCCGGTCATTGGGGGTCGTTCCGTAAGGAAATATTTAAATGTTCGCCACAATTTCAAGATTCCGAGAACGGTCCCGGCCGTTTAGACAGGCCCATCCCGGACGTGGCAGTGAACATGGACCCGGGTCCCGCCAAACGGGACGACGAGACGCGTTTCGGCGCCCGACTCGTCGACGTTGCCGCCAGGGTCGTACC
>JAZKSB010000137.1:0-5263 GCA_036626315.1 Halobacteriales archaeon
CAGATCCCATCTGTACGGCGGACCGCAGGGGTGGAATCCTCATTTCCTTCGGACTTTAGGGTACGACCCAGAAGGGAATAAACCCTTCGAAGGGCGCCCGCAGAGTCCCGTGCGACGGTGGAGCGGGACGACCGCCCCGACCGGTCACAGTGCATCTCGCCGCGTTCGTTCCGAATGCCCTGTTACACTTAAGGGCATCGAATCGAGCTCGACGCCCGCTTGCGTTCGGGCGGCGTCCATCGCGGCGCGTCCTTCGCATTCGAGTGGGATGGCCGGCCTGGACTTAAGCCCGTCGAACGGCGTCCGCTTCGGGCCTCGGTGGCATGGGGCCCGGTCCCGCGCTGCGATCGGGGTTCCGAGCTTGCGTGATGTCGCGCGGACGGAGAGCCGACGCCCGCGGCGACGAGCCGCCGGGCGAGGGGGACGACCCCCGCGGTCATCCTGCGCTCGTACGCGCCGTCCCGCCGGGTGAGATCCGCGCACGTCGCGATAGCGTCGCCCGGCGGATAAAGCGTGCCACTCCCGGATCCGAGGCGTGCGAGCGTGCGCTGGGCGAACCGGACGGGTCGAAAAACGGTGACCTCGGGACCGACTCGGCGAGTGCCAGGGGCTACTCTTCGAGGTGTTCGATGCCCTTCTTGGAGACGTTGGCCTCGGTTATCTCCTGGGGCATCCAGTCGGGCTTGTCCGACGGTGCCTCCTCCTCCCAGGCCCATCCGTCGTAGATGTGGACCTTGTCGGTGCCCTTCTCCCGGAGCCGCAGTTCCGTGGCTGCGGATTTGGCCGCGGATTCGCCCGATTCGGGGTCCAGCCGTCGCGCGGCCTTCAGCGCGGCCTGCCGCGGAGTGTTCCCCGAAAAGACGCTCGTTTCATTACCGTCGGACTCGCGCAGCGCGAAGTTTCGCTTACCATCTTCACGTACCATGGTTTTCCCCTCCGTGCGAACTCAGCACATGCCACCTTATAAATATATCCCCGATTTCGGCGCCGACCGACAAAAAGTATTTACGTGCTCAGAGACCGGCCCCGCGTTTGCTGGCGATTTTCCCCCAAAATTGCCCGCTCGAACCCCCCGAATTGCTCGCGCGCGCCCGGAGGTCGCCTGCAAACGGCCGGCGGCGGCGACCCGGAGGGGCGCGAGCAGTCGGTCGGAACTCCCCACATCCCCTCTCTCGAACCCCGAAAGCGACGACCGGCACCAGTCACAGCAGTTAAGTGTGTATGCGGGCTGAATCCCGAATTAGAGGACGCCGATGGTCCGGAAAAAGAAGCTCAGTCCGAGTGGTGCGAAGGGCGACGACGGCGAGTACCACAACGTCCACATCAACCTCCACGAGGACGAACTCGCCGTCGCCGGGATGGAGATCGGTGACGAGGTGTTCGTCCGGGTCCGGGACGGCAAGATCATCATCCAGAAGGCCGACCAGGAAGAGGTCGAACACGAGTTCTGAGCCGGGCGCTGGCGCCGACGGCTGCATTTATCAGCGTCGGGGCCGGGAACCCGGTAATGGCAGTCTACGACGCCGCCAAACCGCTCCTTTTCGCGCTTCCCCCCGAAACCGCCCACGGACTGGTCGGTCGGGGACTGCGGGCCGTCCAGGACACGCCGGTGGAGGCATGGCTGGCCGACCGATTCGCCGTCGCTGACGACCGCCTCGCGACCGAGGCGTTCGGGCTGTCGTTCCCGAACCCGGTCGGGGTCGCCGCCGGCTTCGACAAGAACGCCCGCATGCCGGGCGCGCTCGCCGCGCTGGGATTCGGCCACGTCGAGGTCGGCGGCGTCACCGCCGAGCGCCAGCCGGGCAACCCGCGCCCGCGGCTGTTCCGCCTGCGGGAGGACGAGGCGCTGGTCAACCGCATGGGGTTCAACAACGACGGCGCAGACGCCGTCGGCAGCCGGCTCCGCCCCGAGCGCCTGCCGGACGTGCCGGTCGGGGTCAACGTCGGCAAGTCGAAATCCACTCCGCTCGAGGCGGCCGCCGAGGACTACCTGTACACCTACGAGCGCGTGCGCGAGGGCGGGGACTTCTTCGTCGTCAACGTCTCCAGCCCGAACACGCCGGGACTGCGGACCCTCCAGGACCGGGAGCCGCTTGAGCGCATCCTCGGCGCGCTGAAGGACACCGGCGCGTCCCCGCTGCTCGTGAAACTCTCCCCGGACCTGCCGGACCCGGCCGTCGAGGAGGCGCTGGCGGTCGTCGAGGACCTGTCGCTCGACGGGGTCATCGCGGTCAACACGACCACCGACCGCCCAGCCGAACTGGACAGTCCGAACGCCGCAGAGGAGGGTGGTCTCTCGGGCCGGCCCCTGGAGTCGCGGGCCACCGGGGCGGTCCGGTTCGTCGCCGAGCGCACCGACGTCCCCGTGGTCGGCGTCGGCGGCGTGTTCACCGCCGAGGACGCCTACCGGAAGATCCGGGCCGGCGCCTCGCTCGTCCAGTTGTACACGGGTCTGGTTTACCGCGGGCCGTCCATCGCACGGGACATAAACAGGGGATTGCTGGAGTTGCTGGAGCGGGACGGCTTCGAGTCCGTCGACGACGCCGTCGGCGCGGACCTGTAGCCGCCGGGACGACAACCGGCCGACGGGAATGCCATGCCAGCGGCGGCGACGACCGCTCGCCGAGATCGGAACTGCCCAACCAGCGGCGGCGACCGCTCGTCGGGATCGAAACTGCCCCACCGGCGGCGAAACCGGTGGCTCGACGGGGGCGCTACCGCAGCGCCGACAGGTCGAACTCGAAGGCGGCGACGGGCACCTCCAGGTCGTGGTCGTAAAGCACCGCGGGGTGGACCTCGCCAAGGACGCCCGCCGAGGTGCCGTCGAGCACCACCTCGGCGGCCCGCCCGTCGATGAACGTGGGGTGGTCGGTCGCCGGGGTCGCCAACTCGACGCCGAAGGCCTTCGCCAGCGCCTGCAGGCGGCCCTTCGCGTCCTCGTAGGAGGCGTCGGTGCGGGCCATCGCCCCCGCGACGGTCGTCCGCTCGGCCAGCCCGGTGTTCTCAGTTTCGTCCTGCTCGGCTGCGAACCCGACCTCCCCGACGTCCTGGGGGTACGACCGGTGGGTGTTGTTTTCCAGCACCAGCAGTAGCGACGGCAGCGCCCAGGTCCGGAGGATGGCGTACTCCTCGCTGTAGGGCTCTTTGATCACCGCCGGCTCCCCCCCGCCGACGGCGTCGGTCCCGGGCTCGACCCGGAGACGGTCGTGGTTGTCCGCCCGCCCGATCAGATGGAAGTTCAGGGTGTCCTCGAAGCCCAGTCCAACAAGCGTCTCCCGGACCGCTTCCTCCAGGCGGGCGCGCTCGTGGCGCCCCCCGACCGTCGAGACGTCCGGGTAGCGCGGCTCCAGGTCGTTGAAGCCGTACGTCCGCCCGACGTCGTCGACGACGTCCCACGGGTGGAGCACGTCCACCCGGTACGGCGGGACGGTGACCTCGTAGTCCGGGTCGTCGTTCTCGATCACCTCGGCGTCCAGCCCCGACCGCTCCAGCAGGTCGACGACCTCCTCGGTCGCGAAGTCGATGCCGAGCATCGACTCGATGCGGTCGTGGGCGACGGACTTCGTCTTCGTCGAGAGCGCGGGGCGGCGAAGGTCCGTACCCGGTTGCACCCGGTCGACCTCTGGGTCGTCATACAGCGGACGGTCGGGGTACTCGACGCGGACCTCCTCGATACGGGCGCCGCGGGCGTCCAGCGCGTAGCAGACGATGTTCAGCATGTGGTCGATCGTCCACTGGTCGGTGCCGGTCATCTCGACGAACAGGTCCCGCGAGTCGGCGTCGACCTCCGTGCGCTTGCCGTTTATCACCGGCGGGAACGAGAACAGCCCCAGTTCGTCGTAGATCGCCGGCATCGAGTCGTACTCGGCGACGACGTCGGCGTAGTCGTCGCCGATGGGGTGCTCGGCGAGCACCTCCGCAGGGGTCATCTCGGCGTCGGCGTCGAGCGGCACGAACGTGTCGCCGTCGGGGTCGATGCCGGTGTACCGGACGACCTTCCCGCCCGCGTCGCCGCTAGCGGTCGGTTCGGCGGTGCCGCCCGGGCCGGTCTCGGACGGCGGGACCTTCCCGGGGGCGCCGGCGTCGCCCGCTTCGGTCAACACCTCGCCTTTCAGCATCGCCAGGTCGTGGATGCCGATGGCGCCCTTGCTGCGGTTGCGGCCCATCGTCGCGTGCAACTTCTCCTGGAGCTGGATGATCGAGTCCAGTACGTCCTCGTCGAGTTCGACCCCGCGGGCGACCGCGCCGGTGACGTAGGGGCGCTGGGCCGGGACGTCCTCGACCCGGATGGTCCACTCGGGGTCGTTGGTGTCCGGGACGTAGACGCCCCGGTCGTCGCCGTACTGGTAGCGCAGCGAGCGCGCGATGCCCTCGACCGACAGCCGGTCCAGCCGGTCGGGCTCGAACTCCAGTTGCAGGTCGCCGTCCTCGGTGCGGCCCTCGAACTCCAGGCCGAGGCCGAACAGGTCGTCTTTCAACGCCTCGTCGTCCTTCTCGTCGTGGCCGGTCAGCCGCCGCAGTTCGTCGGGGTCGACGGTCACGGTGGGCATCAGTAGATCACCTCAGCGTTCCGGAGGAACTCCAGGTCGGTCAGCGTCCCGTGAATGTCCCGGATGTCCTCGGCGCCGGTGATGAGCATCGCGAGTCGCTCCAGGGCCAGCCCCCAGGCCATCACGTCGGCCTCGACCCCGAGCGGCTCCAGCATCTCCCGGCGGAACATCCCGGAGTTGCCGATCTCGATGAGTTCGCCGGTCTCGGGATGGGTGCCGAACAGCTCGAAACTGGGCTCCGTGTAGGGGTTGTACGTCGGCTTGAACTCGACGTCGGTGATCCCGAACTGCCGGTAGAACTCCTCGAAGGTGCCCATCAGGTCCCGGATCGACAGCTGTTCGGCCATCACACACCCCTCGATCTGGAAGAACTCCAGCAGGTGGGTCGCGTCGAGTTCGTCGTTGCGGTAGGCCTTCTGGACGGAGAAAAAGCGCTGGGGCGGCTCCAGGTTCCCGACCTGCTCGCCGGCGAGATACCGCGCCGACAGCGAGGTGGTGTGGCCCCGCAGCGCCAGCGCCTTCGCGAACTCCTCGTCCCACTCGCTGTGGTAGCCCTCGCCGTCCGGGCCGACGCCCTCCTTGTGGGCGCGGCGCACCCTCTGGACGAGGTCCGCGGGCAACTCGTCGGCTGCGGTGGGGTCCTCCAGCGCGAACCGGCCCCAGTGGGTGCGCGCGGGGTGGTCCTGGGGCATGAACAGGCAGTCGTTGATCCA
>JAZKSB010000138.1:0-5247 GCA_036626315.1 Halobacteriales archaeon
CCAGTATCTCTAAGCCGAGTTCGTCGGCTTTCTCCTCGATGAGTTCTTCGAGACGCTCACGTACCCCGTCTTTCAGCACCGACTTGCGGTACTTCGGACACCAGATGAAGTGGTACTGGAGGTTGTGGACGGTGGTACGCTCCCTGTCGAACCCACGAGGCATCGTCAGTATATAGAAACTATTCACCGAAAGATGTTACGCAAGCATCCAACCCCAGTCGTGGCTATGAACGTGGAGAGGTCCCCAGTTGTCGGCTTCATCCCACCGGTAAACGGGTGGGCTTTCGCCTCGCTACCGCTGTAATACGCGCGAGGCTGGCTGGCGGGGCGGTCGTCGGCCATGGTGGACGCCTCGTCCCCGGCGTAGAAATGGCTTTGCCGGGCCTGGGAGTCGTTCGCGCGGCAAACCCGGGCGTGGTGGCGACCGGTCAGCGGTACGGTGCCAGAAGCGAGCGGAGTTCCTCGACGGACTTCCTTCCGACCGCCCGGTCGACGACCTCGCCGTCCGCGAAGACGAACATCGCCGGGATCGAGCGGAACACCTTCCCGAGCAGACTCCGGCGGTCGGCCAGCAGGGCCGGGTACTGCTCGTGGTCGACCTTCCCGACGGCGACGCCGCCCTCGGCCGCCACCGCCTCGATGGCCGGCGCCATCGCCTCGCAGGGGCCACACCACTCCGCCCAGACTTCCACGAGCACCAGGTCGTGTTCGGCGACGAACCGGTCGAAGCCCGCCGGGTCCAGGTCGACCGGTTCGTCGGGCGTCGTCGCCTCGCTCGCGTCCGTCGACATCAGATCGGTCGGAGGGACGACAGCGGAATAAGTCGTTCGCCGGAGTGTGGACGGAGCGCGCGGACGAGAGACGGACGCCACTGCGCTCGGGCCTGTTGCACCGTCGCCCGGCCACCAGGGCCGTTGCACCGTCGCCCGGCCAGCGGTCGCGGGGCATTCTGCGTAAGAGCGTCGTCGTGACCCGCGAGCCGTCCTACACCACGTCGCCCCGGACCGTCATGCCCTCCTGGTCGGCCCGGTGGTCGTGCAGCGCCCTCGCCGCGCGCTCGGCCTCCCCCCCGTCGACGCCGAGCATCGCCAGCGCCTCCGAGAGCTTCGGGAACGCGAACGCCGAGTCGCGGAGTTTCGCCATCGCGTCCTCGCTGCACTGCCCGGTTTCGGTGCCGTCGTCGACCCACAGCAGCGCCGCCCGCGGGTCCAGGATCTCGTGGTAGGCGTCCCGGGCCATCGCGCCCCGGAGCCGCTGGGTGACGTTGTCCTCGAAGGAGGTGTTGCACACCTCCAGGTGGACCGGAGCGTCCGACGGCAGGAGGTGCGCGGCGAGACACTTCTCGGGGGCGACGTGGCCGCCGTCGTTGGTCCGCAGCAGGTCGGGGTGCTCGCGGGCCCAGTCGGCCCGGACGGTCGTGCCGACCCCCTCGACGCCGTGGGCCGCCCGGAACTCGGCGTCGGCGTCGGGGTCCTGCCGGTCGCCCACCAGCATGTCCTTGGTCACGTAGACGTTCACCCGCTCGACGGGGTCGAGTCCCAGCGCGACGTCGCCGTACACCCACACCTCCCGGACTGGGACGGGCATGCGCTCGTCCTCGACGGTCTCGACCACCGACTCGACGTAATCGAGCGCCTCGGCCCGCGGAATGCCCCCCGAATCGTCGGTCATCGCCACGGGGTTGCGGTCCCGGCGACAAGACGGTTGCGCCGGTTCGGGCGTGCCGGCCGGTCGACCGGGCCGAGATGCGACTGTCCGGGGCGCCGGCTTCCGAAACGGCCTTGCCGCTCGGAACGCAACCGCGAGTGTGGACTGCGACAAGTGCGATCGGGAGGCGGTCGCCCACCAGGCCTACGCGGGTGCCCACCTCTGTGAGGACCACGTCCTGCAGTCGGTCGAGCGGCGCGTCCGCCGGCGGGTCCGGGAGGACGGCCTCGTCCCCGACGACGCCACGCCGGAGTCGACGGTGACGTGGCTGCTCGGCCTCTCGGGCGGCAAGGACAGCGCCGTCCTCGCGCAGGTGCTCGCGGAGACGTTCGAGCGGGACCCACGGGTCGAACTGGTCGCGCTCTCGATCCACGAGGGCATCGAGGGCTACCGCGACGAGTCGCTAGCCGCCGCCGAGGAACTCGCCGAGGACCTGGCCGTCCGCCACGAGGTCGTCGGCTACGAGGAGGCGTTCGGCGTCCGGATGGACGACGTCGCCGCCGAGGACCCGCTGGACATGGCGCCCTGTGCATACTGCGGGGTGTTCCGACGGGATCTCCTGGCGACCTACGCCGAGCGGTTCGACGCCGACCTGCTGCTGACGGGGCACAACCTCGACGACGAGGCCGAGACGGCGCTGATGAACCTGCTGGAGGGCGACGTCGCCCAGGTCGCGAAACATTTCGACGCCTCGCTGGGGCCGCTGGAGACACGCCACGAAACGGACACGTTCGTCCCCCGCGCGAAGCCCCTGCGGGAGATCCCCGAAAAGGAGGTGGCGCTGTACGCCCACCTCAGGGACCTGCCGGTCCACTTCGCGGAGTGTCCACACGCCGAGCGGTCGTTCCGCGGGACCGTCCAGGACCTGCTCCTGGAACTGGAGGAGGACCACCCCGGCACCCGCCACAGCGTCATGGCGGGGTACGAGGAACTCGCGGAACTGGCCGCCGACCGCCACCGCGGGGACGACCCCGATGTCGGCGAGTGCGAGCGCTGTGGCGCGCCGACGGGCCGGGACCTGTGCCGGAAGTGCTCACTTCTTGACGCGCTCGACGCCTCCGGGCCCGCCTGACGCCCGACCACCCACTGGCGTCTCCGCCGGACGCCTCCGGACGCCTGACCACCCACTGGCGTCTCCGCCGGACGCCTTCGGACGCCTGACCACCCGCTGGCGTCTCCGTCGGACGCGCTCAACCCCGGACGTGGATCGACGCCCGGGGGCCACGTCCCGACCCCAACCGATTTGTCTCAACCGACGGAAGGGTCGACATGGCCCCGATCGAAGTCGACGGGCTGACGAAGCGATACGGGGACGTCCTCGCCAACGACGGCCTCTCGTTCGAGGTGGCCGAGGGCGAGGTGTTCGGCTACCTCGGGCCCAACGGGGCCGGCAAGACCACGACCATCCGGACGCTGATGGCGTTCCAGTCGCCGACGTCGGGGACGGCCCGCGTGCTCGGCGCCGACGTGCGCGACGAGCGGGCCCACGTCGAAACGCGCCGGCACGTCGGGTACCTGCCGGAGTCGCCCGCGTTCGACGAGAGCGCGACGGGGCGGGAGGTGCTGGATCTCCACGCCCGCGTGAAAGGCGACGACCGCAGGGGGGAGCTTCTGGAGCTGTTTTCGCCGCCGCTGGACCGGCCCATCCGGGAGTACTCGACGGGCAACGTGCAGATGCTCGGGCTGGTGCAGGCGTTCATGCACGACCCGGACCTGGTGGTCATGGACGAACCGACCTCCGGGCTGGACCCGCTGAAAGTCCAGCAGTTCAACGAGTTCCTGCGCGGCGAGCAGGACGCCGGCACGACCGTCTTCATGTCCTCCCACCAGCTGGGCGAGGTCCGGCGGGTCTGTGACCGCGTCGGGATAATCCGGGACGCCGAACTCGTGACCACCGAGGGGGTCGACGACCTGCTGGGCCGCAGCGGGAAGTTCGTCCGCCTGCGGGCCGCCGGGGACGTCGACGTCGCCGACTTCGAACTGGCGGGTACCCACGACCTGGAGGTCAGGAGCGGCGACGGCGACGTCACGGAGGTGACGTTCACCTACACGGGAGAGGTCGACCCGCTGGTCGACCGGCTGGGGGAGTACGAACTGCTGGATCTCGACGTCGAGGAGGCGCCGCTCGACGAGGTGTTCATGCGGTTCTACGGGGGCCACGATGTTTGAATTCGCCCGCTGGGACGCACGCAAGCGGGTCCGCGGCTCGCTGGCGATGGCCATCGGGCTGGCGGCGTTTGCCGCGCTGGTCGTGTGGCTGTATCCGTCGTTTGCGGCGGAGATGGATCTAGACGCGTTCGTCGACGCCTACCCCCAGCCCGTGCTGGAGGCGTTCGGTTTCAGGAGTCTGAGCACGCTGGGCGGGTTCCTGGCGGTCGAGATCTACAGTTTCGCATGGATCCTGCTACTCGGGCTGTACTTCGCGTACACGGCGGCGTCCATCGTCGCCGGGGACGTCGAGGACGGGCACATGGACATGCTGCTGTCGCTGCCCGTCTCGCGGGTTCGGCTGCTGGCCGAGCGGTTCGCGGCGCTGTCGGTGCCGCTCGTGGCGGTCAACGTCGTCACGCCCGTCGCCGTCTACGCGAGCGCGCAGTTCGTCGACGCGTCCGTCGACGCCGCCGACCTGGCCGCGGTGCACGCGCTGTCGGTGCCGTACCTGCTGGCCTGCGGCGCCGTCGGGTTGGTGTTCTCGGTCCTGGTCGACCGCGAGAACCGCGCCCAGCGGGGGGCGCTCGGGCTCCTGTTCGGCGTGTTCCTGCTGGACTCGGCGCTCTCGAACACCGACCTGGAGTGGCTCGGCGCCGTCGCGCCGATGCGCTACTACGACCCCTCCGAGGTCATGGTCGAGCACACCTACGACCTGACGGGAGCCGCCGTCCTGCTGGCGGCGACGGCAGCGCTGGTGGCGGTCGCGCTCGTGGCGTTCCGTCGGAAGGACGTGCAGTGACCTGATCGGTCCCAGCGGACGCGAAAAATTCGGGTCGGGACGTCAGCGAAGCACGTCGATGCCGTTGTTCTTCTCGCGGGTGCTTTTCCCGCCGTCGCTGTGGGCGCTGAACTCGCCGTCTTTGACGTTGTCGGAGGCGTCGAAGGAGACGTCGTCGCCGTTCATGCGGGCCCGCGAGCGCTCAGCCTGCTTCTGTGCGGTCGGGCCCAGCACCTGCGCGGACTGGACGCCGGTCATGATGGCCATGACCCGGACCTTGCCCTTGTTCTCCTCCTGGATGCGGGCCCCCCAGATGACGTTCGCGTCGGCCTCCAGGCGGTCCGTAATGTTCTTCGCGATTCCCTCGGCCTCCTTGAGGGTGAGGTCGGGGCCGCCAGTGATGTGGACGAGCCCACCCGAGGCACCGCGGTAGTCGACGTCGAGCAGCGGGTGGTTCATCGCGTCCTTGACGACCTCCTCGGTCTTGTTCTTGTCCTGGGTCTCGCCGACCAGCATCACCGCGACGCCGCCCTGGTTCATGATGGATGTCATGTCGGCGTAGTCCAGGTTGATGAGGCTCGGCTGGGTGATGGTCTCGGAGATGCCCTTGA
>JAZKSB010000139.1:0-5219 GCA_036626315.1 Halobacteriales archaeon
GGTCGAATCCAGGAAGACACCGCCCCTGTGGCTGTCGCCCGCAACCGGGAACCGAACGCGTCCCACCCAGAACCGGGAACCGAACGCGTTCCACCCAGAACCGGGAACCAAACGCGTCCCACTCAAGACTCACAAGCCAAGACTCACAAGCGTGGGGTCGCAGCGAACCGGCAACCGCCGGGAGAATTCCATGCCAGAAGCGACGCTCCGAAACCTGCTCGAACGGAACGCCCGACACGTCGAATCGCTCTCCGACGACCACTTCGCGGCAGTCCGGCACGGCCAGCAGCCGGCAGCCGTCTCCGTGAGTTGTGCCGACTCCCGGGTCAGCCAGGAGGGGATGTGGGACGTTAGCGAGGCGGGCTGGCTGTTCACCCCGAGCACCATCGGCAACCAGGTCTGGGACCGCCAGGGGGGAGGGCGAGTCGTCGACGGCAGCGTCCTGTATCCGGTGGCGTACGCGGAAACGGAGGTGGCCGCCGTGGTCGGCCACACGGGGTGTGGGGCGGTCACCGCCGCGCTGGACGCGGTGGAGGGCGGCGAGTTCGACGCGCCGCCGGGCGTGCGGAAGTGGATCGACCTGCTCGCGCCCGTCGTCGCGGACGGCCTCGAGGACGAGCGCGTCGACCCCGAACGGGACGCGAGTCTCGTCGACCAGCTCGTGGAGTACAACGTGGACCGGCAGGTGGCGTTCCTGCTCGCCAGCGAGGCGGTTCCCGACGACCTGACGGCGTACGGGTTCGTTTACGACTTCCAGGGCGTCTACGGCGACGTCGACGGCAGGGCGTATCTGGTCAACGCCGACGGCGAGACGGACACGGGGGCGCTGCAGTCGCTCGCTCCGGACGGCTTCGAGGACCACGTCCGCCGTCTGCTGTAGCGACCGGTCGCCACCCGCCAGCGAACTCGCCGCGGAACGGCCACTCGTTCCGATTGCCGAAATCTGTAATTATTGTTACAGTATATTAATGTAATGGGTAGCCCTTTAATAGTCGAAGCATGATAGAACTGCTCGTCACGGGGGAGATCGCGGTCGCGGAGACGCTGGCGCCGCTGCAGGCGGACGCAGTTCGGGGCGACGCACTGCTGAGTTCGTCGCTGTGGGTGAACGTCGCGCTCGCGGGGGTCGCGGCGATCCTGTTTGCGTACATGGGGCGATCCGTCGAGAGCGAACGCGCACGGCTGATCTGGGTGGTGACGCTTTTCATCCCGCTGGTCTCGATCTCGAGTTACCTCGGGTTGCTGTCGGGGGTGACCCTCGGCACGGTGGAACTGCCGGCGGGCCACCCGCTCGACGAGATCGTCAGCCAGTGGGGGCGGTATCTCACGTGGACATTCTCGACGCCGCTAATCCTGGCCGCGCTGGGGTGGCTCGCAGACGTCGACCGGTCCGACCTGGTCGCCGTGATCGCGGCGGACGTCGGGATGTGTCTGACCGGCCTCGCCGCGGCGCTCACCACGTCGTCGCTTCTGATGCGGTGGGGATTCTTCGCGCTCAGCAGCGTGTTCTTCCTAATCGTGCTGTACGCCCTGGTGGTCGAGTGGCCGGACGCCGCTGACGCCGCCGGGACCGGCGACATCTTCTCGACGCTGCGGGCGCTGACCGTGGTGCTCTGGCTGGGGTACCCCATCGTCTGGGCGGTCGGGGTGGAGGGACTGGCGCTCGTCGAGTCCGCCGGCCTCACCTCATGGGGGTACTCCGCGCTGGACATCCTCGCGAAGTACGTCTTCGCGTTCCTGCTGTTGCGGTGGGTCGCGGCCAACGAGTCGATCGTGGACCGCGGCGGTGGGTCGGTCGGCACTCCGGCCGACGACTGACCGGAAGGTCCCTTCGAGAGGGTGACGGTCGGCACCCCGGCCGACGACTGACCCGGGTGCCCGGTCGCGGTCGCGCCGTCGCTCGGAGCGTCCTTTGACACCTAGTCACGGGCGGATGCCGCCGTCACGGCACGCCGACCCCCACTTTATTCAGTGCAGGCGGAGTAGTAAGCTATTGAAATGTCAACTGAAACTGCTTCGGCGTCGGGGGGCCCCACGGGGGAGACGGCGCTGGAAGACGCCCCGCGATACAGGAGACTCCGCCGATGGAACGCCGTCATGGCGGTCCTGCACTTCGTCCAGGCGGTCCTGATGGTCGTCCTGGCGGACGCGGTTCGCTGGCCGATCACGCGCACCCGCTACGAGTTCGACGTCGCGACCGAGACCATCGCGTCCGTCAGCGTCCCGTGGGTCGAGGTCCAGTTGCCGCTTCTCGTCGCCGGGTTCCTCCTCATCTCGGCGGCGGCACACACCGTCGTCGCGACCGGCCGGTACGAGTCGTACGTCCGGTATCTCGAACGCGGGATGAACCCCTACCGGTGGTACGAGTACGCCGTCAGCGCGTCGCTGATGATCGTCGTCATCGGGATACTCGCCGGTGTCTGGGACCTGGGGACCCTCGTCGCGCTGTTCGCGCTCGTCGCGGTGATGAACCTCTCGGGACTGCTGATGGAGCAGCGCAACCAGTGGACCGAGGAGACCGACTGGACGCCCTACTACGTCGGCACCCTGGCGGGCCTCGTCCCGTGGATCGTTATCGGCATCACCTTCGTCGGCTCCGTGACCGCCAGCGCCGGCGAGTTCCCGGAGTTCGTGATCTACATCTACGTGTCGATCTTCGTGTTCTTCAACCTCTTCGCGCTGAACATGATCCTCCAGTATCTGGAAGTCTGGCGCTGGCGGGACTACCTCTTCGGGGAGAAAGCCTACGTGCTGCTCAGCCTCGTCGCGAAGTCGCTTCTGGCCTGGCAGGTCTACTTTGGGACGCTGAACTCGCCGATCTGAGCGACCCCTCGATCCGCGAACGCGTCGCTCGCGTCGGCCACCCGGTCGTCGAATCGGCCGGTCCCGACTATCGCCTCTCGTAGCCAGCCCTGCGGTTCGCCGGCGTACCGCTCGACGAGCGCGACGAACGCCTCGACGGTGATCGGCCCCTCGTGGGCGTTCATCGCCCGGAAGACGTCGACCAGCGTGTGGGCGCCGTCGCTGCCG
The DNA here is from genome assembly GCA_036626315.1 of Halobacteriales archaeon. Taxonomy (GTDB): domain Archaea; phylum Halobacteriota; class Halobacteria; order Halobacteriales; family PXRE01; genus PXRE01. The sequence continues at coordinate 3,031 of JAZKSB010000139.1, forward strand.
TTCCGGACCGCCGCGTCGACCAGGTACAGGAGCCTGGCACCCCGGTGGTAGGCGACCTGCCGGTCGTCCCATCCGGACCGGTTCGCCAGCGCAACGTCGTATTCGGGGACAGCGGCCAGCCGATCCAGCACGTCGGCTTCGGAGACCCGGCCGTACTGTGCAGCCATCACCCGGTAAGAGAGGTAGGTTGCGCTGGCCTCGACGAACCACGCCATCGCGGGCGCCGTCGCGAACGACTGCTGGCCGTGGACGTACTCGTGGATCCAGACGCTCGCGACGTCGCCGTCCCAGAACCCCTGCTGGGTGACGTAGCCGGCGTCGCCGAACCACAGCCCGTCGGCGGACAGCGACGGTGGCGCGACGAACAGGGTGACCCGGTCGTCGGGACCGGGTTGCAGCGAGTACGGCGCGAGAAACCGGGCGAGAACGTTGGCCTTCTTTTGCGGGTCGACGTCTCCGCCCGTCGGCGCGACGACGGTCGTCCGCGCCGCGCCGTTTTCCCGGGAGGCCGCCGCGAGGTCGCCGACCAGCGCCCACGGCCCGACCACGCCCACGCCCGCGTCGTAGTTGCCCGCCGCCGCCGCGAGCGCAGGCGGGAGCGCCGACCGGGGGACGTACGCCCAGTCCGCCGCCGGATCGACGCGGTCGGGGGCGACGCCCTCGACGGCGAACGTCCGGGGTTCGCCCCCGCGGGTCGCGTACGTGACGACGGTCCGGTCCCCGGCGACGGCAACGTCCTCGACGACCGCCGGCGGGCCTGGCGTCTCGGTGGCGGGAGCGTCGCCGGGCGGACCACCCCCCGGGACGGTCGCCGACCCGAACAGGGTCGCGCCGACGGCGGCCACGAGCAGTAGCGTCGCCACTCCCGCGACCGCGACGCCAGGGGTGACGACGCTCGGCTGCGAGTGGTCTCGGGGCATCTGGGGTGTCGGGCCCGGCGGTGGGGTGATGCCGGACGGCGCTTGCGGAATCTACGCGCGACGCCGAATTAAAAGGTTGGCGCCGCGGGCAGGCCGCCCGCCCGCGAACCCGGGGCCGGGACCCCGCCGCCTCTCGGGAGAGTTACCTTTATCGGGGGGCCCGTCCATCGCAATGCCGTTAGAGGAATGACCAGAGAGGTGCTCATCGTGGACGACTCCCGGTACACCGTCGAGACGCTCCGGGAGATCCTCACGGAGGAGTTCGAGGTCGTGGGGGAAACGAGCAGCGGCGAGGAGGCGGTATCGCTGTACCGGGACCTCGAACCCGACGTCGTGTTGATGGACCTCGTCATCGAGGGGGTCGACGGGGTGACCGCGACCGCGAATATAAAGCGTATCGACCCGGACGCGACCGTGGTCGTGCTGACCAGCCGCGACAACTCAAAGAAGAAGCGGGAGGCCGCCGATGCCGGCGCCGACGACTACGTCACCAAACCGTTCGACCCGGATGCGCTGCTGGAGACGATGCGGTCGCTGTCCGCCGGATAGGTGTCCACGCAATCGAGATGGTAGAGGGCGCCGCCCGGGATGGGGCGGACGGCCCGCCGAGCAGCGCCGCACCGTCAGCGACCGCTCCGGCCTGCCGGGTACTCGCGAGGATGGTCAACTGTTTGGGGAGGGGACATGGCCGTTCCCGGGGGCACCGCAGGCCGGCGGAGTCAACTCGACAGTCGCGAGCAGTGCTGGACCTCCGGATCGTAGCAGTCGGGACACTCGTCGGGCAGGTCCACGAACCGGTCCAGCCGCCGGGCGACGTCGTCGCTGATGGCGTGCTCCAGCCGACAGGCTTCCTCGTGGAACCCCCCGGTGACGTCCAGCTGTTCGACCAGGAACCGCTCGATGCGACAGTGCTTGCGAAGCAGGCGCTCGGCCTGTTCGGTGCCCTCGTCGGTCAGCGTCGCCCCGTGGTGTTTCTCGTGGACCAGCAGTCCCTGGTCCTCCAGGTCGGCGAGCCGTCCGGTGACGCTGGCCGGCGACACCGACAGCCGGTCGGCGATCTCGCCCGTCCGGGCGGGAGAGCCGTCCCTGGAGAGGAGATAGATCTCCTTGAGGTACATCTCGATGCTCTCGCTGTATTTCTTCTGGCGTTCGTGGCTCATGGAATCACGATCCGGAGCCCGGGTCTCGTCTTGAGATACGGGACGAACTCCTATGCGCTTTCGGGTTGCGGCGGATGGCGGCTTTCGGGTTGCGGCGGATGGCGGCTTT
>JAZKSB010000140.1:0-5199 GCA_036626315.1 Halobacteriales archaeon
ACGCTGGACGCCGGGCGACTCGCGCCCAGCGGCAAGAACCTCCAGCACTGGCGGTTCGTCCTGCTGGACGATTCCGACGATGTCGAGCGACTGGCCGACCTCTCGACCACGGGCGGGTGGGTCGAGGATGCCGACTTCGCCGTCGTCGTGCTGACCGACCCGACCTACGGGTACCACCAGATCGACGCCGGGCGTGCCATCACCCACATGCAGTTCCGGGCGTGGGTCGACGGGGTCGGGTCCTGCATCTACACGGGGTACGACGAATCCGATCTCCGGGCGTTTCTGGGTGCCCCCGACACCCTGGATGTGACTGCAGTCGTGGGATTCGGCTACCCGGCCGACGGCGGTGCGGGGACGAAAGGCCGGGCCCCGCTGGGCGAGGTCGCGTTCGACGGCCGGTTCGGCGAGTCCTTCGAGCGCTAACCTGTTTTTGTGGCCGGTCCGGTGGGGCTTTTGAGCGCTGACCGGTTTTTGTGGCCGGCTTGGCGGCCCCTCCGGCGCCCACGGATTTTCTATCGGAACCAAAAACACATAACCGCCACCGCCGTACACTCGGTCGATGCTGCTGGTCCTGTGTGTGGACCTCGACGACGACATCGGCCGCAAGACCGGCGTGGAGACGCCGGTGATCGGTCGGGCGGCCGTCCGCGAGGCCGCCGTGGCGCTCGCGACTGCCGACCCGGAGGACAGCGACGTGAACGTCCTGTTTCAGGGGCTGCACACGGCGCGGGACCTCGCCGACCGGGACGAGGCAGTCGAGGTCGCCGCCGTCACGGGGGTCGAGGGGTCGGACTTGAAGGCGAACCGCGCGGTCGGGCGGGAGATCGACGAGGTGCTGGCGTCGCTGTCGACCGCCGAGGACGTGCGTACGATCGTCGTGACCGACGGCGCCCAGGACGAGTCGGTGCTGCCGGTCATCCGCTCGCGGGTCACCGTCGACGGGGTGCGCCGGGTCGTCGTCAGGCAGGCCCAGGACCTGGAATCGATGTACTACACGATCAAGCAGGTGCTCGACGACCCCGAGACGCGGGGAACGATCCTGATTCCGCTGGGAATCTTGCTTCTCATCTACCCGCTGTCGGTGCTGGCGTCGCAGGTCGGGCTGCCGGGCACGGTCCTCGGCTTCTCCTCGGGGCTACTCGGGCTGTACTTTCTGGCCCGCGGGTTCGGCATCGAGCACACTGTCGACGATGTGGTCGACGGCATGCGCGACAGCCTCTATGCGGGTCGCGTGACGATCATCACCTACGTGGTCGCCGCGGCGCTGTTGCTCATCGGCGGGGTCTCCGGCCTCCAGGCCCTGGAGGCCGCCCGGGCGAGCGCCCCGGGCGGCCAGCTCGGCGCCGTCGAGGTGCTGGCGGCGCTGACCTACGGCGCAGTCCGGTGGTTCGCCGCCGCCGGGATCACCACCAGCGTCGGCCAGATCACCGACGAGTACCTCGCGGACTCCTTCGAGTGGCGCTACATGAACGCACCATTCTACGTCCTGGCGATCGCTGCCGTCCTGCACGCGGTCAGCGCGTTCCTGCTCGGCCAGCAGGACCTGCCGTACGTTGCGATGGCGCTGACGTTGGGGACGCTTCTGGGACTGGTCAGCACGTTCGCGTTTGCCGTGGTCGAGGACCGGTTCCCCCGGTCGGCGAAGCCGGCGTGACCGGCGGGAACCGTCCGGCTCCCTTGCTTTGCCGTCCCCGAGGCGCTCGCGGTGCTCGCGCCTCGCGATTACCGCTCACGAACGACCACGAACTCGGCCAGGTCCCGCAGGTACGCCAGGGCCTCCTCGTCGCCGCGACCGTCGGCCCGGTCCAGGGCGGCGAGAGCGGCCTCCGACTGCTCGCAGGCGCGCTCGTTGGCCTCCTCGGGGGTGAGGTCGGTGACCTCGACCAGCGAGGGGCGGTCCATCTCGGCGTCCTGGCCCGTCGGCTTTCCCAGATCCTCCTCGTCGGCGGTGGCGTCGAGGACGTCGTCGCGCATCTGGAACGCGACCCCGACCCGCTCGGCGTACTCGCCGAACGCCTCGACAGTCCGGGCGTCGGCGTCGGCGGCGATGGCGCCGAGTTCCGCGGCCACCCGGAACAGCGCGCCGGTCTTGCGCCGGGCCAGTTCCATGTACTCCGCCTCCGTTTTGGGACGTTCGAGCAACTCGATCGCCTCGCCTTCCCCGAGTTCTACGAGGGCTTCGGTGATCGCCTGCATCGCCTCGGGCTCGTTTTTGAACTGTTCGAGCGCTTCCGCGAGCAGCCCGTCGCTGGAGACGACGGCGGGGCCGTGGCCGAACGCCGCCCACGCGCTGGGCTTGCCGCGCCGGACCTCCGACTCGTCGATGATGTCGTCGACGACCAGCGAGGCGTTGTGGACGAGTTCGACGCCGACGGCGTAGTCCAGGGCGTCCTCGGCGTCGCCGCCGGCGGCCTCACACACCAGCACCGCGACGACCGGCCGGACCCGCTTGCCTCCCGAGAGCGTGACGTGTTCCAGTTCCTCGCGGAGTTCCGGCGGCTCGACCTCGGCGAGCAACGCGGTCAGGCGCGACTGGACAAGGTCCCGTCGGCGCCTCAGGTACTCCATTGCCGGAAACTCGGGGCGGGCGGGGCAAGTAGGTGACGGATTGCAGGCCTTGACGGCGGCGACCTCCTCCGTGCGCCCGGTGAGAGCCCCCGTCCGCAGTCGTCCGGCGGGCGAACCCGGCCCGCCCCCGGGTCCTTCCTCAGACGTCCGGCGAAGTCCCGCCGAACTGGTCGATGAGCTCCGGCACGACCTCGAAGAGGTCGCCCACGATGCCGTAGTCGGCGATGTCGAAGATGGGCGCGCTCTCGTCGGTGTTGATCGCGACAATGGTCTCGCTGCCCTTCATGCCCGCGACGTGCTGGACCGCCCCGGAGATGCCGATGGCGATGTAGACCTCCGGCGTGACGGCCTTGCCAGACTGGCCGACCTGGCGGTTCTTCGGGAGCCACTCGTTGTCGACCACCGGCCGGGAGGACGCGAGCGTCGCGCCGGTCACCTCGACCAGTTCCTCGATCAGCGGAAGGTTATCCTCCTCCTCGATGCCCCGGCCGACGGAGACGATGAAGTCCGCCTCGCTGATGTCGACGTCCCCTGCGCCGACCTCCTCGAAGCCGGTGACCGTCGAGCCGATGGCCGACTCGTCGACGTCGGCATCGAACGGCCGGACCTCGGCGTCGCCGGCGCCCTCGGCGGGCGGCCACTCGCCGCTCCGGGTGGTGACGACCACCTGGGGCTCGTCGACCTCGACGGTCGTCTCGACCTTGCCGCCGTACATCTCGCGGTTGGCGACCAGCGTCTCCCCGTCGACGTCGAGGTCGACCACGTCAGTCACCAGCGGAATCCCCCGCCCGTTTGCGACCGCCGGGACGTAGTCCATCCCGTTGACGGAGTTGGGTGCCAGCAGGTAGGTCGGCTCCAGTTCGTCGAACAGCGCGTCGACGACCTGCTCGTAGACGTCGTGGTTGAACTCCTCGCCGTGGTCGACGGTGTGGACGACGTCGACGCCCTCGCGGTCGAGTCTGTCGGCGTAGCCGTCGACGTCGCCGGAGACGACGGCGACGTGGAGGCCGCCACCCGTCTCGGCGGCGAGTCGGCGGCCCGCCGTAAGCAGTTCCAGGGAGACGTCCCGCAGTTCGCCCCGCCGGTGTTCGGCGACGACGAGCACCGTCATGCCTCGACCACCCCCGACTCGCGGAGGAATTCAGCCAGTTGTTTGGCCTGCTCGTCGGCGCCTCCCTCGAAGTACGTGGCGTCGCTCTCGGTCTCGGGCTCGTACATCTCCGCCAGTCGGAGGTCGCCGGCGACGGCGTCGGCGTCCAGCCCCAGGTCGTCGAGGCCCGTGGCGGCGATTTCCTTGCGCTGGGCCTGTCGGATCCCCCGGAGGCTGGCGTAGCGGGGCTCGTTGATGCCGGTCTGGATCGTCAGCACCGCCGGCAGATCGACCTCGGTCAGTTCCTCGACGCCGCCCTCCAGTTCCCGGCGCACCTCGGCGGTACCCTCGGCGACGGAGTCGTGGTCGAGCGCGTTCACGACCGCGGCCCACTGGCCGTCCAGGCGGTCGGCCAGCGCGACCCCGGTCGCGCCGAAGCTGTCGTCGTCGGCCTGGGTGCCCGAGAGGATCAGGTCCGGATCCTCCTCCTCGACGACGGGCGCCAGCACGTTCACCTTCGCCTCCACGTCCAGCAGGTCGACCTCCTCCAAGTCGTCGTCCCACACCCGGACCGCCCGGTCGGCGCCCTTCGCAAGCGCCATCCGGATGGTCTCCTCGCTGCGCTCGGGGCCGATGGTCACTGCGACCACTTCGTCGGCGATGTCGGCCTCCTTGAGCTGGACGGCTTCCTCGACGGCGTAGTCGTCCCACTCGTTGAGGTCGTACTCGAGGTACTGGTCGGCGATCCCGGTCCCCGAGATCTCGAACTCGTCCTCGACGTTTGCGACCTCCTTCACCGTGACAAGGACCTTCATGTCCGAACACTCGCTCTGCCGGAGATAAACGTTTACGAAACGTCGGGCCGGAAGTGACCGGTTTTCGCCCCGGTTCGAGTCCGAACGGACTCACTCGACTTCGCCGACATCGACGTCGGGCAGGCTGATAAGGTTCTCCCGGCCGATCCGGAGCTTGTCGACGTCGCCGTCCTCGGCCATCCCGGAGAGCAACTGCGAGACCTTGGCGTTCGACCACCCGGTCTCGGTGACGATGTCGGCCTGTTTCATCCGGCCGCCGTTCGCCTCGATCAGCCTGAGCACCCGCTCCTCGTCGGACAGCAGTTCCTCGTCGACACCGGCGAACGGACCGTCGGGCGTCGGCTCCGGTTCGTCCCCGCCGTCTTCGGACGAGGGCTCCGCGTCGGCGTCGGCACTCGCATCTGCCCCCGCCGGCGGCTCTCCTCCGCTGTCCTCGTCCGGGCTGGCCGCACCTGCCGGCGACCCGTCCGGGCGGTCGCTGTCGCCCAGCAACCGGTACAGTGCCAGGCCACCGCCCAGAAGCACCGCAGCGACGACTCCGAGCCAGAGGCCGAGCGACCGGTCGTCGTCGGGCGGCACCGCCGTCGTCGGGGTGTCGGTCGGCGTCGGTGTCGGCGTCGGTGTCGGCGTCGTGTTGTCCTCGACGACGAAGACGACGGGCAGGTCGTGGAAGTACGACGGCGAGAACGTCATCGGGCCGTCCCAGATGATCCGGGAGCCGTT
>JAZKSB010000141.1:0-5167 GCA_036626315.1 Halobacteriales archaeon
CTCTGGTTTCGACGGCCACCACCGCCTCGCTGATTCGGCCGAACGTGTGGGACGGAGAGGCGAACCGGAAGTCGCCGTCGTCGAACGTGAGCACCTCCAGGTCGTCAGAGGGCCGCTCGAACCCCTCGACGGATCCGACCACGTCCTCGATCCGCTCGACTCCGCGGTTCGTCATGACCGGGGTGTCGCCGGTGACGCATTTTCCGGTACCCGCCGGGCCCGCAAACAGCAGGTGGGGCAGGTCGTCCCGGTCGACGTACCGCTTCAGTCGCTCGACGACGTCCTCGTGGCCCACCACGTCGTCGAGCCGCTCGGGGCGGTACTTCTCGATCCAGATCTCGCCCCGACCGGGAGCCGCCTCCGGGTCGGCCCCGTCGCCGTCGGCCTCGCTGTCGCTCATGTCCGGCCCCAGGGTGGGCGGGGCCATAAAGCCCGCGAGACGCCCGGCAGTCGCCGCCGGGGCGGCGTCGAGCGTTCGTCGCCCGCCGGCTGGCGACGACATCCTCAAGGCCGCGGGCGTCCGACGCCGGGGCATGGACGTCACCGTCGAGGTGGTCGGCGAGGCGACCCAAGAGGTGTCGGTCGAGGACGCCACCTACGCCGACCTCTGTCGGGCGGTGGGCTACAGCCCCCACGAGGTGAGCGTACTGGTCGACGGGCGGCCGGTGCCCGAAGACCAGGCCGTCGATGCGGACCGCGTCGAGGTGCTGCGGCTGGTCCGGGGTGGCTGACAGGCGACACGTTCCCCTGCCCGCGGCGCCGTGTCGCACGACCGCGGAACGCCGCGGGGTGGCTCTCAGGTCACGGCGGGAGTGCTCGCGGCCTCCTTTTTCAAAGTTGGCGAGCGGTGCAACGAGTTCGAAGGCGGACACCGCAGCGTTGAGGGGCCCCGAGCGCCACGGATCGGCCCGATGGACGTCCGCGAGGCGACACCCGATGACCTGCCGCCCGCGGCGACCGTCCTCGACGCGGCGATGCTGGCGACCGACGACCTCCCGGCCGCAGTCCGGGCCGGGCGCGTGCTCGTCGCCGTCGAGGAGGGACGCGTGCTGGGCGCGCTGGTGGTCGCTGCGCCAGCGAGCGTGCCGGACTGGTCGCATGAGCGGGACGCGGACGCCCACGTGGAAGCCGTCGCCGTGCGTCGTCGGCGGCGGGGACAGGGAGTAGGCACGGTACTGGTCGAGGCCGCACTGTCGAGGGGTGATCGGCTGACGGCGGCGTTCGACCCGGTCGTGGCGCCGTTCTACGAGTCGTTGGGATTCGCGATAGAGCGAACCGGCGACCGGTGGCGAGGGTGGTACGGACCGGAGTGAGGTCGCGAGATCGACACCGTTAGGCGGTCGCCGGCGGAACTAAACGCCGATGAACGCCCTCGCTCGCGCCGTCGCGCGAGTGCTTTTCGGGAGCCTGCTCGCCGCGGGAACCGCGGTTGGGCTTGCGGTCGCGGGGCTGTCCGACCCCGCTGCCGCCGGCGCCGGCGTCGGCGTCGGCCTGGTGGTGGGCCGGGCGCTGTTCGGGAAGCCGCTGGTGCCGTCGCTCCGCACCGGGGGATAAGAGGAGGGCCGTCGGGCGTCCTCCCCTGCGGCGTGAGTCAGATCAGCGGCTCGATTAGCCGCCGACCCTCCGACAGCAGTCGTTCGACCCGGCGGGCGTCGCCGGCCTCGGCGTAGACCCGCAGTTTCGGCTCGGTGCCGCTGGGCCGGACCAGAAGCCAGGACCCGTCCGACAGCAGTAGTTTGAATCCGTCCTTCGTGACGACGTCCTCGATCGGCGTCCCCGCGACGGCGTCGGGGATGGCATCGGACAGTTCGTCGAGCACCGGCCGCTTGCGGTCGTCGGGGCAGTCGACGCTCACCCGGTCCTGGTGGATCTCGCCGTGCTCGTCGAGCAGGCGGTCGACCCGGTCGTCGAGCGGTTCAGCCCGTTCGGCGGCCGCCGCAACCATCGCCATCAGGACCCCGTCCTTGTTGCGGACGTGGCCCCTGACGGTGAAGCCGCCGCTCTCCTCGCCGCCCATCAGGGCGTCGTGGTCGCCCATCGACCCGGCGACCCACTTGAAGCCGACCGGGGTTTCGACGGCCGTCTCGCCGTGAGCCTCGGCGACGCGGTCGATCAGGAACGTCGTCGAGACCGTCCGGACCGCCGGGCCGGCGTCGTCGACGAGCAGGTGGTCGTAGACGGCGGCGAAAAACCGGTTCTCGTCGAGGTGCCCCCGGCGGGGCGTGACGACGGCGATGCGGTCGGCGTCGCCGTCGTTTGCCACGCCCAGGTCGGCACCGCCGTCGGTGACCGCGTCCACGAGGGCGTCGAGGTGCCCGGGTCTGGGCTCGGGGCTGGCGCCGCCGAACTCGGGGTCGCGCTCGCAACGGATCCGCCGAACCTCGGCGCCCGCGGCTTCCAGGAGCGCGTCGGTGACGTCCCGGCCGCTGCCGTGCATCGCGTCGTAGGCGACGGCCAGTCCCGACAGGTCCGCGCCGACCAGGTCCATGACGTGGTCGGCGTGTGGTCCTCTGAAGTCGACCTCCCGGACCGTTCCCCACTCTGACTCGGGTGCGGGCGACGGCGTCGCGAGGTTCGCCTCTATCTCGTCGGACACGGCGGGCAGTGCAGGGGCGCCGCCCGCCGGGAGGAACTTGATCCCGTTGTAGTCGGGGGGGTTGTGCGAGGCGGTGATCGCAACTCCGCCCGCCAAGTCCCGCTCGTGGACGGCGTAAGCGACCAGCGGCGTGGGAACGTCCCGGTCCGGCAGCAGGACGTCGTGCCCGGCAGCGGCCAGCACGCGAGCGACCTCCTCGGCGAACCCGCGGGAGGACTCCCGGGCGTCGTAACCGACCGCGACGGGGTCCCCGCCCCGCCCCGCGTTCTGGAGGTGGGTGGCGACCGCCTGCGCGACCATCCGGACGCGGGGGGCGGTGAACTCCGACAGCGGCGCCCGCCAGCCGTCCGTGCCGAAACTGATTGCGTCCATGGCGCCGGGTTCGGACGGGGCTGCGAAAAAACCCCTGCCGGACGGACGGGGCGGGCCGGCAGCGCCCCCTCGACTAAGATGCCCCCGCACGTAGATCCGGACGGGATGTACGAACGGATACTGGTGCCGACGGACGGCAGCACGGTGGCCGAGGCCGCCGCCGACGCTGGCGTCGAGTTGGCCCGACGGTTCGGGGCGGAGATCCACGCCGTCAACGTCGTGCGGACGGACGACGGCCCGCCGGGGGAGACGGACGAACGCGGCGACGAACTCGTCCGCATGGGACGGGAGGCGGTGGCTGCGGTCGAGGACCGCGCCGCCGACGCCGGCGTCGAGGCGACGACGGCGGTCATCGAGGACGCGAAACCGGTCCACCGGGCGCTGCTCGAGTACGTCGACGACCACGACGTCGACGCCGTCGTCATGGGGACCTACGGGCGGTCCGGGTTCGACCGGTTCGTGGTGGGCAGCGTCGCCGAGCGGACCCTCCGGGAATCGCCGGTGCCGGTCGTGACCGTCCACGGGGAGACGGTCGTCGGCCCCGAGTTCGACGCCGTGCTCGCCCCCACCGACGGCAGCGACGCCGCACTCGCGGCGGTCGAGCACGCCGCCGAGTTCGCACTGGCGACGGGGGCGACCCTGCACGTCGTCCACGTGATCGATTCGACGGCGGCGACGGCCGGCACCGGCGCGGCGGCGGTGCTCGATGCGCTGGAGGAGGCAGGCCAGGCGGCACTGGACGACGCCGTCGACCGCGCGGAGGCAGTCGGCGTCGGGGACGTCGAGACGAGCCTCCTGCGGGGGTCGCCACACCGCGCCGTCCTGGACTACGCCGGTGATCACGGCGCCGACGCGGTCGTGATGGGGACCCACGGCCGCACGGGGATCCAGCGGTACCTCCTGGGCAGCGTGACCGAGCGGGTGGTCCGCCACGCCGAGGTGCCTGTCGTCGCCACTGGCACGTCCGAAGACACCGAGTGACGCCACTGGCACGTCCGAAGACACCGAGTGACGCCACTGACACGCCCGAAGACACCGAGTGACGCCACTGGCACGCCCGAAACAGCGGGGATCCAGCGAGTGCCCCCGAAACTCCGGAGATCCCACGAGCGCGGACGCATCGCTCGGCACGGTGCGACCGGGTCCCGGAAGAGGCTCCGGACGACGGGCTACTGATACATCGCCCGGCTCTGGAGCGGTTCGCTCTCTTCGCTCTGCTGGAGTTGCTGGAGCTGTTCGGCGATCTGCTGTTTCTGGCGCTGGATGCGCTGGGCCTGCTCCTGTAGTTCGGTGGTGTCGATGTCGAACTCGACGAGCGGTTCGAGCGCGTTCTCGATGACCGCCCGGGCGGCGTAGGGGTCCGGCAGCCGCGGGTCACACCGGACGATCAGCACCGCCGCCGGGACGCCGCCCCGGTAGCAGTCGTTGACGAGCGCGCCGGTGACTCCGCCGATGGCGCCGGACTCCTCCGCGAGCGTGATGCCGGCCTCCTCCAGGGCCGTCCGCATCGACTCCGTCGTCGCGATCCCGGTCACATCGCCGATCTGCTCTTCGGATTCGGCGGCGGCGCCGGCCAGAAACACCGCCCGGTCGAACTCCTCGGCCAGGTCCCCGTGGACGGTTCGGCTGATCGAGGTGAACGCCTTCGACGGGATCGGGATGTCGCTCTGGAGGGTCATCACTGCGGGGTCCTCGCCGGCGTGGACGCGGACGACGTCACGGACCCGACCCTCCTCGAAGGCGGCCACCGGGGGCAGCTCGTCCGACTCGATGTGGCCGTGGTACTCCAGGTCGAGCTGGGTCCTGATCTGGTCGACCGCGATGGAGGCGACCATCCCCAGCCCCGGCAGTCCCTCGATGAGCGTCGGTGCCTCCGCCCTGTACTCCGTCTCCGCTTTGAACTGAGCGGTGGGTGCGTCGGTAGCCATGCGTTGCTCCTTTTTGTCGATCAACGGGCCAGCAACAAATAGCCGCCCGTTTAGGGGGGTGGCACCCCCGCTGCCGGCACCGGGGGATTCAGTCTGGAAGAGGATGTGCGATTTCTCCGCACTTTCGAATCGACGTACTGCGTCGGGTTTCAGTCCATTAATTCTCGGGGTTTGGGAACAGTGTGGATTCGTTATTTGCTAAAAGAGCCGATATATTACCTGGAGGGTGTGCCATAAAATGGCAAGATCAAGAAGCAACTTCCTGAAGCTG
>JAZKSB010000142.1:0-5166 GCA_036626315.1 Halobacteriales archaeon
CTGCCGGTGCTGGAGGTACTGACGGGACGAGCCTTCCTCACCGGGAAAAGCGGGTCGGGCAAGAGCAACTCGATATCGGTGGTCGCCGAGAAGCTGCTCGACAGCGGATTCGGGCTGCTCATCGTCGACGTCGAGGGCGAGTACTACGGCCTCAAGGAGGAGTACGAGATCCTCCATGCGGGCGCCGACGAGGAGTGTGACATCCGGGTCGGCGAGGAGCACGCCGACAAACTCGCCTCGCTGGCGCTGGAACAGAACGTCCCGATCATTCTGGACCTGTCCGGCTTTCTGGAGGAGGGCAACGCCGAGGCGCTGCTGACCGAGGTTGCCCGCCACCTCTTCGCCAAGGAGAAAAAGCTCAAACAGCCGTTCCTGATGATCGTCGAGGAGATCCACGAGTACGTCCCCGAGGGTGGCGGGCTGAGCGAGGTCGGCCGGATGCTCGTGAAGGTCGCAAAGCGGGGCCGCAAGCACGGCCTGGGCATCGCCGGCATCAGCCAGCGGCCCGCTGACGTGAAGAAGGACTTCATCACCCAGTGCGACTGGCTGGTCTGGCACCGCCTGACCTGGCAGAACGACACACGGGTGGTCAAGCGGGTCCTGGGCAGCGACTACGCCGAGGCCGTCGAGGATCTGAACGACGGAGAGGGCTTTCTGATGACCGACTGGGGCGAGGACGTCCGGAAGGTGCAGTTCTACCGCAAGGAGACGTTCGACGCCGGCGCCACGCCCGGCCTGGAGGACTTCGAGCGCCCGGACCTGAAAAGCGTCAGCGACGACCTTGTCGACGAACTCCAGGAGATCAGCCAGCAGGAGGCCAAACAGGACGCAGAGATCGGCCGTCTCCGGAACGAACTCGAGGAGCGTGAACGGCGCATCGCGGAACTGGAGGAGGAACTGGCCGAGGCGCGGGACCTCTCGCGGATGGCCGAGCAGTTCGCACGCGCGATGACCGCCCAGGTCGGCCAGGAGTACCGCGCGCCCGACCAGACGTGGCTGCCGGAGTACGCCGCCGAGGGCAGCGGCGCCAACGGCGACGCCACCGGACCCGCTGACGACGGCTCCGCCGCCAACGGCGACGCCACCGGACCCGCCGGAAACCGCCGCCCGATCGAGGCCGCCGCCGCCCTCGGGGATGCAGATGCGGGCGAGCGCGAGGACCCGGCCACCGATCCGCCGGTCGGCCACAGCCTCGACGACGTGTCGGCGGCCCAGCGCGCCATCATCGAGGACGCCGCGGCGGCCCACGGCACCGTCGGCGAGGCGCTAGACGACGCGCTCGCCGACGTCGGCGGGGCGGACGCCGCCGCCGCCGACGGACCGATCGACCGCGAGATCGACTCGGCAGAGCGGGCCGGCGAGGCCGGCGGCATGGCCCGCCCGGAACCGTCGGCGCTGGCCGAGAACCTCCGGGAGCGGATCGCGGAACTGGACGACTGCCAGCAGGCGATACTCGCCCGCTACAGGGAGGTCGGCATCGCGACCCCCGAGGCGGTCCACGAGGCTGCGGGCGGGTCGGGCGACAGGGCGGCGGCCTACCGGCATAACCGCGCGCTCCGGAAGGAGGGGCTGGTCGTCCACGTCGGGCGGGGGCGGTACGCCTACGCCCTCCCGTCGCTTCTGGAGGCGCTGGCCGACGGACTGGAAGACGATCGCCGCGAGGGCCTGCTGGCCCGGGCGGAAGCGCCGCTGGCGGAGTGAGGCCGCCGCTGGCGGAAGCACCGCTGGCGGAGTGAGGCCGCCGCTGGGGCGATTGCCGGGTTATCCCGATCGCTTGCGGAGCAGCGCCCGGTACTGCATCGGGTCCTCGCGCGGGTGGTGGCGGACGTCCTCGACGGTCCAGCCCGTGCCGACCGCCGCCTCCCGAAGTCGGTCGGGGCTGAACAGGCGAAACAGCAGCGTCGCCCCCACGTCGCCCTCGTATTCGTAGTGGTACGCCCGGTATGCCAGCCCCGGCGTCGGGTCCTGGCGGAACCCGAACGACTCGGCAGTTCGCTCCTGGCCGGGATCGTAGGAGTCGACGACGGCGGTCGCGTCCGCCGTCGTGACGAACGCCAGCTCCCCGAGGAACCGTCGCAACCCCTGCATCGACCCGGCGAGGTTCGTCTGCGTGCCGATGGACAGCACCGAGCGGAACCGGTCCCGTCCGAAGCGCCCGCGAAGCCGGAACATGTCGACCTGTCGGGCATCCTCTACGCCGCGGTCGTCCATCACCGCGACGAGGTGGTCGCTCACGTCGACGGCGACTGTCTCGAACTGCTCCTGGAAGCACAGCGCGTGGCGACCGGTGCCGGCCCCCAGATCCAGCAACGGCCCGTCGAGATGGCCTGCCAGCCATTCGTTGCCGTCCGCCTCCGGGTGAAACTCCTCGAAGTAGAACTCCTCGATGGGATGGTCGCGCCGTTCCACGCCGTCGACGTCGGACAGCGGTGCCTCCTGCTCTCCGCGGTGATAGTCGCGGATGGCCCGTCCGTATGGGTCCACGTCGAGCGTTCTGCCGGCGTCCGGGATCTGACCCCCCTCGAGTCGCCCCTCCGGTTCCGTCATATCCCCGTTTCGTGGCGCGAATGTGATAACTGTTTGATGAAAGATGGGAACGGTTCACATTACGTGACAAACTACCACGCCACATACAATGGACTACCACGGTTCGAATCAAATGTCGCCGAGCAACGCAGCGTCACCGGTTCCAAGTCGGCCCGCGCAGGCCACGGTTCGAATCAAATGTCGCCGAGCAACGGTTCACCTCGCCGGTCACGCTACCGCCGCGAGACCCGAGCGAAAACGGTTCGAATCGGGGAAAACGGACCAATGCTCGCCCGCAGCGATGGACGATTGCAGAACCGACACTGCCACGGCGCGCGCGCCCGGCGACCGTCCGCTGCCCGCTCAGAGCTCCGAGACGAGGTCCTCAAGGGCGGCCCGGGGGTCGTCAGCTTTCGCGACGCCGGAGGCGAGCAGCACCCCGCTCGCGCCCAGGTCGCCCGCGGCCTCGACGTCCTCTCCGGTGGAGATGCCGGCGCCGCAATAGACCGCCACCTCGTCGTCGACCGCGGCGGCGGCACCGACGGCGTCCTCGACGATTCCGGGGTCGGCCTGGCTGACCGGCGTCCCCGTCCCGATAAGTCCGGGCGGTTCGACGGCGACCGCGTCCGGCCCGAGCGCGGTCGCGGCGGCGACCTGGTCGGGGTTGTTCGCGCAGACGCAGGTCTCCAGGCCGGCCCGCTCGGCGGCCTCGACCGTACCGTCGACGTCCGCGAGTTTCAGGCGGCGCTCGGAGTGGTTGATCAGGGTTCCCTCGGCGCCAGCCGCCGCGGCGGCCTCCGCCAGGGTCGTGCCCGTGTGGCTGCCGTGCTCTACCGGGTCGACGTGCTGTGCCCAGGTCTCGATGCCGGTTTCCGCGACCCGCTGCAGGTCGGCGGTCTGGGGCGCGACGGCGATGCGGACGCCGGACTTCTCGGCCACGTCGCGGGCGGCCTCCGCGATCTCGACGGGGTCGGCGTCGTACGCTTTCAGGTTGACCAGAACGAACATGTCCAAACGGGCGACCGGCGCGGGCAAAGAGGTTTCGAGAGGCGGTGCCCGGCTCGCCGCACGGTCCGAAACTGACTCCCGGCTCGGGCGCCGTCCGGTCAGTCCTTGCGCTCGACCATGTCGCCGAGGGTGTACTCGCCGGTCTCGGCGTCGGCCTCCCACTCGCTGGTCTCCTCGCCCGCTTCGCCCGCGGACAGCGAGATACCCAGTTCCCGCTCCAGTTCGCGCTGGACCTCGTCGCTAGGGAGGGTGTCGCCGCGCTCGAGCTTGGCGATCAGGCTGGATTTCTCGTTGAGTTTCTTCGCCAGGTCCTCCTGGCTCTTGCCCGCGGCCTCGCGGGCGTCGCGGATCCGGTCGTCGTAGTCGGTCGCGAGTTCCGCCACGTCGTCGAACATCTCGTCGCCGCGACGGCGACCCCCCGAGGACGAGGACCCCGACGACCCGGTTGAACGCGACGTGCTCGACGACGCCGACGACCCCGTGGACGACGTCGAGTACTTCGTCGAGGTCGTCCCGGAGTCGCCCCCCTGGTCGACCTCGGTCCCGAAGTCCGCACACTCCTCGCAGACTTCCAGCTCCGCCCCTTCGACCTTGACGGTGCGGGGCGACGGCGTCTTCGTGCCGCACATCTCACACTGGACCATGCACCAACGTAAGCCGGGACCACCAATAAAACGTACGACGGGCGAGCCGGGCTACGCGTCGTCGCTCGACCGGACGTGCTCGTCTTCGCCGCTTGCGTTGCTTTCGCCGCGTCCGTCGCTCTCCCCGGCACCGGCGCGCACCTGGAGATCCGTCCAGGCGCCGTAGAACCGCTGGAGTGCGGTCAGGTGGCCGGCGACGGCAAACAGCACGAGCAGGTATCCCACGAGCGTCAGCGGGCCGACGGCTCCCGGGACGAACGCCGAAACCGCGCCCACGAACGCGGCCAGCGCGAGGCGGTCGGCCCGACCGATGGCGCCCCCGTAGGCCCGCCCGAGGCCGACCGCCTGGATCTGGGTGCCCAGGTAGGAAGTCATCAGTACGCCGGTGACCGCCGCGAGGCCCAGCGCATACCGCTCGACGCCCGCCGCCAGCCCGGCGACGACGACGATGTCGGCGTACCGGTCAAGCACGTGGTCCAGCAGGTCCCCGCCCGGCGAGTCGGTCTCCAGTCGCCGGGCCAGCGCGCCGTCCAGCAGGTCGAGCCAGCCGTTCAGGAAGACCAGCACGGCGCCGGCGAGATACAGGCGCGGGGACGACCCCGCGAGCCCGAAGGCGACGCTGGCGACAGCCGCCAGTGCGAACGCCAGCACCGAGATGCCGTCGGGGGACGCGCCCAGCCGCTCTGCGAGGTCGACGAACGGTTCCAGCATGCGGTTCGCGACGGGTCGGAGCTGATCCAGCGTCATGGTGACAGGTACTCGGTGTAGTCCACGGTGCCCGCACGCGGTTCGGCCTCGCCGGCGAGCACTCCCTCGATCTCGCGAGCGACGGCAGCCGGGTCGCGGTCGGTCGTCTCGACCTCGTAGACGCGCTCGCGACCGTGGCGGGCGACCGCCTCCGAGAGCACGACGTCCAGCGCCTCCGCCTCGGCGTTCTCGGCGCTTTCGCCCCGGTTCGACAGGCGCCGCTCCAGTTCGTCGGGGCGAC
>JAZKSB010000143.1:0-5145 GCA_036626315.1 Halobacteriales archaeon
CCGCCTGCGCACCAACAAGGGCCAGATGGCCGGCTCCGGGGAGGGTTACGGCGCCCGCGCCGCGTTCCACGTCGCGCTGGACAAACTCGAACGGAACGTCCTGGAACGCAAGGGCGTCGTCGCCGACGAGGAGTACCGCGGCCAGTTGCTCCGCAAACTCGGCGAACTGTAGGCGGGCCGGCCACGATGCACCCGGCGTGGCCGCCAGAGCGGCCGGCCAGTGTGGCCCGGACGGGGACTACGGGTTCCAACGTACGAACCGGGGTGACGAACCGACCCGCAGCGTGACGAACCGACCCGCAGCGTGCGGATCCCCTGCCACGAGCGCCCGGTGATGCGCTCACCGACGCGGCGAATGGGACGGACGGGTTTCGGCGCCGTCCCGCACCAGGTCCTCACAGTAGGGGCAGACACGGACCGTGTCCCTGTCAGTCGGGGCGAACACGCGAACGTACTGTTCCGTGATGGTCGAGCCACAGTTCCCACACTGTTTCATGTTGACTTGACACGTGGTCGGGGACCCCCATAGACGTTCACCCTGATCGACAATGGAGGCGTCAGGGACGCGTCGTCCGACCCCGGATCGTTCCGACGGGCGGGACACGCGACTGCTCAGAGGCTCGCCTCGTCGGCGTCCTCGATGCCGGCGTCGGTGATGCGGAACGTCGTCGTATCGCCGGCGGCCTTCGAGCGGTGCTTCTCCAGGGTCGCCCGCCGGTTGCCCCCGCGGAAACGGTCGACCCGGAGGACGACGCCGGTCCAGTGTTCGAGCGTGTTGCCGCCCAGCGGTCGGGTCCGATCCGAATCCGGGTCGGCGAACACCTGGTTGGTGACCGCGACCGCCAGGTCGTGCTTGCGCGCGAGGCTGAGCAGGTGGGTGACCTGGTCGCCGACCGCCCGGAGCGCGTCGCCCTGCATCTCGTCGCCGGCTCGCTCCAGTCGGTAGAAGCCGGTGATGCTGTCGACGACGACCAGGTCGGCCCGGCCCGCGTAGTCGGCGACGTCCCGGACGGCCTCACGTTGCTCCTCGAAGTCGAGCGCGTCCTGGATCACGATGCGGGAGGCGACCGCCTCCAGGTCGTCCCCGGCGCGGGCAGCGGCGACCTGTTCGAAGCGGTCCGCCGACAGGCCCTCCGTGTCGACGTAGACGGCGGTGCCGCCCTCCGCGGCGGCCTCGACTGCCGCCGAGAGGGTGATGTTGGTCTTGCCCGCGGCGGGCGGGCCGTAGACCTGGCTGACCGTCCCACGGTCGAAGCCGCCGCCCAGCAGGTCGTCGAGCGGCTCACACCCGGTCGGGACCGCCGCCGAGTCGTTCACGGCGAGGTCTACCCGCGGTCACCGCAAAAAGGCCTCGGTCCGGCCGGCGGGCAGCGGCCCGAGCAAAAATACCTCTGTCCGACCGACGGGCAGACGGATCGCCGGCGGTGCCGGCCTGGCGGTGGCCTTTAGCGTGCCCCCGCCCGATCGTGAAACAGTGATCGTCGTCGCCACGGCGGACTTCGAGGTGTACCACGGTGTCGTCAACGAACTGCGGGACCGCGGCGTTCGGTTCACGACGGTCGAACCGGGCGACCCGCTGCCGGAGGAGGCCGACGTCGTCGTCGCCGGCCCCGAGGACGACCCCGACGTGACCGCGAAGGTCGTCCATGCGACCCCCGGCGAGCCACGGCGCGCCGTCGAGTCGGCGCTGGCGCACCTCCGCGGCGGTAACGGGCGGACCGTGGTCGGCGTCGACCCCGGCGACCGGCCGGGCATCGCGGTGCTGCACGGCGACCTCGTGGTCGCGGTCTTCCAGGTGCCCGTCGAGGAGGCCGCCGAACTGGTCCGCGAGGAGGTCGCCGGCGGGGTCGACCCGCTGGTCCGGATCGGCGACGGCGCGCGCCTGCAGGGCGCCCGCATGGTCGACGCCATAGAGGACGTCCGGGTCGAACTCGTCGACGAGACCGGCACCACGCCATACCAGGGCCGGGGGGTCCGGCAGGCCGGCGACGTGGTAGCAGCCATCAACATCGCCCGGATTGCCGGCGAGCCGATCGAGGGACGGGAGATCGAGCCGACCGCCGGCGAGATACAGCGGGTCAAGGAGCGCTCCAGGCAGCAGTCCGACGATGACCGGGCGCTGACCGACGCGCTCGCGCGACGGGTCGCGGTCGGCGACCTCACCGTCGAGGAGGCGCTGGCCGAACACCGCGGGGAGTGAGAACCGCGGAATCCGACAGCGTCGACCGCCGAAGTGCGGTTCACGCAACGCGTCCACGGGGCGACCCACCGACAGGCTAAATATCGTCCGGTCGTCACGTCCGTGCACATGAACCGACGGGCGTTTCTCGCGGTCACCGCCGGCTCGCTGACCGCGCTCGCGGGCTGCACCGGCGAGGATGGGACGGACACGCGAAATGCAACGCCGACCGATACGCCGCCGGCCGACACCCGGACGCAGACCGATACGCCGTCGTCGGGGACCTCGACGGAGACGCCGGCCGGGCCTGAGACGACCGTCGAGTCGACGGAGCGGCTAATCGACGACATGGCCGCCGGGCGGTTCGACCGGGCCTACGAGCGCTTCGAGTCGAGTCGCCGGGTGTCACCGGGTGCGATAGAGGCGGTGTGGCTCGCCGCCACGAACGTCGGCGGCGCGTTCGAGGGGATCGCCAAAACCGAGGAGGGCGTCCAGTCGGGGTTCGACGTGGTCGACACGACGCTGGGCTTCGAGCGGGGCAACCATACGGTGCGGGCGGTGATCGGCGACGACCTCGCGATCGCCGGCGTCGTCGTCAACGACGAGTACGAGCGCCCGGAATACGTCGACCGGGACGCGTTCCGCGCCGAGCAGACGACCGTCGAGACCGGGGACTGTCTCATGGACGCGACCGTGACAGTGCCGGACGGCGGCGGCGACCGCCCGGGCGTCGTGCTGGTCCACGGCAGCGACCCGGTCGGGGCCGCCGACAGGAACCTCGAAACCGGCGGCTCGCAGGTGTTCAGGGACCTCGCGGAGGGGCTGTCGAGTTGGGGCGTCGCGGTGCTACGGTACGACAGGCGGACCCACGCCTGCCCGAACTCGGTGCCGCCGGCGGAGTATACGCTGGACGCGGTGACCGTCGACGACCCGCTGGTCGCGGTCGAGCAGTTGCGGGGCGTGGACGGGGTCGACCCTGACCGGGTTGCCGTGGCCGGGTTGAGCCTCGGTGCGATGGCCGTTCCGCGGATCGCCCGGCGCGACGGCGACCTCGCCGGCGGGGTCGCGCTGGCCGCCCCGGCCCGGCCGTTTCACGAGATCTTCATCGACCAGTACGAGCACCTCGCAACCGTCGGGGAGTACGAGTGGGAGCGGATGGCCACGCTGTACGAGCGCTGGCGCGACCGGATCGACCGGATCCGGCAGGGCGACTACAACGAAAGCGACATCGTTCTGGGCTATCCGGGGGCCCTCTGGGACAGCGTCAAGGCCTACGACCAGATCGACACTGCCCGAGACATCGAGACGCCGCTTCTGTTCCTGCAGGGCGACCGCGACTACCAGGTTTCCGTCGAGGAGGACTTCGGCCGGTGGCAGACCGAACTCGCCGAGCGGCCGGCGACGGATTTCCGGCGCTACGAGGGCCTCAACCACGTCTTCCAGTTCGGGACCGGCCCCTCCGTGCCGGGCGAGTACGCGTTCCGGAACTCGGTCGATCCGCTGGTCGTGGCTGACGTCGGCGACTGGCTCACCTCGCTGTGAGCGGCCGCCAGGCGTGCCACGACCGTCGAGACAGTGGCTCAGTCGCGTCGGTACGCCGCCGCCGCCCGCCGCATGACCTCCCGGACCGGAACCGCCGTCCGCTCGGCGACCGCGGCGGCGTCGTCGTACTCGGCGCTAACGTCGAGCACCGTGCCCGCCCGGTCGGTGGCGACCTTGACGTCGACCCCGTGGGACGCACCGTCGACCTCGACGGCGACGGTCTCGACGGTGCACTCGGCGACGAACCGATGGGTCGCCGGCGTCGCCCGGACGCCCAGCGTTCCGGTCTCGGCGGCGAGCCGTCGGGCGACCCGGTCGGCGTCCTCGGAAGCGGCGACGACCTTCACGAGGTGGCCGGGGCGGGACTTCTTCATCGTCACCGGCACGACCGACACGTCCCGGGCCCCCGCCGCCGCCAGCGTCTCCTGCAGCCCGCCCAGGAGTTCGGGGCTGGCATCGTCGAGGTTCGTCTCCAGGACGATCACGTCCTCCCGGCGGGAGTCGCCCGCCGCCTCGCCGAGGATCGCCCGGAGCACGTTCGGGCGGTCGTCCAGGTCGCGGTCGCCGGCGCCGTAGCCCGACGTCTCGACCGTCATCGGCGGCAGCGCGTCGACGCCCGTCGCGAACTGTGCTAACAGGGCTGCGCCGGTCGGGGTTAGCAGTTCGCGCTCGACCGGGCCGCCCCGGAGGTCCCAGTCCGCCCGGCCGGCGAGTTCGACGACCGCCGGCGCGGGGACGGGGTAGGTGCCGTGGCTGAAGGTGACCTCGCCGCCGCCCGCGGCCACCGGCGTCGTCACGACACGGTCGGGCGCGAGGTCGGCGAGAAGCAGCGCGACCCCGACCACGTCGGCGACGGCGTCGACGGTTCCGACCTCGTGGAAGTGGATCTCCGCCGGGTCGGTGCCGTGGACGCACGATTCGGCCTCTGCCAACAACTCGAAGACCGCGAGGGCGTCCGACTCGACGGCGTCCGGGAGGGCGAGCGACTCGACGAGAGCGACCACCTCGGCGTAGGTCCGCCCGTGATCGGCGCCCGCGCCGGCGTCGTCGCCGACCCGCACGGCGACGTCGGTGGCCCCGATGCCGGTCGCGGTCGTGTCCGTCACCTCGTAGGTCACGTCGAGCGCGTCTTCGACGGGCGCGAGTGCGTCCCGGTCGGCGCCGACCGAAAGCAGCGCGCCGAGCAGCATGTCGCCGCTCGCGCCGGTCCGACCGTCGAAGGCAAGCGTGCCCATACGCGTTCTGGGGGCGGGCGAGCGAAAAGTGGCGCGGTCGGCCGGCGGGACGCCAGCCCGGCGACTCGTCGGATGCCATCGGGTGGTCGGGCAGACCGGTGTCGGCGGGTCGCCCGGGCAGACCGGTGTCGGCGGGTCGCCCGGGCAGACCGGTGTCGGCAGGTCGCCCGGGCAGACCGGTGTCGGCAG
>JAZKSB010000144.1:0-5145 GCA_036626315.1 Halobacteriales archaeon
GAATCGCCGTCGATCTCTCCCTCACGTTGCTCACGCAGTTTC
This sequence comes from Halobacteriales archaeon, assembly GCA_036626315.1. Classification (GTDB taxonomy): domain Archaea; phylum Halobacteriota; class Halobacteria; order Halobacteriales; family PXRE01; genus PXRE01. The sequence goes on from JAZKSB010000144.1 coordinate 43, forward strand.
GCCGCCGTCAACAGCAGCTCATCCGAATTCGTCATTACAACTCAGCTTAGGTTCAGAATTCGAACTCGACACAAGTTCAGTAGGAGCAGTCTCCTGAAATGGAACAGGTTTCTGGGACAGCAATCTAATTCTGTAACCCATTATTGGTCATCAGTATTTGTCTGTTTGTCAGGACTTTCCTTAAAAATCCGATGGGGTCGGAGGGATTTGAACCCCCGATCGGCTGATATCTCCGGTCGTGTGCGCCTCGGAACTCCAGAGGGTCGTCAACGCGGGCGGTGATCAGCCACCCGCTCGGTATATCAGCTGGAGCGTCGTCCCGGGCGCACGTTGCCTCTGGAGTCAGCCGCCTTCCCGGACTAGGCCACGACCCCTCGCACGTCCACGTTTGACGATGTTCCCTAAAGCCGTTACGGTTCGGCAATTCGCGGCCTGCCCGGCGGCGGGAGCGCCAGCGCTCAGTCGTCGACTTCGCGGTCGGTCCAGTCGCACTCCTGGCACTTGTAGCCGGTGACGAACTCGGTGATCGACGGCATGTACCCCACGGCCAGCACGTCGCCGCCACAGTCGGGACAGGCAAAGTCGGCGTCGCGGATGGGCTCGGCCTCCATCACGGACTCGTCCTCGATCAGTTCCGCGAGCCGTTCCGCGGTGACCATTCGCCCCTGAACGACCCTGTTGTCGGCCATACCTGCGGTGGGGAATCCAGGCAAGTAAGCCTTCCTCTACAGCCAGGGTGGGCGGTCGCCGTCGACGTCGCCGGCGACGGAGTCGTCGGTACCCGGAACGGGTTCGCCGTCACCGGGCTCCGGTGGGCTCGTCCCGACGACCGACCCGTCGCCGTCCGAGACTGCGACCGCCGGGCCGACCGGCGTCGTCCCGCCGTCGCCGTCAGCAGCCAGCCGGGCACGTTCCGACGCCGGAGGCTGTTCGGTCCCTGGCTCGGCGCCGCCGACCGATTCCGCGCCGGATCCGGGTTCCCTGTCGGGGTCGAACGTGAACAGCGCGGTCACAGCGATGACCGCGAGCGGGGCCCGACCGAACGGAAAGCCGACGAGCGTGAGCGCGAGCAGGCCCAGCGCGACGGCGCTGCCGAACCGGAACCGGTCGATGGCGACGTTGGCCCGCAGATACGGCCCCAGCAGGGCGACCCCGAGCGCGAATCCGAGGCCCACCAGCCCCGCCGCGACGCCGTGGACGACCGCGGTCCGGTCGACCGACAGCACGAGTTCCGCGGCGGTGGGGTCGACGCTGGCGACGAAGCCCAGTCCGACGATGACCGCCGGACGCGGCAGGTACTCCCCGACCCGGGCGCTGGCGGTTTTCGCGGCGATGGCGCCGACGACCAGCGCCGCGAACCGGGCGAACGTCTCCAGGTTCAGCACGCCCGCGATCGTCGGCGCCAGTGCGGCCTCCAGGCCGGCGAGCAGGACAAGCGGAACCCCGACCGCGAGGACGGTCAGGACCTGGTCGCGCCGGGACCCGGTCATTTCCGCGAGCACGACCGCGAGCGTGGCGCTGCCGCCGAACACGAGCAGTCCGACCTGGACGACGCCGGCCCACGTATCCAGTGCACCGGCCAGCACCAGCGCCGGGAAGATGCCGTCGACCAGCGGCAGCAGCATCACGGTTGCCAGCAGCCTGGTCGGGTCGCCGACGCTGCGCTCCAGGCGAAGGGCTATCGGATGCCGCGAACTACTCATCCGTCATCCGGGATAGCTCCCGTACTCCGTCGAGCCGTGTTCGCTCCCGGTGTCCGCATCGGGTGCCGCGTGCTGGGCGGGTTTCGATGCGTTCGACGGATTCGGGAGTCGCCCCACCAGTGTAAGCGCCATAAAGAAAGCTACGGAGGCCGCCATCGCAGTCATCGAACCGACGATGCGTCCGGGCGCAGGACTGGTGGAGTCCATACCCATTGGAGATGGATTTTCGGCAATAAACGTTGCGTGAGACGGATTTCCACACCCGGGAAAGGCTTATTCGTCGACCCGTGTTCGGGCGTTTCACAGCACGGGACCGCCACGGTCCGTTCGGCCCGGTCCCGCCGCTCGCACGCTCTCGCAACGCTTTTCCCCCCGGGCGGCACACGGTCGACATGGCGAGAGAGTCCTCAGAGCAGGAGTTCTTCTCCGAGAAGTTGCGCGTCCCCGAGGCGCTGACGTTCGACGACGTGTTGCTCAAGCCGAAGCGCAGCGACGTCGAACCCGACGAGGCCGACATGGCCTCCAGGGCGTCGAACAACGTCGACCTGAACGTTCCGGTGCTGTCGGCGGCGATGGACACCGTCACCGAGAGCGAACTGGCCGTCGCGATGGCCCGACAGGGCGGTCTCGGCGTCCTCCATCGCAACATGGACGTCGACCGAATGGTTGCCGAGATCCAGCAGGTCAAGCGGACCGACGAACTCGTGATCCGGCGCGACGACGTGGTGACCGCAAGCCCAGACCAGACCGTCCGGGAGGTCGACCGGATGATGGGCCGGGAGGGCGTCTCCGGTGCTCCCGTCGTCGACGACGACGACGAGGTGCTGGGCATCATCTCCGGCACGGACATCCGCCCGTACCTGGAGGTCGGCGAGTCCGACGAGGTGCGGGAAGCGATGACCGACGAGGTCATTACCGCCCCGAAGGACGTCACCGCCCGCGAGGCGCTGGAGTTGATGTACGAACACAAGATCGAGCGGGTGCCGCTGGTCGACGAGCGCGACCGCCTGGTCGGACTGGTGACGATGGCGGGGATCCTCGAACGCCGCGAGTACGACGAGGCCGTCCGCGACGGCGAGGGGCGACTCCGGGTCGGCGCCGCCGTCGGACCGACCGAATTCGACCGTGCGGAGGCCGCCGACGACGCCGGCGTGGACGTCCTGTTCGTCGACACCGCCCACGCGCACAACAGCACGGTCGTCGAGGGCGCCCGCACCATCACCGAGTCCGTCGACGCCGACGTCGTGGTCGGCAACATCGGCACCCGCGAGGCCGCCCGCGACCTCGTCGAGTTCGCGGACGGCCTCAAGGTCGGCATCGGCCCCGGGTCGATCTGCACGACCCGCGTGGTCACGGGCGCCGGCATGCCCCAGATAACCGCCGTCGCGCAGGTCGCCGACGTCGCCCGCGAGTACGACGTCCCGGTCATCGCCGACGGCGGGATCCGCTACTCCGGCGACGCCATCAAGGCCATCGCCGCCGGCGCCGACGCCGTCATGCTCGGGTCGTACTTCGCGGGGACCGACGAGGCGCCGGGGCGGGTGATCACGATGGACGGCAAGAAGTACAAGCAGTACCGCGGGATGGGGTCGGTCGGTGCAATGCAGTCCGGCGATGGCGGCGCCGACCGCTACCTGAAAGAGGAGGACGACGAGGACTACGTGCCGGAAGGCGTCGAGGCGGCGACCCCTTACAAGGGGAGTGTCGCCGACGAACTCCATCAGCTGGTCGGGGGCATGCAGTCCGGGATGGGCTACGTCGGCGCGGCGTCGATCCTCGAGTTCAAGGAGCGGGCGGAGTTCGTCCGCACGACGCGGGCCGGCCAGACGGAAGGGCACCCTCACGACGTGATGATCACCGACGAGGCACCGAACTACTCGCCCGGCGAGTGATCGAACCGAAGCATTGACGGCCGATCAGGTCAGTCCCTTCCCCTCGCTCGCTCAGCACGGACTGCAGTACCGGTTTTCCGCCGCGTTTGAGCCCTCGACGGCACGGAACTGTTCGCCGCAGTTCCTGCATTCGTAGGTCTCGAACGCAGGCATGGCCGGACGACCCGACGGTTGCCGGCCCAAAACAGCGCTTCGATGCCGCGTCCGTCGCCGGGCCCCCGGGCGCCCGCCGGCGCTCGCCTCAGGGACTCGGGTCCTGGACGTCCGAGAGGTAGGCGGTCAGGTCCGTCGTCGAGAGGATGCCGACGACGCCCTCCTCATCGTCGACGACCGGCGCGTGGTGGAATCCGCCCTGGATCATCCGGTCTGCCGCCGCCTCGACCAGGTCCTGGGCCCCGACGGTCTCCACGTCCGTAGTCATGTATTCGGAGACCGGCGTCTGGTCTTTGGGCTTTCGCTCGGCGACGATGCGCACGAAGTCGGTGCTGGTGAGGATGCCGGCGAGCGCCCCGTCGCCGTCGATTACGACGACGGACCCGATATCCTCATCGAGCATCAGGTTCGCCGCGTCCTCCACGAGCGTGTCCGAATCGACCGTCTCGACGGGGGAGGTCATCAGCCGCGCCACGAAAATGTCGTCCATGTTTCGGACGTTCTCACGGTCGGGCTTAAGGCTTTACAAAAAGATCCCGCAGCGGATCGAACCGCCATTCGGCGACTGGCGTGCCGGACGAGTCGAACTCGACACCGGCGCGACCTGTCGCCACGCCCTCCGGGGCGATCGCTGATTTCGGCACTACCCGTCCCCGGCGGACCACCCTGCGACTGCAGGTGGCCGAGGGACTGACCACGTGACCCGTCTGGATCAACCGGAGCGCGACCGGTTCCCGACGACCGCACCGGGCCACAGAGCGCCGTCGGGCCGTCGGTCACTTTCACTTTCACTCCGCGGATGGCTCGGCCTTATGTTGCAGGGCGAACCATTGCCGACCATGAGCCAGGACCGGACGGGCCACGAGTGGGGCGTCGTCGACTCGATCGTCGGGCCCGACCCGGGGGCCGGGACGACCGACGCGGCCGGCCCCAGGGCGGGCGGTACAGGAACCCGGGTCAACGTCTTTCCCGTCGGCGAGGCGTACCTGATACGGGAGTACTTCGAGGAGTCTGAGGTGTTCGAGGCGCTGGAGCCGTTCTACGACCCCCGCCGGTACCGGTTCGAAATCCCCGAGGACGACTACGAGGATGCGGCGGCCGTTCTCTCGGCCCACGGGTACGACCCGTTCGTTGTCGGGGACCACGCCCCGTTCGCGGTCATCGTCGCGAAATACACCGACCACCCGGAGGTCGTGTTCGAGGAGTCGGTGCTGGAGGTCAGCACGAGCGACCACAACGTGTTCGTGCTCGCCGACGAGGCCGCCGTCCGGGAGGCGGTCGAGGCCGGCGCGACGCGACTCACCGACACGCCGCTGCGACTGCAGATCGCGGGGTCGCCAGGGGTCGGGTCCACG
>JAZKSB010000145.1:0-5105 GCA_036626315.1 Halobacteriales archaeon
TTCGTCCGGACCGCCCAGAAGCCGAACCCCGACAGCAAAAGCGGGACGAGTAGCGCGGGCAGCCGGCCGCCGACCGCCCGCACCGCAACGTAGACCGCCCCCGCCGCCAGGAGCATCCCGACCTTGAACGCGACGGTCGCCGCGGTCGAGGGCCGGCGACCGGCCACCCGGACCACGAGGGGGTTCGTCTCGACGGCGCCGTACCGGTGGATCGCGACCGCCGTCGTCACCGCGTCGCCGACGCCGAAAAACACCAGCGCGACGCCCCACACCCACCGCTCCACCGGCGAAACGACCGGCACGAGTTCGACGACGGAGACGGCCACGAGTGGTCACCCGAGTCGGCGGCCGTAGGACGGCCACGAATAAAAAGCGCCGGCGCGGCCCGCGTCCGACAGTTCCGTGCCGTCCGGCCCCGTCGGCGGGCCTACCCGACGAAGCCGTCGGCGGGCCTACCCGACGAAGCCGTCGGCGGGCCTACCCGACGAGGCCGTAAACGGGCCTACCCGACGAGGCCGTCGACCGCCTCCGCAAGATCGGCCAGATCGATCGTCGTCGGATCGACCGCATCCGCGCCGGCACCCGCGTCGGCCTCGGTGAACCCCGTGCCGGTCGCGACGACGACGGCGTCCTCCTCGTCGCCGACCGCACCGTCCGCCGCCAGTTGTCGGAGCCCCGCGAGCGCGACCGCACTCGCCGGCTCGACCTGCAACCCCGCCCGGGTCGCCAGCACGCGCCGGGCCTCCCGGATCGCCTCGTCGCCCACCGAGACCACGGCGCCGCCGGTCTCGCGGGCCGCTGCGAGCGCCCGGTTCCCGCTGGGCGGGTCGCCGTTTGCGATCGAGAACGCGATCGTCTCGCCGGCCGCGACCGGCGTCACCGCGTCGGCGCCCCGGCGGTCGGCGGCGGCGATCGGGGCACAGGCCGCCGCCTGGACGAGATACAGGCGGGGCATCGCCGCGGCGTCGAGTAGCCCCGCCGCCACCAGGTCGCGAAACCCCTTCCAGGCCGCGCTGGCGTGGCCGCCGCTGCTGACCGGCAGCACCACCGCGTCCGGCATCGCGTCGCCGAGGCCGCGGGCGAACGCCTCTGCGATCTCGATGGCGGTCGTCTTCTGGCCGGCCACCCGAAGCGGCACGTCGGAGTTGAGAAACGCGACCGGGTGCTCCAGCGCGAGGGTGTCCCGGTACAGTTGCCCGTAGTCGCCGTCGACGGCCACTAGTTCCGGGTCGTAGGCGGCGACGTGGGCCAGTCGCTCGGGCGGGATGTCGGCGGGCACCAGCACGAGCGCCTCCAGCCCCGCCGCGGCCGCGAACGCGCTCACGCTCATCGCCATGTTGCCGTGCGAGACCGTCCCGACACACTCGGTGCCGCGGGCCGCCGCGGCGGCGACCCCGACCGCGCTGCCCCGATCCTTGAAGCTCCCCGTCGGGTTCTCGGTCTCGTCTTTCAGCCACACGCGTGCGCCCGCGAACTCGTCCAGCCGACCCGCACGGACCAGCGGCGTATCGCCGGCGGCGCCGGCGAGGTCGGTGCGTGGACGCCCCGTATCCCCGCTCCCTCTCCCGACTACGCGCGCGGCTCCGGTCCGGGCCTCGTCCCCGCTCCCGATCCCGACAACGCCCCCGCCTCCGGTCCCGACGCCAAGCCCCTCGACGGCCACGTCGGGCAGCAGGTCGGCGTACCGCCGGACGCCCCGGCCGTCCGCCGTCGCGTCCCATGCGAACCCGTCGGGGGCGACGTCGTACCACAGCGGCTCGCCGCAGTCACACCGCGTTCGACCGTCGTCGTAGGTCGCCCCGCAGTCATGACAGACCAGGTCCCCGGCCATGCCGGCGGTTCGAGACGGGCCGACAAATCGCTTGGCCCCCCGGCAGCCGACCCGCGAGCCTGCATCGCCGGGGCGTTGAGCACAACACTTACCGGGCGCCCGCCGAAGCGGCCACCCATGAGCCACGACGCCTCGATCGACGAGTTCCTGTCCGCAGTCGCCTCCGAGCGGGTCGCACCGTCGGGCGGCGCGAGCGCGGCGCTGGCCGGCGCGACGGCGGCGGCGCTGGCGGAGATGGCCTGCATCCACACCGGCGACCCCGACGGACCGACCGACCTGGCCGCGGCGCGGGAGGACCTCCGGGCCCGCCGCGCGGAGCTGCTGGACCTGCGCGAGCGCGACGCCGCCGTCGTCGCGGAGCTGTTCGAGGACGCCGACAAGCCGCCGACCGCCGAGGACGTCGAGCGGGCGACGGCGGTGCCGCTTGCGACCGCCGAGGCGACGGTGGCCGTCCTGGAGCGGACGGCCGACGTGGTCGCCGCCGGCGACCGCAACCCGGTCGTCGACGCCGCCGTCGGCGTCTATCTGGCCCACGCGGCGCTGCAGGGCGCGCTGTTCGTCGTGCGGAGCAACCTGCCGTGGATCGACGACCACGAGACCGTCGCCGGGTTGCACGAGCAGGCCGCCGACCTCGAACGGGCCGGCACGGCCGCCCGCGACCGGGCGATCGAGGCACTCCAACAGCGGTTCCCCGCCGACGCGTTCGGCAACGCGTCCGACCCGCCATGAACATAATTCGCGTGTCCCGGAAGGGCCAGGCCACGATTCCGAAAGAGCTCCGGGAGCGGTTCGGCATCGAAACCCCGGGGAAGGTTCTGATCCACGAGGAAGACGGCAAGATCGTCGTCGAACCCCTCCCATCGGTCGAGGAGATGCAGGGGGTCCACGCCGGTCGCTACGAGCGGGGCGAAGTGCTCGACCACCTGCGCGAGATGAAAGACGAAGACGGACGACGCGAACGCGAGCGCGACGAGGAACTCGACGAGCACCGATGACGCCCGCTCCCCGCCAACAGCCCCCACGACCGATACATTAAACACTTCCTGTCCCTTCGATAAGGATACAATGATGCTCCCGACCCACGCCCTGGTCGGATTGCTGCTGGCGCTGCCGGTCGCGATGGCGGCGCCGGAGTTCGCGGGAGCGGCGCTGCTCGCGGGGCTCGTCGGCGGGTCGCTGCCGGATCTCGACATGTACGCCGGCCACCGCAAGACGCTGCACTTCCCGGTCTACTACTCGGTGCTTTCCGCGCCGGCGGTCGCCGTGGCGCTTACGTGGCCGACGACGGCGACCGTCGCGGTCGCGGTCGCGCTGGTCGGCGCGGCGGTCCACAGCGTCAGCGACGCCCTCGGCGGGGGGTTGGAGATGCGCCCCTGGAAGGGAACCTCCGACCGGGCGGTGTACGACCACTACCGCGGCCGGTGGATCGAGCCCCGCCGCTGGGTGGGCTACGACGGGTCGCCCCGGGACTTCCTGCTGTCGGCGACGCTTGCGGTGCCGCTGGTCGTCGCCGTCGACGGGCCGCTGCGCTGGGTCGCCGTCGGCGCGGTCGCGGTCGGGGGCGTCTACGCCGCGGTGCGCCGGCATCTCCCGGACGTCGCCGCGTGGATACTCGAGGAGGTCGTGCCGGCGCTGCCGCCGCGGGTACAGGAGGCGCTGCCGACCCGGTACTTGGTCGACGACTCCGTACCGGCTGGCGCCGCCGGCGAACGCGACGGCGCCACAGGTGACGGGACGGTCACCACCGACGGCGGGACGGCCGGCGAAACCACCGACGGCGGGACGGCCGACGAGCCCACCACGGGACCCGACTCCGACGCGTGAACCCGACGGTCACGATACCGAAACGATGAACGGGAGTCGGTGCGAACCCGACGGCCAGTCGAGATGAACTGGGCGCTGGAACTCGCCGCCGCGCTGCTGGTGGCCGGCATCGTCGCGACCGCCGTCCAGGGCGCCCGCGAGGGGGACGGCGCCACCGTCGTCAACGGGGCGGCGATGCTGGTCGTCGCGCTCGTACCCGGCGCGCTCGCGGTGGCGCCCCCGTCCCCGCTTGCCGCCCGGGTCGGGGCGACCTCGGAACTGTTTCTGTGGACCGCGAGCGCGGGCTTTCTCCACCAACTCGGGATGCGCGGGCGCTACGAGTCGACGTGGTGGTGGGACCACCTGACCCACACTGTCTCGGGGGCGCTGCTCGCGGCGCTGCTGTACGCGGCGCTGCTGGTCGTTCCTGACGGCCCCGGGCCGGTCGCCGTCGCGGCGGCCACGGTCGGCGGCACGCTCGCGCTCGGACTCGTCTGGGAACTGGTCGAACTCGTCGCCCGCGAACTCGGCGAGCGGTACGGCGTCGAGCCCGTGCTCGTCCACTACGGCTGGACGGACACCGGCTTCGACCTGCTGTTCGACGTCGTCGGCGCGCTGGTCGTGGTCGGCCTGGACCTGCGGTCGTTCGTCCCGCTTCTGGCGCCGTTTCCGGACGCGGTCGACGCCGTCCTCGCTGCCGGCCCCGTCGCGGTTCTGGTCGGTGCCGCCGGGATGGCGGCAGCTATCCGGATCAGCTGAATCCGTCGGAACGGCGGTCGACCGGGGGAGTGGGAGCCAGGCCGTCAGTCAGTCCTCGGGGTCCTGCAGCGCCCAGTCGGCCTCGCCTGCGGCCTCCGCCAGCGGGATGAACTCCCAGGCTGCCTCCTCGGCGATCCACTCGTCTTCGCCCTCGACGCCGACGACGACCATCCGCTCGGCGTAAAACGAGGAGTGTTCGTCGATCTTCGCGAGGCGCTCGTCGGGGTCGTCGGTCCCGTTGAAGAAGTCCGAGTCGACCCCGGACTCCCGCAGGAAGGCGTTGATCGTGTACGCCGGGACGTCGCCGACGATGCCCAGCCAGTCCACCCAGCCTTTCGCGTCCACGGCGACCTCCGCGGGGTTCGCGAACCGCCGGGCCGCGTTGTAGGTGATCGCCATCGTCATGCCGTGGGTGCCGCCGGCGTCCCCGGAGTCGTCGACGTCCATGTCCACGTCCACGTCGACGTCGGGGCCGGGGGTGGCGCCGGAGCCGTCGTCGGCGTCGAGCGGACCCAGGCCGCCGGAGTTGGCCGGCAGCGTGGTCCTTTCCCCGCTGGCGTCGGGCACGACCGGCAGCGATCCGGCATCCGCCGGAGCGGCGTCGACGTCGCCGTCGTCGTCCTCGTTGCCGTCGTCTTCATCGTCCTCGGCGTCCTCGTTGCCGTCGTTTTCGGCGTGCCACAGCGAGTCGGCGCCGGATTGATCGCCCCAC
>JAZKSB010000146.1:0-5046 GCA_036626315.1 Halobacteriales archaeon
CGGCGACGTGCATCGTCTCGCCGGTGCCGACGAACTCGACGGTGTGTTCTGGCATGTCCGGGCGGTATGCGGGACCCCCTCATAACTCTTTTCCGCCAGCCATGGACCCCGGCCGCCCCGGGTGACAAGAGTTTTCTCGCCGGACCGACGAAGGCGGGACATGCCCACCCACGAGTACGACGTCGTCGTGGTCGGCGCCGGGACCGCCGGCTCCTACGCCGCCGCGACGGTCGCCGACGCCGGCTACGAGGTTGCCGTCGTCGAGCGCAAAAACGCCGAGGAAGCCGGCCACATCGCCTGCGGCGACGCGCTCAAGGGCGCCGACGCCTTCCCTGAGGTCATCCCGGAGGAGACCCTGGAGCCGGCGATGACCAACACGGCGGTCGACCACGGCCGGTTCGAGATCCCCCAGACCGGCGACGTCCTGGAGATCCCCGTGCCCGGAAAGCTGGCGGTCGTCGACCGCTGGGAGTACGGCCGGCAGGTCATCCAGGGCGCGAGCGACGCCGGCGCGGACTTCTTCTACGAGGTCGTCGTCAACGACGTCAAACAGGACGACGACGGTCGGGTGAGCGGCGTGCGGGGCAAGCGCCGTGGCGAGGTCCACGAGTTCGACGCCGAGGTCGTCGTCGACGGGGCCGGGTCGCTGTCGATCCTGCAGGACCTCGCCGACCTCTCGGGGTCGACGTTCGACACCAACGTCGACTACTCCCACTTCTCGTCCGCCTACCGGGAGATCATCGAGGTCGAGGAGCCCGTCCCCTGGGACGACGCGCTGGTGTTCAAGCCGACCGAGCGTGCAGCGGGATATCTCTGGTATTTCCCCAGGACCGACACCGAGATCAATGCCGGACTCGGGTTCCAGATGACCGAGCCGCCCATGAAACTCGTCGAGGACCTCAAGCGGGATCTGATGAATCGCCCGGAGTTCGAGGGCGCGACCGTCATGGACAAACTCGGTGCGGCTTTGCCGACCCGCCGGCCCTACGACTCGGCGGTGCATCCTGGCTTCATCGCCGCCGGCGACGCCGCCGGCCACGTCAACCCGACGACCGGCGGCGGCATCGCGGGGGCCGCCTACGCGGGCAACTACGCCGGCGAGCAGGCCGTCCGGGCCATCGAGGACGGCGAGTACGGCGAGGACGCCCTCTGGCGGTACAACGAGCGGGTCATGGACCACTTCGGCGCCCGGTACGCGGGCCTGGACGTCTACAACATCTTCACGACCGCCGTCGACGTCGACGACCTGATGGGGTTGCTGTCGGCGCTGCCCACGGCGAAACTCTCGGAGGCGCTGTACTCCGGCAGCGCCGACTTCGGGCTGGCGCTGAAACTCCGGGTCGCCCTGCGGTCGCTGGGCCACTTCGGGCTGGTGACGGACCTCTACCGGACCAAGCGGGTCGCCGACCGGCTGATGGACCACTACGAGTCGTATCCGTCCGACCCTGGCGGCTTCGAGGACTGGCGCGCCGAGCGAGACGGGATCATGGCTGAGGTCTACGAGGTCACTGGCGCCGACCCCAAGTACTGACGCGAAAACATCGTCGTTCCACCCGCACGGTGCGGCGTCGGGCGGTCAGACCCCGAACTTGCTCGCGCTGTCGGAGTCATCGATCTCCGGCCGTTCGCTGTGGAACGCGTCGGCGTGCATGACCAGCACCACCACCGCCGACGCGTCGAGCAACGCGATGACGAACCCGAGCATCGAGAAGTCGATCAGCGTGGCCGCGGTGGTGGCCCCGGCGAGCAGGAACGCGAACATCGCGGGGCGGCGCGCCCAAGCGGTCTGGCGGTAGACGAACACTCCCGCAAGCAGCAACAGCACCGCCAGCAGACCCTGGGCGGCGACCAGCAGCGCCCCGTCGAGGACCGCCTCCGGCAACAGCGCCGGGACCGCGCTCTGGCCCGTTGCCCTGGCTGTGAGCATCCCTGCCTGGACCAGTCCCCACGTGGCGGCGAATATAACGCCAAACGGCCGGCGTGTGGATCTTGCCATATCAATCTTGTTGCCTTCACAGCCCAAAAAAGTGCACCATAAGTGTCCCGAAACGAATCCGTCAGAAGGCTTCAAAGACCCGTCATTGCCGGATACGGCCTGGGGCGACGTGTCGCTCCCAGAGCACGAGCAGGCTCGGGAGCAACACCACGCTGGCGAGGAACGCGTAGACGATGGTGACCGCAGTGACCAGTCCGAACCGCTGCAGCGACGGGACGAGCGCGAGCACGAGCACGCCGAAACCGACGGCGGTGCTGGTGGCGCTGGCCAGCAGGGCACCGCCGGTCCCCGCGAGAGTTCGCTCCATAGCCGCGTGCGGGTCGTCCGATAGCTCCTCGACGAAGCGCTCGCTGACGTGGATCGCGTAGTCGACGCCGAGGCCGATGGCGATGCTGGTGAGGATGGCCGTCTCCGTATTGAACGGAATCCCGAGCAGGTTCATCGTCCCCAGGATCCATGCCAGCGCGAACACGACCGGGAGCAGCGTCACCGCGCCCAGCGTCAGCGACCGGTGGCGACGCCGGAAGATAAGCGTCAGAAACGCCAGGATGACCCCCAGCGTCAGCAGAAAGCCCTGCACGAGCGTCTGCAACAGGTCCGCCTGAACGATGTTCTGGACGATCGGTCGGCCGGTCGCTGTCACTGCCAGGTCCGTCTCGTCGGCGAGAATCGCCGCGACTGACCGCATTTCGTCGGTGATCGTGTCGGTATCCGCGTTGGCACGGACCGCGACCTGCATCCGCAGGGCACGGTACTCGCCGCCCTCGCGGTAGATCACCTGGCTCGCCCGCTCCGGAGCGACGCGATAGAGGGCGTCGTAGACCGCCGCAAGGTTCCGGTCGGGCACGCCGTCGGCGTCGGCGTCGGCGGTATCGAGGGTAGCCGCGAACGACTCGTTCTCCCGGGCGACCGACCGCATCACCGACAGCGGGCCGAGCACCCGCGGGTCGCCGTCGGCCAGGATCACCGCGCTCGAACTGCTGGCAACGGCCTGTCGACCCGCAGCCACCCCTTCGAGAGTCGCCGGGTCGGTGACGTTGCCCTCGATCAGCAGTTCGGCCCGGGTCCGGTCCATCGACTGGAGGAAGTTGTCGTCGACGTAGATGGCATTTTCCCGAACCCGGTAATCATCCGGTGCGAGATCGCCCGGTAGCGCATCCATCCAGTCGGGCGAGTCCCGGGGCAGGAAGTCGGTTTGGTCGATGTTCGTCTCGACGTCCGTCGCTGCGTAGCCGCCCGTACCGGCCACGATTAGCCCCACGACGACGACGGCGACCGGCGCGATCCGCGCCGCCCTCGTGCCCAGCGTCAGCGCGGTGCCGGCCGCGCCGGCCCGACCGAATGCCGCCCGCGTGCGGTCGACGCCGACCCGCTCCAGCAGCGATTCGAGTTCCAGTTTCAGCGCCGGCAGCAGAACCGCGAACACGAGAAACGCGGCGACGATGCCCGCGGCGCTGACCAGGCCGAACTCCCGGATGGAGACGATGGGGCTGGTGTAGTTGGCCAGGAAGCCGACCGCCGTCGTGAACGTCGTCGCCGCCAGCGGCACCGTCACGCCGGCGAGGCCACGCTGCATCCCCGCGTGAGGGGCGTTCTCGCCGTCGGCCCTGGCCTCCCGGTACCGCATCACCACGTGCAGGCCGTAGTCGATGCTCAATCCGATCAGGAGAAACGGCACCGCGATGAGGATCTGGGTGACTCCGATGCCCAACCACCCCATGAACCCGCCCATCCAGACGAGCACGACAACAATTCCCACCAGCCCCAGGGCGACGTCGAGGGGGTCCCTGTAGACGTACAGCATGATGGCGACGACCAGCAGGAACGCGAACGGCGAGATGAGCGCGAAGCTATCGCCGGTCGCGGCGCTGCTCTCGGCGTCGACGATGCCGGCGCCGAACGCGAACGCCGACCCCGACCCGTCGAACCGGTCCTGGCCAACCAGGTCCCGGATCGCCAGCTGTGCGTCGGCGATGCGTTCGGACTCCGAGTCGCCCTCCGGAGTCGCCTGGAAGACGAACATCATCCGGGCGTCCGCCTCCGCGCTGCCTCGCTCGTAGTCGGTGGGCAACAGCCGATAGGGGTCGACGTCACCGGGCAGATCGGCGTCCGGCGCCAGTAGCGTCGCGAGCACGCGGTCGACTTCCGCCTCCGACATCGACTGCAGTGTGTCGATCTGGGCGTCGAGCGGGGGAGTACCGCCGACCCGCTCCGGGGCAGATGCGCCGCCGGGTGTCGCGTTCCTACCGGGCACGTCCCCGGCCCCCCGGCGGATCGCCGCCGTCGCGACCAGGTTCGACAGCCCCACGATCGGACGGTCGGCGAGCGTGGCCCCCACTGTCTCGTTTTCGAGCAGGCTCCGCTGGAGGCGCAGTTCCGCCAGTAGCGATTCCTTCGAGAGCGCGTCGCCGTTTCGGAACACAACCTGCACGGCCGTGACGTTCTCGCGCTCGGAGGTGAAGTTCGCCCCGACGTACTCCAGTTTCTCCGCCTCCTCGGAGTCGCTTTCGAAGGCGGCGATCTGGACGTTCGACTCGACGTCGCCGGCGGCGCTCCCGACGACCAGCGTCGCCACGACCATCACGACCACGACGACCCTGCTGTAGCGGGTGATCGTCTCCGCATACCGATCTGACAGTCCCATCGCTCGGAGTCCCGCGGAGCACGGATTTAAATATTGTAGATTTCTACTATAATTGTCACCCTGGCAGGCACTGCCACCACGTCCCCCTGACGACAAACGTTGAAGTTGACGGCATCCCTCGATAGAGCCATGAGCAAGCGCTGTGCACGCTGCGGCGAGTTCAACCCGCGGCGGTCGATGCGCCTCCCCGGCGACTGGGTCGACTACCTCGAACGCGAGCGGGGCCGAAGTTCCCCGGTCGGGACGCTAGTAATGCCGCTGTGCCGGGAGTGTTACACCGCCGCCGATGACCTGCCCGAGGAGGAAACCGACGAGGTTGTCGACTTCCTCGACGAGGTCGACCCGGCGGCTCTAGTCGACGAGGTCGCCGGGTAGCGGGCGAAGGCGTCCGTTGAAGGGATGTTCG
>JAZKSB010000147.1:0-5001 GCA_036626315.1 Halobacteriales archaeon
TGGCCGTGCCCGTGGCCGTGGCTGTGGCCGCCGCCGTGGTCGTGGCCGCCGCCGGTCGACGCCGTCCGGTCGCCCTCCACGTCGTCGGGGGTGTAGGTGTCGCCCTCGGCGGCCTCCAGGCGGCGGATGGCGCCGCGTGCGCTCGTGGCGTCGTAGCCGAAGACGACGGACTCGGCGTAGTGGCCGGCGACCTCCGCGGCCTTCGTGAGGTTCTCCAGGTCCGGATCGACCGCGTAGAGTTCGATGCTGAACCGGTCGAGGCGGTCGTCGAACGCCGAGGCGATGGCGTTCAGCCAGTAGGTCGTTTCGTAGGCCGTGTCGTACAGCGGTACGACGAACTCGTCGATGTACTCCTCGAGGGCGTCCAGGTGGAGGCCGGACCGCTCGTAGAGATGACCCGGATAGGGGTCGGGGAAGAGCGTGAGATAGAGTTCGCCGGGGACCCGCTCGGCGGCCGCCGCGACGAAGTCGGTGATCACCTCCGCACGCCAGTCGAACCGGGCCTGCTCGTCCCGTGGTCGGTCGCGTTCGTCGGCCCACTCGGCGAACCGGCGGTTGCACCGGTCGCAGTAGCAGTATCCGTGGCGGGGGAATCCGACGTCGTCCAGCCGGAGGTCGTCGTTGGCCGCGACGGCGTCATCGACCATCTCCAGCAGCCCCTCGCGGTAGTCGTCGTGTGTCGGGCAGACGTGGGTCCAGTCGAAGTACTTCCGGTCGCTGGTCGCGGGGCGTCCCTCCTCGTCGACGGCCACCAGCCCCTCGTCGTCGGTGGCGTTGTTGTCGCCGAACGCCGAAATCATGTTCACGCCCGTCTCTATCGGCTCCTCCTGGCGACCGGCGACGGTCTTGATCTGGTAGAACCCGACGTCGAACTCCGCCCACTCGATCTCCTCGGCGTTGCGCGTGACGACGCCGTACATACCAACCGTTCGAGTGCCGTGGCGGGTAAGTCGTTCGTTCCCGGCAGGGGTGGGCCTAGGCCGGCAAGCGCCGGCTCTACGGTCGCAGATCGACGACCAGTTGCAGCGTCCACGCCCACAGCGCCAGCGATCCGACCAGTTCCGGCAGCGCGATGCCGGAAAGCGGCAGCGCCGCGAACAGCAGCCAGCCGGTTACGTGGGCGACGGCGTACCACACCGACCGCAGCCCGCGGCCGGCCGCGCCGGCGAGCACGTCGCCGGTGCCGTGGACGAACAGCCCGTAGGTGAAAAGCAGGAAAAACGCCACCGCGACCGGCACGTGCAGCGGGCGGGTGACGTCGAAGACGCCGACGAGCGCCAGGCTCGCAAACGACAGCCCGAGAAGTGCCGCTCCCAGGCGGTGGGCAGCGTTGGTTCCGGCGCACCCGACCCGCCAGGTGAACGCGACGCCGAGGGCGCCGGCGAGGACCAGCCCGGCGTTGAAAACCGGCGCCGTCGCCCGGTGGGGCGCCCCCAGGGCCGACAGCGCGTGGGTCGTCCAGCCGAACCACGACCCGGTCGCCCACGACGCGAGGGCGGCGGACCCGAAGACAGCGACGACCGAAACCGCGACCGCCGCCGCTCCCGCAAGCCGCGTCGCCCGGTCGAGGCCGCCCTCGGCGACCGACGGCGAGGAGACGCTCATCCGGTCACTCGACGGCCAGATGCTCGGCGAGGTCCTCCCTGACGATGGTCTCGCAGTAGGCACACCGGACGCCGTCGTCCATCACCTCGAAGCGCGTTTCGACCGGTTCGTCGGCGTTGGTGATGCAGTCGAGGTTCGGACACTCCAGGACGCCGGCAACCGCCTCGGGCCGCTCGACCCGGGACTTCTCGACGACGTCGTACTCCCGGACGATGTTGATCGTGGCCTGGGGCGCGATCAGTGAGAGCACGTCGACCTCGTCCTGGCTCAACTCCCGCCCCTCGACTTTCACGATGTCCTTGGTGCCCATCCGTTCGCTGGGCACGTTCATCCCGACGGAGACGGCGTCGCCCCCGGAGCCGTCGATGCCCAGGATGGCGAGCACGTTCAGCGCCTGCCCGCCTGGGACGTGGTCGATGACGGTGCCGCTGCGGATCTTGCTGACGCGGAGTTCGGTGTGGCTCATGGCTCGCCCTCAAGCAGCAGGTCCAGAAGTGCCATCCGTACGGGGACGCCGTTGTGTGCCTGCTCAAAGTATCTGGCGTGGTCGGTGGCGTCGATCCCGGGTGCGATCTCGTCGATCCGGGGCAACGGATGCATGATCGTCAGGTCGTCGCGGGCGTCCTCCAGCACGGCCTCGTCGATCCGGTACTCGCCCGCGACCGCGCGGTACTCGCTCTCGTCGGGGAACCGCTCGCGCTGGATCCGCGTGACGTACAGCACGTCCAGCGATGGCAACACGTCGTCGAGTTCGGTGTGCTCCCGGATCGACGCGCCGGCCTCGTGGAGGTCGAACCGCACCCCCCGGGGGAGTTGCAGCGACTCCGGGCTGATGAAGTGCTGGCTGGCGTCGAAGTTCGTCAGCGCGTGGGCCAGCGAGTGGACCGTCCGGCCGTACTTCAGGTCGCCCATGATGCCGACCGAGAGGTCGTCCAGCCCCGAAGACTCACGGATGGTGTAGAGGTCGAGCAGCGTCTGGCTGGGGTGGTGGCCCGCGCCGTCGCCGGCGTTGACGATCGGCACGTCGGCGTACTCCGTGGCCATCTTTGCGGCGCCCTCGCGGGGGTGCCGGAGGACGATGGCGTCTGCGTACCCCTGGATCACCCGGACGGTGTCCGCGAGGCTCTCGCCTTTCTTCACCGAGGAGGACTCGACGTGGCCCATGTCCACGACGTCCCCCCCGAGGCGTTTGGCCGCCGACTCGAAGCTCATCTTCGTGCGCGTGCTCGGCTCGAAGAACGCCAGCGCGAGCAGCGTGTCCTCGAACTCCCCCCGGACCGCGCCCGGGTCGGCGTCGATCTCGGCGGCGCGGTCGAGCACGGCCTCGATGTCGCCTCTCGCGAGGCCCTTTGTGGTGATGAGGTGGTCCTGCCGCATCGGTTCCGAGTGGGTCGGGGGGCGTCTTGAATCCCCTGGATGGGCCGGGAGGCCGACGCCTTCCGCTCGTACGCTGCCCGACCGGCGGGCCGAACTTTATGGCCCATCGGGCGACCACCGACGGCATGGCCACGATGGTCGCAGTCGCCGGGGGCAAGGGCGGATCCGGGAAGACGACGACCGCGCTTGGACTGCTGCAGGCGGCCGCCGCCGACGGCACCGCCGCGCTGGCCGTCGACGCCGACGCCGACATGCCCGACCTGCACCGCCTCGCCGGCGTGGACCGCGCGCCCGGGCTCGGTGACGGGCCCCCTGACGAGGTCGGCCAGCCGGTGCCGGGAGCCCCGGGAGCGGGCGTCGTCGCCGCGCCGACCGACGGAGAGGTCTCCGTCGCGGCCCTGTCCAGGGTCCGGCGTGCGGCCCCTCTGTCGTTCGTCGACGCCCCCGCCGGCGTCGGGCGGGACGCCGCAGTCCCGCTGCGGGCGGCGGACACAGCCGTCGTCGTGACGACGCCCTCGCCCGCGGGGCTCCGTGACGCTGCCCGGACCGCCGCGATGGCTCGTGCGCTGGAGACGCCGGTCGCCGGTGCCGTCGTCTCGCGGGCCGACCGACCCCCGGACGGGCTCGAATCGCTGTTCGACGCGCCCGTGCTGGCTGCGGTTCCCGCCGTCGACGCCCCCCTGTCGGCACCCGCTGCGCTGCAGGCCCACGAACGCGTGTTGTCGAGCCTTCCCGAGCGGACGGGGAACACATAAACCCCGGTGCGGCGCGCGGCAGAACGATCCCCGTCTCGGTCGGGTGATTACCCCCGAAAACCCGATATTCCAGGTTTCAGGCCGCCTCTCCACCGATTCCAGTTTCGCGTCGCCCAAAGACGTTATGTGGCCTCCGCCAGTAGCCTTTTGTAGATGAGTGACGCCCGGTTGCCGACCGGCATCGACATTCTCGACCGGAAACTGGACGGCGGAATTCCGTCGGGGAGCATCATCGCCGTGACGGCGGAGCCGGCAAGCCAGGCCGAGCTGTTGCTCTACGAGTTGACGGCGGCCCGGGGCACGCTGTATCTCTCGACCGGTCGGTCGGACCAGGCGGTCATGGACGGGCTGGACCGGACGCCCGCCAGGACGGGCAGCCCGACGGTCAGACACATCGGCGACGATGGGGAGCCGCTCGACCAGGCCAACCAGTTGATCCGGGCGCTCCCGGAGAACGCCAACCTCATCATCGACAACGTCGACCCGCTGGAGAAGCGCTCCCAGAAGCGCTACCGCAACTTCCTCAACGAACTTCAGACCCAGATGGTCAACACCGGCGGACTCGCGTTCCTCCACGGGCTTGACGGCAACCGGCAGCCGGACAACCGCGACGTCACCGAGTACATGGCCGACGTGGTGTTCCAGTTGAAGACGAAGCTCAACGGCGAACAGCTCGAGAATCGCCTGCTCGTTCCCAAGTTCCGGGGCGGTCGGGCGCTGACCGAGGCGATCAAGCTGGAACTGGCCGAGCAGGTCACCGTCGACACCAGCCGCGACATCGCGTAGGCCGGCGTCGAGTGATAGGGATTACTGCGAGTAGTTGTATCGGCGATGTCGAAAGACGCCGGGGGAGCGGCTCAAACCCCCGATACGGATCAGCACGGGGGTGCAGATTCGCAGTAATCACCCTGAGGGCAGCGCGAGTCCGTCACTCATTTACCCCGTCCGGCACCTCCGGGGATCCGCGATGGCCACGGACCTGTTCCCAGAGCGCATCGAAACCGAACGGCTGTTGCTCCGGCGGCTCTCGCCGGCGGTCGTCGACGTCTTCGACCTGTACGAGTTCGTCTCACGGGACGACTGGCGGGGGGCCGCGACCGAGCACATGCCCTGGTTCCGGTTCGATAGGCTCGACGAGGTCGCCGACTTCGTCGAAACCGCCGACGAGCAGTGGCGCGACGGAGACGCCGCCCGCTATTTGATTTACTCGAAGGACGCCGGCGGCGACCTCGTCGGCACGACGGCGTATGGTCCGGAGTGGGAG
>JAZKSB010000148.1:0-4882 GCA_036626315.1 Halobacteriales archaeon
GGCCGCCTCGAGCGTCTCGCCGTCGAACGAGAGTCGCCAGGGGTTCCGCAGCCCCCACGCGTAGTGTTCGTCCAGTCCCGCCCGTCCGACCAGCGGGTTGTCCTCGGGAACGCCGTAGTCCCCCCGCTCGCCGGCGTCGACGTCGATCCGGAGGACGCTCCCCAGCAGGTTCTCGACCACGTCCTGGCCGTTGCCCCCGGCGACGCCGTCGTACCAGTCCTCGACGTGGCCGCGCCCGCGGTCGCCGGCTCCTCCACCGTCGCCGGTCGGGAGATACAGCAGGCCGTCGGGCCCGAACGCAAGGTCGCCCGCGTTGTGATTGGACTGGGGTTGCGGGATCTCAAGCACCGACCGCTCGGTCTCCCGCCGCAGCGTCAGGCCGTCTTCCGCGAGCAGAAACGACGCGAGGACGAACGTGTGGCTGTACGCGTCCGGCGTCCCGGCGCGGGGCGGCGCGCTGTAGCGGACGAACAGCCGCCGGTCCTCGGGAAACGACGGGTGAAGCGCCGCCCCGAGCAGTCCCTTTTCGCCGCCGAACGCGACCGCATCGCGGAGGTCGACCAGCGGCCGGTCCCGCAGGCCGTCGTCGTGCACCCTGATCACGCCCTGCTGTTCGACCACGAGTCGCCTGTCGACTTCCGGGATCGGGACCAGCGCTACCGGTGCCGACAGCCCGGACGCGACGGTTTCGAGTCCGACGACGGGCGTGGACGGCCCGGCCGCCGACGGCGTCGCTCCGCCCGGTTCGGTCCGCCCGGACGAGCGAGTCGCCGTCGCCGATCGGGTTTCCGTCTCCCTGTCGGACCCGCCGACGCATCCGGCCAGTCCTGCGGTCGCGCTCGCCGCGACCGCCCGCAGCAGTCGGCGTCTGCCACTCCGAACCATGCCCTCCCTTACGTGCGCAGGCAGAAATGTACGGGGCCGCGGAAGCGGTCTGTACCGGCCGTTTCTGACACCGGGGACCCGATCTCGGCGCAGACCGGTTCGGCGGTTGGAGTGGCGGCCCGGGCGGCCTACAAGGGGCCTTTATTCGGATGAACTGTCGCCAACTGGGGTCCACGGTCTGACCCGTTTATTCTTGCGGAGACCGTCCGTCCGAATGCAAATGACCGAACGCAACGTCATGGACGATGACGAACGCACCTACGCGAGCATGAACCGCCGACAAGCCCTCGCCGTCGGCGGCGGACTCGCGGCCACCCTCCTCGCAGGCTGTACGGGCGGACAAACCGACGAACCCGCCGGCACCTTCCGGCTGTACGTCAGCGACCAGCCGGTCGCCATCGAGGAGTTCGACTCGCTGGACGTGACGATCGACGGCGCCAGGCTCTACCGGGGCGACGGAACGGCTGAGGACACAGCGACGGCGACCTCGGGCGCCACGACAGATGGCGAGGAGATGACGGAGACCACCGAGACGGAGACCGAACCGGACGACGGAGAGGGGAACGACGGGGATGGATACGTCGAGGTCGACGTCGACGACGAGACGGTGGACCTGACGACGGTCACCGGCGAGAAAGCCGTCGAGGTGTTCGACGGCGAGGTGCCCGCCGGAAGCTACTCCTCGATCCACCTCTCCGTTTCCCGGGTCGATGGGGTCGTCGACGGCGAGTCGGTCGACGTCATGCTCCCGAGCGAGCGCCTCAAGGTCGTCAAGCCGTTCGAGGTCGGCGAGGACGAGCCGCTGGAATTCGTCTTCGACATAACGGTGGTCCGGAAGGGCCAGTCCGGGGGATACAACCTGCTGCCCGTCGTCGGAGAGAGCGGCGTGGTCGGCGAGCACGTCCAGATGCAGGAGGTCGAGGGGAACCGGGACGGAGGCGGGGCCGGAACCGCAACGACCGCCGAATAAGTGGCGGACCGCCGTCTCACCCGCCGGATAGGCCGCGGACCGCCGTCTCACCCGCCGGATAGGCCGCGGACCGCCGTCTCACCCGCTGGATAGCAACCGCAACACTGGCATCTCCTCGATCGCACCGTCGTCGAGCAGGCCCCAGTCGACGCCGGCGGGCTTGTCTGACGGACCGGGCCTGATTGTGCGCTCGGGCGTCACGATGGCGTCCATTGGAACGTCGTGCGCGCCGGTTTCGACGGGGTCCTCGACGACCTGCAGTTCGTGAACGGTCGTCGCAGTCGTCGTCTCGTCGTCGACCAGGCCGAACTCTCGCAGGACCGCAAACTCCAGGTCGCTGTACCCCTCGCCCTTGCCGACTCGTCGGCCCGTCTCGGTCACCGCGACGCTCCCAGAGACGACGAGATCGACCGGCGGCATCTCCTCGGGGCCGACCTGGACGCCGACCTCGGCGGATCCGCCGACGGTCGTGGCGTGGTCGACGTCGTCGACCTCCTCGGGGGCCAGCCGGAGAAAGCACTTCTCCTCGCGCAACCGCGGGACGGCCATGTAAACTGTCTTGCCCGCACGGAGTGCGGCCCGGCGGACGGGGAGCTGCGGCGCGTCGGGATTGGACTTGACCACGGCGGCGCTCCGCCAGGCGTCGAGGTCGGTCAGCCGTCCGGCGGCCCGGTCGGCGCCCGCGAAATTGGGGATCCTGCCGTGTGGCGGAAACGGAAACCGTGCCTCGCCGCGGTCCTCCAGTTGCCCCCAGACTTGCTCGCGCAATTGCTGTTTGTCCATGTCACCGCTCGGCATGGGCAGCAAAAGAGAGTGGCGGGACGCGCCGGCGACCGGATCTGCGACCGGCGTGCTCACGGGCCGCTGTCGCCGTCCGAGCCCGGTTCGTGGCCCGAGTTCTGGCCGCCGTCGGAGCGCCCGGTCGACCGGCGTCTCCCGTTCGGGGTCGCCGGAGACGGCTCCTCGTCCTCCTCGTGACCGCGGGACGCCAGTCCTGCGAGGTGGGGGGCCTCCTCGACGACGAGTTTTTCGACGCCGAGTTCGACGGCGGCGCGGCTCCCGGGCAGACAGAACACGGGGACGCCGTCGGCGATGCCCGCCGTCGCTCGCGTGGCGATGGCGCGAGTGCCGATGTCGTCGACAGAGAGCCGGCGAAACAGCTGGCCGAACCCCGGCAGTTCCTTCTCGAAGAGCGGCCGGATCGCCTCGATTGTCCGATCGTCCGGCGAGACGCCGGTGCCCCCGGTCGAGACGACGACGTCGACGTCGCGCCGGCCCACCAGCGTGTCGACGGTGTGCTGGATGTCGTCGTAGTCGTCGTGGATCAGTTCCCGGGTCACCACGTCGTGGCCGGCGTCGACCAGCGCCTGGACGATGAAATCGCCTGACGGGTCGTCGGCCAGCGACCGGGACGACGAGACGGTCACCACGGCAGCGCCCAGCGTATCGACGTCGTGGCGATGGTGGTCGTGGTCGTGATCGTCGTCCGAGGCGTGGTCGTGATCGTCGTCCGGGGCGTGGTCGTGATCGTCGTCCGGGGCGTGGTCGTCGCTCGCTCCGTGTCCACCGTCTGCCGTCGACTCGTGATCGCGAGATCGCACCCCGCCGTCGCGCCCCGTCCGGTCCGCGTCCGACTCGTTTGCGCTGTCGCCGTCCGGTTCCGATTCGCTCCCGTGGTGCCCGTCGTCCGTCCGGGTTCCCTCGGCGGCCTCTCCGGCCCCATCTTCCGGTCGCTCCTCGAGGCGGTGGCGAATCTGGTCGATCTCGGCCTCACCGTCGGAGGCCGATCGACCGTCAGCGTCGTCGCTGTCCGGATCGTTGGACCGTGACCCGCCGTCCGGACCCGCTCGACCCGTCGCCGTCCGGTTCTCGTCGGCCGCTTCCTCCCGGCGTTCGTCGTCCACCTCCTCCCGTCCCCCGTCGGGAGGATCCGTCTCCCCCTCGGGCGCCTGCTCGTCCTCCGGGAGGCCCCGCCGAGTGTCGCGCTCCTGGAAGTCGACCATGTCGGGGTCAACGACCCCCACGGTCTAAACTTCACGGGTCCGGCAACGGGGTCGGCGCCCTCGGCCGCTTGCCGAACCAGCAAGGTTTTCCCCCGGCCTGCCGACCTACCGGCCATGAAAGCGGTGCAGTTTTCCGACCACGGCGGACGCGACGTCATCGAGTACGGCGACGTCCCCGACCCCGATCCGGGGCCCGAGGAGGTGCTTGTCGAGATCAGAGCCGGCGCGCTGAACCACCTCGACGTCTGGACCCGCAAGGGGCTGCCCGGAGTCGACCTGGAGATGCCCCACGTCCCCGGCAGCGACGCCGCCGGAGAGGTGATCGAAGCCGGCGACCGGGTGGACCGATTCGAGTCGGGCGACCGCGTGGCGCTGCTGGCGGGCGCGAGTTGCGGCGAGTGCGAGTTCTGCCGCCACGGCGAACAGTCGCTGTGCGAGAGCTACCACATCATCGGCGAGCACGTCCCCGGCGTCCACGCCGAGCACGCGGCCATTCCGCCGGAGAACCTCGTGGCCGTCCCCGAGGATGTCGACTGGGAGACCGCCGCCGCGGCGCCGCTTGTGTTCGGCACCGCCTGGCGCCTGCTGATGACCCGCGGGAACGTCTCGGCCGGCGAGAGCGTGCTCGTGCTGGGCGCCAGCGGCGGGGTGGGCCACGCGGCGGTCCAGATCGCCGACTTCGCGGGCGCGGAGGTGTTCGCGACCGGGTCCTCGGAGGCGAAACTGGAGGCCGCTCGCGAGTACGGGGCCGACCAGGCGATCGACTACACGGCGACGGACTTCGACGAGCGCGTCTACGAGTTGACCGACGGCCGTGGCGTGGACGTGGTCGTCGACCACGTCGGCGCGGAGACCTACGGCGACTCGCTGCGCAGTCTCGCGAAGGGCGGCCGCCTGCTTGTCCCCGGTGCGACCACCGGCCCGAACCCGGACGCGAGGCTGAACCGCATCTTCTGGGAGCAACTGTCGGTGATCGGGTCGACGATGTTCACCCCCGGCGAGGCGGACGACGTACTCGAACTCG
>JAZKSB010000149.1:0-4869 GCA_036626315.1 Halobacteriales archaeon
CGCCCTGAATTGGTCCCCGCTGACGCTTCGGCCCTCCAAGCGAAGCGTCACTTGACGTTCCCCATGCTATTGACTTAGTAGTTTCGACGGTTCGTGGCATCTCGGAACGAGGGGTGGTTTCGAACTGTGGGATCCGGTCGATGCTGACCCCGAGTCGGGGCCGGTCAGATGTACTCCTCCTCGAGCACCCAGCCGAGTGCCCGCTTGTAGTAGGTGAACATCTGCCTGATGCCCTCGTGGTTCATGTTCTCGTCGTCGAGTTGCTCCTGCAGAAACTCGTACTGCTCTCTGATCTCCTCTTCGGTGCGCATGTGTGGCCGTTGTGCGGGAACGCTCAAGAACGCCCCGGTGGCTTACGGTCGTCACTCCCGGCGCCAGCAGCGGATTGCCGTCGTCACTCCCGACACCAGCGGCCGGATCGCCGTCTTCACTCCCGGTCCAATCGCTTCAGACCCCGCCAGATGGCATCGACCATCCGGCGCTCGCCCTCGCCGGTCGCCTCGCCCCAGCCACGAGCGAGCGCGTCTTCGAGGACTTCGAGGTCGTGGTTCTCGAAGTTGTTCATCCCGCGGAACGACTCCAGGGCCGCCCGCTCGCGCTCGCCGAACGTCTCGCCGGGCGTCCCCTCGTAGAACCCGAGGTCGGCGAGGGTCGCAGCCACCTCCCGCGCCGCGTCGCCCGTCAGTTCACGGATCTCGGGCGGCGCTTCGCGGGCCAATAGGGTGACGTCGTAGATCTTGAACACCCGCTCCAGTTCGTCGATCGGGGCCTCGTGGTCCTCGACCCGGACGTCGATCCACCGGTCGTTCCGACCGTCGTACCCGCCCGCCGGCTTGACGACGTACAGGGCTGCGCTCTGCTCGCCGCGACTGTCGCCGCCGGCCTCGTTGCCGGCGTGGAGCGCGGCGATCATCCGTTCGGGGAGGCCGCTGTCGCCCGCCTCGAAGGTGTCGGCCATCGCGGTCAGCGTCTCGCGGTTCTCGAGGATGTTGCCCTGCACGGTGTAGGACTCGCCCTGCAGGTCGCCGGCGACGTCGTGACACTCCTCGCCGGTGAACGCCGCGATCGAACCGTCCTGCCCGACCACGCCAACCTGGCGGCGGGCAGCCTCGGGGTCGGCGTCGGTCAGGCGTTCGAGGACCGTCTCGGCGTCGTGACCCTCCCGCAGCAGGTCCAGGCCGTCCGGGCCGTAGGCGACGTTGGCGTAGCTCTGGGTGGCGATAGCGCCGGCGTCGGCGGCGGCGAACGGGACCACGGACCCGACGCTGACGAACTTCGACTGGACGGCGACGCCGACGGCGTCTTTTTCGGGGTCCCTGGCGACGATGCTGAACGTGGACGGGCGTGGCGCCATGTCCGACCCGTCGGTCGCCGCCGGCTTAACCGCAGTCCCTCCGGCATCGTGCGCGGATGCTGCGGCGGGCTGACCCGCCCCGACGCGTCAGTCGCTCGTGGCGACCACACTCACGCTCCAGTCGCCGTCGGCGACCCTGCTTTCACGCGTCAGTCGCCCTCCGCACCCACCTCCCCGGCGCCCGATTCGGCGGCCCGCTCCCGCTTGCGGACGGTCAGCGGCTGTCTGGCGACCAGTTCGCAGTCGAAGGCGGGATGCTCCGCGAAGTGACGGACGACCATGTGTCGGCGGCCGCCGGTGAGGCCGCTCCCGCCCACGTCCTCGGCGGTGAACTCGGTCGGAAGGCGCTCGTAGAGTCGGTCCAGCGCCTCGAAGTCGGCGAACACCTTCCGGTGGCCCGCGGAGTCGGCTCCCCGCCGCTCGACCACGTAACTGCCGTCCTCGCGGTGCTCGCCGGCGGTCCGCAGGAACTCGCGGCGCTCGGTCAGCGCCGCCGACAGTTCCTCGCGCAGGGTGGCGGCAGCAGCCCGCGAGAGCCGTTCCCGGTCGCCGTCGACGGTCACGACCACCTCCCGACCCTCGACTTCGACGGACACGGCCGACGGCGATAGCGGTCGCTGGTCGGCGTCGTCCGGCGCGTCCTCCGTCCGTTCAGGCCCGCGGGAGAATTTCTCGATCAGCAGCGCGGCGGCTGCTTCCTCTATCCTCCGTCGTCAGCGTGGAACGCTGTGACATCGCACCGGAACCTTGCCGGGAATCGTACTTAAAACGTCGGGTCGTGTGGTACCCGCTGGCGGCGGCTTGTCGAGCGGTTCCGGGTCGTTCCCACACGGTCCGACCCGACCCGACCTGACCTGACTCGACTTGCCCCGACCCGGTCCGACCCGACCCGGTCCGACCCGGCCTGACTCAACTCGACCAGACCCGGACCGTGTTCCTCTCGGGGACTCCCGCGGTGCCGACCCCAAACTGTCTTAATCTCGCGGCCCCATCGTTCGAACATGGCCGACAAGCCCGAATCCGGACGGATCTTCGGCGTGCCGTACAACTTCGAGCGACCGAGCATTCGCCGGATGCTTTCGGCGTACTGGAAACCGGGAGAGGGAATGCTCGTCGAGAAGCCGTTCGGCGTCGGCTACACCCTGCACCTGGCGAACTGGCGGTCGTGGCTGGTCGTCCTGACCGCAGGCGCGCTGCTTTACCAGGAGCGGTCGAGTCGCTCGGAAGCGGCCGAACCCGAGGAAGACGAGGCCGTCGAGGTCATCGTCGACGAGGACTGACCGGCCGGGTCGTCCCGTCCCCGTCCGCCGCATGACCGACGAGTAGACTCGCGTCTCTGGGGTTCATCCGCCGCCGCCAGTAGCCCCAAATCCCCGGAGTTCATCGACCACCGCCAGTAGCTCCGGATCCCCGGAATTCGTCGACCGACGCCTATTTTCCGCTCGCCGCCCGCCGGGTCCACATGACCGTCCGGTTCGTCACGGGCAACGAGGGCAAGGTCGAGGAGGCGCGGGAGTACCTCGCCGGCGTCGGCGAGGACGTCGAACAGGTCGAGTACGACTACACGGAGGTCCAGAGCGACGACCTCGCTGAGATAGCGACCAGGGGTGCCCGCGATGCCTTCGCGGAACTCGGCGGCGACGAGCCCGTCCTTGTCGACGACACCGGACTGTTCGTCGAGGCGCTGGGCGGCTTTCCGGGCCCTTATGCCGCCTACGTCCAGGACACGCTGGCTGTGGAGACCATCCCCGAACTGGTCGCGGACGCCGACGACCGGCGGGCAGCGTTCCGGACGGTCGTCGCCTACTGCGGGCCGGGCGAAGACGGCCCGACGGTCGAGACGTTCGAGGGCGCCGTCCGTGGGACCATCGTCGAGCCACGCGGGGAGGGCGGGTTCGGCTACGACCCCGTCTTCGAACACGGCGACGCCACGCTGGCGGAGATGGACACCCGGCAGAAAAACGCCATCTCCCACCGGGGCCGGGCGCTGGCGAAGTTCGCAGACTGGCTGGCCGGCGAACCGGCAGAGCGGAAAGGGCCCCGGTAGGATGGCCGCCCGTCCTGCCGACCCCGGGACTGCGCTGGTGACCGGCGCCTCCGTCGGCATCGGTCGCGAACTCGCACGACAGTTCGCCGCCGGAGGATACGACGTCGCCGGGGTCGCACGGCGGAAGTCGCAACTCGACGCGCTCGCAAACGATCTCGAATCCCGCCACGGCGTCGAGACGGCGATGGTTCCGATGGACCTGACCGAGCCCGACGCCGCCGACCGACTGGAGGATGCCGTCCGCGACCGCGGACTGCGCGTCGACGCCCTGGTCAACAACGCCGGCATCGGCGCCTACGGACCCTTCCAGGAGACCGACCTCGACCGGGAACTCGACCAGGTGCGGTTGAACGTCCAGGTCCCGGTGCACCTGACGAAACTGTTTCTCCCCGGGATGGTCGAGCGCGACGAGGGCGTCGTGCTGAACGTCGCCTCGCTGGGGGCGGTCGTCCCCGGGCCGAAACTCGCCGGCTACTACGCGAGCAAGGCCCACCTCCGCTCGCTGTCCGAGGCGATCGCCGAGGAACTGTCGGACACGGGCGTCGCCGTGACGGCGCTCTGTCCCGGCCCGGTCGACACCGAGTTCCAGGAGCGGGCCGGCATGACGGACTCGGTGATCGGGTCGACGTTTGCCCACACCCCCGAGGAGGTCGCCCGCGCGGGCTACCGCGGCGCGATGGCCGGCAAACCGGTCGTGGTGCCCGGCGCGGCAGCGAAGGTGCTGTATCACCTGTCGGGGCTCGCACCGCGGACCCTGCGCAGGAAGGCGGCCGCCTGGCTCAACGACGACCGGTGAACGAGCGGTCCCACGCCGGTATCGCCCGGTGAACGAGCGGTCCCACGCCGGTATCGCCCGGGGAACGAGCAATCCCACGCCGGTATCGGTCGGTCGACCGTCAGGCTCGCGGGTCCTGGTCCGGGCCCTCGTACTCGCCGCCGACGGCCGCCTCGTGGACGGAGGCCGGGTCGAACAGCGCGACGAACGCGTCCGGCGGGCGAACCGACAGCGGCACCCGCCGGTTGATCGCCGCGCCGGCCGCCGCCGACCGGAGGTCCTCGTCGTAGGAGAGCAACTGTCCGGCGTTTCCCCGGTAGGCCGACGCCAGTCCGGGGTGGTCGCCGTCGGGGTGCTCGACGGGCACCCGCTCGCGTTCGATGCGGTCGCGCCAGTCCGCGGCGAGGCGGTCGTCCGCCAGGTCCGCGATCACCGCCTCCGCGTCAGCCAGAAGCGGGTCGCTTGTGACCAGTTCGATCCAGGAGTGGCTCCGGACGATGTCGAGGGCGTCCCGGGCGTCGCCGCCGACCAACAGGTCCGCCGTGAGGACGTCGGCGTCGGCCACCACGCGCGCGGGATTCGGGGGATCAGTCATCGTTCCGACGCCTCGCGAGCAGGATCAGTCATCGTTCCGACGTCTCGCGAGCGCCGCCTGGATGGCCGCTACGTCGACGCCCCGGTCGCCGGCCCGCT
>JAZKSB010000150.1:0-4847 GCA_036626315.1 Halobacteriales archaeon
CGGAGGAGGCGTGGCCCTCCTCGCCGAGTTCGCGGTACTCGAAGTCGCCGTCCTCGCGGGCCTCGTAGCCGGCGGCCTCCAGCTTTTCCCGGAAGATGCGGGCCTGGCTCACGGGGACACGGCGGTCGTTCGCGCCGTGCACGATGAAAAGCGGCGCCGAGACGTTGTCGGCGTGGGTCGACGGCGACCGCTCCTCGTACAGGTCCGGGTTCTCGTCGGGCGTCCCGAGGTACGTCTCCAGGAGTTCGGTCCGGAAGTGTGGCATCGTGTTCTCGAACATGTCCGGCAGGTCCGAGACGCCGATCCAGGCGACCCCGGCGTCGTACAGGTCGGGGTACTGCACCAGCTGCCAGTAGGCAGAATAGCCGCCGTAGGAGCCCCCGAAGACGGCCACCCGGTCCTCGTCGAGCCAGTCGTGCTCCTCCAGAACGTGCTCGACGCCGACGGCGACGTCGCCCTGCTCGGCGCCGCCCCAGTCGTCGTGGAGTTCGCGGACGAACTCCCGGCCCCGACCGGACGAGCCACGGTAGTTCACCTTGAGGACGCTGTACCCGCGCTGGAGCAACACCTGGGTGTAGAGGTCGAACCGCTTGCTGTCGCGGGCACGTGGCCCGCCGTGGGGGTTGACGATCAGCGGCGAGGGGCGTCGGCCGGAGTCGTACAGCAGCGCGCCGATCTCCAGTTCGTCGTAGGGGTCGTGGTCGACCGCCCGGGCCGGCGTCTCCGGGACCCCGCCGGACCTGAAGGTGAAGTACTCGGCGTCGCCGAAGTCCGCTGCGGGGTCGAACGGCCCGTGGTCGGCCTCCATGAGCACCTCGT
This sequence comes from Halobacteriales archaeon, assembly GCA_036626315.1. Taxonomy (GTDB): domain Archaea; phylum Halobacteriota; class Halobacteria; order Halobacteriales; family PXRE01; genus PXRE01. The sequence continues at coordinate 820 of JAZKSB010000150.1, forward strand.
AGTCGTCGGCCGGGAGGTCGTAGACGAGCAGTTCGGTCCGCCGTGTGGGGGTGGTGTGCTGGACGAGCACGCGGTCGTCGCCGATCACGGACTCGCCGGCCATGCCGAACGTGGCGACGCCGTCGGGCAGGTCGAACTCGCGGCTCTCGCCGGTCTCGACGTCGTAGACGACAGGGACCGCGACGGCGTCCCGGACCCGCACCGCCAGGAACCGGTCGCCACCGGGGAGGAACGCGTCGGGGGCCTCGACGAACTCCAGGTCGCCGAACCACTCGACTTCGTCCGCCTGCAGGTCGTAGACCCCACATCGGCTCAGGTCCTCGGTGTTGTCGCCGACCAGCAGGCGGTCGCCGTCCGGCCCCCAGTCGGCGACGCTTGCCTCGGCGCCGACGTCGCCGATCTCCAGGTTTCGCGGGTTCGACCCGTCGACGTCGGCAACGTAGACGTCCTGGTTGTCGTGGTCGTCGGCCTCGTTCGTGGTGTAGGCGACCTGGTCGGCGTCCGGCGAGAGGGTGGCCCCGCCGGCCGCCCGCTCGTAGTCGGTGATCTTCGTCGTCTCGCCGCTCTCCAGGTCGTGGACGTAGAGGTTCATCTGGCCATCGCGGCTGGACCCGACCACGAGCGTCTCGCCGTCCTCGCCGACCGCCTGGAGGGCGACCTGGCCGTCCATCTCGACGACGGGTTCGGCGTTGCCGTCTCGGTCGATGACGTGGACGTCGTTCTGCTCGTTGCCGGCGTCGTCGAGGTGGAAGAACATCCGCTCGCCGTCGGCGTCCCAGCGGACGAACCAACGGGCGTTGCGCGGCACCTCACCCTCGCTGACCCGGGTTCGCTCGCCGGATTCGACGTCGAGCAGGTGGAGCTCGTTCCGGCCGGTCCCGTCGTAGTACAGGGCGACCTCTTCTCCGTCGGGCGACACCGCGGGGTGGGCTATCGTTGGCAGGCTTGCGAGTTCCTCGAGCACGTCGTGTTCGTCGCTCATACGGGCCGATGCTGGGACCGGTGATACATCAGTCCTTGCTGTCCCGATTTTCAGTCGCCGAACGGACACGGACTCCGGCGAGCAGCGTGGACGGCGGCGACGGGGCGACTCCACCGGGACGTTCCGCGCCCCCGTCCCCGGATCGTCGGTTCCACGGAACCTTTAGGTGAGCGGGCTGACCAGTTTGCTCATGGACCGTAATACCACGCGACGCGGCGTGCTGACCACGCTGCTCGGTGGCGGCACGGGCGCGATCGCACTCTCGCCGGCGGGCGACTATCTGGACTCCTTTGCGCCGCTGAGCGGGCGGGCCTGGCGGGGCACCCGAAGCGAGGTGCCCGACGCCGTCGCCAGCCCGTACGGGGCGGCGACGGTCACCTACGACGACTACCACGTCCCCCACGTCGAGGCCGACTCCGAGGAGGCGGCCTACTACGCGGTGGGGTTCGTCCAGGCCGCGGACCGACTGTTCGAGATGGATCTCGTCAGCCGGCGGATGGACGGTCGGCTGGCGGCGGCGGTCGGGGACCTCGGCGTCGAGTCCGACCGGTTTCACGCGAAGATGGACTTCCGGGGTGGCGCCGAGGCGTCGGCGGCGGCCCTCGCCGGCACCCGAACCGAGACGCTGATCGAGGCCCACGCCGAGGGCGTCAACGAGTTCGTCCGGTCGGGGCCGGAGCCGCTCGAGTTCGGCCTGCTCGACTACGGCGTCGAGGAGTGGACCGTTCTCGATACGCTGCTCGTCGGCCAACAGATATCGTGGGGGCTGACCGGAAGCTTCAACACGCTCAGGCGGGGCATCCTCCGGAAGCGACTCGACACGGACACCTACCGCCGACTGTACGAACGCCGGTTCGACCACGGTGCGCCGATCATTCGCGACGGGACCAGCGGCACCGTCGAGGGCGGCGACGACGACCGCCGCGGGGACGCCCTCCGGGACGTCGACCCCGCGTTCGTCGACTGGCTGGGGACGTACGAACCCCCGCCGCTGCGGGGGTCGAACCACTGGGCGGTCGCCGGCGAACACACCGACAGCGGGTCGCCAATCTTCGCGTACGACCCACATCTCAGTCTGATGGCCCCGCCGGTGTGGTACGAACAGCGGATCACGGTCGGCGACGTCGACGTCAGGGGCGCGACGTTTCCGGGCATCCCGTTCGTCATCGTCGGCGAGAACGACCACGGCGCGTGGGGGTTCACCAACACCGGCGCCGACGTGATGGACGTCTACAGCTACGAGACCGACGGCGACCGCTACCGCTACCGCGGCGAGTGGCGGGATTTCGAGACCCGGACCCGGACTATCGAGGTTGCCGACGGCCGCAACCGCGAGGTCGAGGTGAAAAAGACGGTCCACGGCGCCTACCTCGACCGCGAGGTCGGCGGCGAGACCCGGTCGGTCGGGGTCGCGTGGACCGGCATGAGCGGCACCCGGGAGCCGGCGGCGCTGTACGAGTTCAGCCACGCGACGGGCATGGACGAGTACCGCGCCGCCCTCCGCAAGATGGACGTTCCCACCCAGAACGCGCTGTACGTCGACGACGCGGGCAACGTCCTCTACAAGGTGAGCGGGAAGATACCGGTTCGCCGGATCGACGGCGAGGTCGTCCGCGGCGACCGGGTGTTCGACGGCTCCGCGGGGGAGGCCGAGTGGGAGGGGTTCGAGCCGTTCGGCGGGAGTTCCTGGGACGGGTTCGTCCCGTTCGACGAGAAGCCCGGGCTCGTGAACCCAGACTACGTCGGCACCGCCAACCAGCGCCTGCTCGACGACCCGGCCTATCCGATCGGCCAGGAGTACGCCTCCGGGTTCCGGGGCAAGCGCATCTACGAGCGGCTGGACGAGCGCGTCGAGTCCGGCGACCAGGTGGACCCGCAGTTCATGCAATCCGTCCAGCGGGACACCCTCGACATTCGGGCGCGGATGCTGGTTCCTGCGCTGCTCGACGCCCGCGACCGGATGCCCGAGGACGCCGACCCATGGCTGGACAGGATGGCCGACTGGGACTACCGGATGGACCGGGACTCCCGGGCGGCGCTGGCGTTCCACTGGTTCTACGAGTACTTCCGGGAGGTCACCTGGGGGGAGGCGTTCGCGGAACTGGATCTGGACGAGGACTGGTGGCCCCAGGAGTGGGTGCTCGCGACGTTGCCCCCCGACGACGCGTTCTTCGACGGCGACCGGGCGGCGGCGATGGCCGAGGCGATGGAGCGGGCCGTCGAGCGGATCGACGAGGAGGGATGGTCCACGTACGGCGACTACCACCGGACCGCGATCGACCACCCCTTCGGCGGGCAGTTGCCGACGCTGAACTACCCTCGCCGACCGACCGACGGGACGGCGTTCACCGTGTTCAACGTCCGAGAGGACGCGAACGCAGGCAGCAGCTGGCGCCAGATTTCGCCGATGGACGGCGACTCCCGGTCGGTCATTCCGGGCGGTCAGGATGGCTCGTACTTCTCGCCCCACTACTACGACCAGTTGCGGATGTGGGCCGACGGGGAGTACAAGCCGATGCGGCTGAAGACGCCGGACGACGACGAGTTCCCCAGCATCCGGTTCCGGGGTGAGGGCGAATGACCGACGAGAAAGCGGTCGACGAGACGGCTTCAGGCGCGACGGGAGACAGCGAGGTGCCGGAACACCCCGAGACCGACGCCGCCCCGACGCCCGCGTTCCTGACGAACCTCCGGGAGCGACGGTCCCGCCAGCGGATGGCCCTGTCGGCGTCGGTGCTCGTCGGCCTGGTGCTGGCCTGGGTGCACTGGCTCGGCCTGATCGGAGCCGGCGTACTGGTCGGACTGGCGAGCAGGGACCTCCCCCGGGCGCTCGCTGGCGGCCTCGCCGTCGGCGTCCTGGCGCTCGTGGTTCACGTCGCCGCCAGTCCCGTGATGGGGCCCGCCGAGTTCCTGGCCCTGACGCCGGCGGCGTACGTCACCGTCGGGGGCGGACTGGGACTGCCGGTGCTGGGGGCGCTGGTCCGGGGCATCGTCTGAGTGCGGGCGGACGACGACCGGGCGGGTCTGAGTGCGGGCGGACGACGAC
>JAZKSB010000151.1:0-4823 GCA_036626315.1 Halobacteriales archaeon
GCCGTCACGACCGGGTCCGACGGCCGGGTGCGGCTCCCCATCGGGTCGGTCGATATGACGGGCCCCGTAGGCGTCACGGCCACGAAACGCGGCCGGACGGCGACCGCGACCGTCACCGTCGACCCCGACGTGGACCGGCAACTGCTCGCATCGCTGTCGGTGGTGCCCGACCGGCCGACGGCGGCGACCGCGCCGACGGCCGAACTCGAACTGTCGAACCCGTGGAACCGGACGGTCACGCGTGCCGTCACCGTCGAGGGGCCCGCCGGGACCGAAACCAGGGGGGTGCAACTGGCGTCGGGCGAGCGGACGACCGTCTCGGTGCCGCTTTCGCGACAGCCGCCCGGCTCCTATACGGTCGCGGCGACGTCGGACGAGCGGCTGGCGAGCACGCAGTACCGCGTCGTCGGTGACGCCCGGCTCTCGGCGGCGCTGGCCGCGACGGGTCGTGACGCCGCGCCGACCGGCATCGGTCAGGCAGCTCGGGTACTGTTCGGGAACCTGGAACTCCTGCTCGCGGTGCTGCTGGTGCTGGCGGGCGTGACCACGGCGGGCGCGACGACGGCGGCGTTCGCCGGCGCAGTCCACGCCCGCCGACGCACGCTTGGCGTCCACCGTGCCGTCGGGGCGTCGCCGGGTGCGGTGCTGCGGCTGGTGGTGGCGGATGCGGCAGTCGTCGCGGTCGTCGCGACGCTTCTGGCGCTGGTGCTCGCCGGCGGCGCCCTGGCCGCGCTGGCGCGAGCGGATCTGCTGACCGTCTACGGCGTGCGCTTGCTGTCCACGGTCTCGCCGACGGCGGTCGCCGCGTCGGCGGGGGCGGCGCTGGCGCTGGCACTGGTCGGCGCCGCGGGCGCGACATGGGGTCTTGTCCGGGCGCCGCCGTCTGCCCTGCTGGCCGAGCGCCGGCAGTCGACGCCGGCGGGCACCGACGGGGACAACGGCGGTCCGGGGTGGTCGGACGGGCCGGCCGGCACCGTCGCCGTTCGTCGCGGACAGGGACGGTCCGACGAGGCGGTCGACCGGGAGGGCGACGATGGCTGACGGACGACGCGCGGCGGCGGGTCGGCCCTACTGGCTGGCGGGGCTGTCAGCACTGTTTCTCGCGCTGGCGATGCGGACGCTGCCGCTGTGGCAGTCGCCGCTGCCGTTCAACCCCGACGGCATCCATGCCGCGCGGCTCGCGTCGGCGGCGCTGGCGGACGGCGGATTCCCGCTTGCCCGGATGGCGACCGACGACCTGTTGTTCCCGCCGCTTCTGGCGACGGTCGGCTCGGTGCTCGGGGTCGCGCCGATGCGGCTGGGCCAACCGCTGTCGGCGGTCGTCGGCGCGCTGCCCGGGCTGGTGGGGCTCGCCGTGGCCAGGCGGCTGGCCGTCCGGCTCGGCTGGCGGTCCCGCCGGGCGTTCGCGGCGGCGGTCCTTGCGGGGACGCTTCTGGCCGTCGAGGGGCTGTACCTCCACCGGTCGATGCCGACCGACGAGCAGACCGTCGGCCTGCTGTTCGTCCCGCTTGCGGTGATTGCGGTAGCCCGGGCTCACGTGACCGGGCGGCGGGCCTGGCTGGCGGCTGCGATGTCGCTGCTGGTCGCGGTCGCGCCGCTGCACAACCTCGACGGGACGGTGCTGGCGCTGGCGCTGACCGTCGGGGCGGCACTCGCGGTCGACCGGGGGACGGTCCGGGATGCCCTGCCGGTGCTGGTGCTAGCCGGCGGCTTCTGGCTGTATCTCGGCGGGTATCACCTGCTCGTCGAACGGGCGACGGCTGCCGAGATCATCCAGCAGACGCGAGTGACCGACGTGCCCGGCCTCGTGCTGGCCTGGCTGATCCTGGTCGCGTTCGCGGGTGCCCGCTTTCGTGCGTTCCGCCCGCGCACCCAGCGCCTGCTCGCGGGCGGAGTCTTCGCCGTCCTCTTCGGAGTCCTCGGGCTCAACGCCGTCGTGACGCTGTTTCCGGGGACGCCAGCGACTGATCCGCTGCTTCTGGTCGGACTGCTGCCGCTTTCCGTGCTGGTCGCGATGGCGGTGGTCGCGGCACCCCGGGCGCTGCGGACGCCACCTGCGGGGCCGGGACTGGCGGCGCTGCTGGCGGGGCCGTTCGTCCTGATCGGGGTCTCGTTGACCGCCGGCATGACCCCGGAGTACCTGGCGACCGCCTACCGGACCTCGACGTTTCTGCACTTCCCGATGCTGTGCTGGCGTCGCTGGGGACGGTTGCAGTCGGGACGCGGGCGTCGCACATGCTGGCTGCCGGCCGGTCCCGCAGGGCGACCGCGACCAGGGTCGGCCTGGCACTCGCGGTCGTGGTCGCGTCGGCGGCCAGCATTCCGATCGCGTTCGGCGGGCTGGCCGTGCTCAACTACAAGGGCGTGACGACGCCGGCGGAGCTCGGCGCCTCCGAGTTCGCCACCGACCACGCGGCGGGCCGGTGGGCGGGGGACAACCACATCGTCCGCATCCAGCCGCCGGGCGGCACACCCGGCAGCGAAGGGCCGGCGTACGGCTGGCTGCGCGGCGGCGCCGAGCCGCCCGGCTGTGCGATGGCACTCCAGCGCTCCTGGACGACGGTCGGCGCCCAGTTCTATCCGGCCCCGCCCGAGCGGCTCTCCCGGTCGGCGTACCGCGACTTGCTGACCACGCGTGACGTGGTCTACCGCGGCGGTGCCGGCGACCCCATTGCCATCGTGGCGCCGACCGGTGGCGGCTGTTGATCGGGCGGTTGCGCCGGGTCCCCATCGACCGCCATCGACGGTCGGACGGCACCCGGACGGGCTCCGTAGTCCCGACTCTTTTGCCCCCGTGGCCGCTACCGGGTACCATGGCCGAGTACGAGGTCCAGTGTGTCTCCGTCGACTACGACTCGCCGTTCGACGACTGTCGGGCCATCGAGGAGGTGGGGTTCGAGGCGGTCGGCGGCGGCTTCACCCGGAAGACGCCCGGCGAGGTCCGACGGCTCATCGAGGAGGAAGGTCACACCGTCTACGTGGTCTACCACGACGAGCGCGCGGAGGTCCGAGCGGTCCCCGGCGACGAGGGGTGGTACGTGCGGGCCCGCCCGGAGGACACTCCCGAGGACCCGCTGTTGAAGCAGCCGAGTTGCTGAACTTCGGGCCGTCGTCGGCAGCGCCCGGATTGTTCGGCTGCTGGCCGACCGTCGGTTCCGCGGTTTCTCGGTGCCGGTTCAGCCGGCGTCGGTGGTCGTCACCTCGTTGCCCTCGAAGGTGGCGACGTTGACCACGAGGAACGCGACCAGAAGCAGCACCGCCAGCGCGGCGAACGCCAGCGACAGTTGCCGGCGGGTCGCTGCCGAACGGTCCCACCGCTCGCCCGCCCATTCGGTGGCAAACAGTCCCGACAGCGCGAGCGAAACGCCGATCGCGGCGACGTGGACTCCGCTCAGCACCGACCTCGGGAGCAAAAGTAGCCCGTACCCGACGAACAGCACGCCGACGGTCATCGCCATCACGGCGACGGTTGAAACCCCCGCGTCGCCGCCCGTGTCGTCGGTTGCCATGCTCTACGGTGAAGGGCGACCGACGCTCCCTGCTACACGTTCGTCCCGAAAGCGATCAGATCGGGCAACTCGAAGAGTCGGACGTCGTCACGCGATTTAGCGGCGATTTCGAGGTCGTTCGTATATCCGGAGCGGCTGAACAGGACGTACAGCGGCTCACCGTCTGCCGGTCCTTCCGGCCATCGAACCTCCGACGCCGTTCGTTCGAGTTCGGCGAGGACCCCTTCGCTCACTGGTCGGGACGTGAACTTGCACTCGCCGGCGACGAGACCGTCTGCGGCGAGCCCGAGGACATCTAGCTCGTGTTCCCTGAACCACCACTGCCCGACATCGCGGAACTGTCGGTCGATGCGGTCCGGAAGTGCTTGCTGGCAGACTCGTTCGAACAGCGGGCTCACGTAATCCGCGAGGTCCGGGCCGACGAATTCCTCGTACGCGTCGTCGCCGAGCATCCGAAGCCGATCCTGATTGCCGTAGACGAACCGGAACCAGAACCGGAACAGCGGCGCGGCGATGCGGTATCGACCGCGTTTCGAGGCCGTCGGTGATTCGGTGACAGGGATATGGCGTTCGACGAGGCGAAGCCGGCGGAGTTTCTGGAGGTACGTACTGAGCGACCCTGGCTCCACACCGGCCATTCCCGCGATCTCGTTCGGGGTCCGTCGCCCGTGGGCGAGCGCGCGAAGGATACTGAAGTACGTGTTCGGCTGTCGGAGTTCGGTGCTGAGCAGGAACTCCGGTTCGGAGTACAGGAGACCGCGCTCCGAGAGGATCTCCTGCTGGACGTTCGTTCCGAGCGGCTGGTCGGGATCGACAGTCTGGAGGTAGTACGGGGTGCCGCCGTAGATCGACCACGCCGTGATGGCAGCTTCGGGGTCGTACTCCGGGAAGAACCGGCGAGCGTCGACGACGGATAGCGGCGCGAGATCGATCGTCGCTGTCCGCCGGCCGTACAGCGGTGCACTCCCGGAGAGAACCTTGTTCTCCATGACGCTGATCGAGGAACCGACGAGCACGAGTGTCATCCCGGTTTCCTGCAACTCCGTGTCCCACACGCGCTGAATCCGTGAGGGAAGCGATTCGTCCTCCTCGATGAGAAACGGGAATTCGTCGATGACCACGACGGCGTTTTTCTCACCAAGTGCTTCGAGGAGGGCTTCCCAGTCACGGCGGACGTTCTGCAACGCGGGGAACTGTGCGGTGGCGGTGTCGACGAACTGTTCGAGTTGATTCTGTGCCGTGGACTCGACTGCCTGGTAGTAGACGGCGTCGTCCCGATGGGCGATGGACTGGCGGACGAGCTCGCTCTTTCCG
>JAZKSB010000152.1:0-4772 GCA_036626315.1 Halobacteriales archaeon
GCGGACGGCGTCGATGTTCGCCGAGATGGAGGAGACGCCCTCCTCGACGAGGAACCGGACCATCTCCGGGCGGCTGCCGGCTTGCCCGCAGATGCTGGTGCGGACGTCGTGCTCGCGGCAGGTCTCGATGACCTCGCCGATCAACTCCAGCACGGCGGGGTGGAGTTCGTCGAACCGGTCGGCCACGTTGCCGTTGTTGCGGTCGACCGCCAGCGTGTACTGGGTGAGGTCGTTGGTGCCGAAGGAGGCGAAGTCGATGCCGTACTCGGCCATCTCCTCGACCATCAGCGCGGAGGCGGGCGTCTCGATCATGACGCCCCACGTGCGCTTGTCGGGGTCGATGCCGGCCTCCTCCATGAGCCGTTTGGCCCGCCGGACGTCGTCGGCGTCGTTGACCAGCGGGAACATCACCTCGACGTTGTCGTAGCCCTTCTCGTAGAGCCGCCTGAACGTGGCGAGTTCGTGCTTGAACACCTCCGGCCGGTCGAGGCTCCGGCGGATGCCCCGGTAGCCCAGCATCGGGTTGTGTTCCTCGGGCTCGTCCTCGCCGCCCTCCTTCGTGCGAAACTCGTCTGTTGGCGCGTCAAGCGTCCGCACCCGGACGGGGCGGGGGTAGAACTCGTCGGCGACCTGGCTGATCCCCTCGATCAGTTCGTCCTGGTACGCCGCGCCGCCCTGGTCCTCGATGTAGCGCTGGGGAGTCTTGTCCAGGCCGAGCACGAGGTGTTCGATCCGCAGCAGGCCGACCCCGTCGGCGCCGGTCGCCGCCGCCCGTTCGGCGGCCTCCGGGATGGAGACGTTGACCTTCACCTCGGTGGCGGTCATCGGCTTGACCGGCGTCTCCGGCCGGACCTCCTCGACGGGCTCGTGCTCCTCGACGGATTCGAGCGGCCCCTCCGTGATGGAGCCCTTGTCGCCGTCGACGGTGACGACCTGGTCGTCCTCCAGCGTCGTCGTGGCCGCGCCCGTCCCGACGACGGCGGGGACGCCGAGTTCGCGGGAGACGATGGCGGCGTGGCTGGTCATCCCGCCCTCGTCGGTGACGATGCCGGCGGCGCGGCGCATCGCCGGCACCATGTCCGGGGTGGTCATCTCGGTGACGATCACGTCGCCCTCGCCGACCTTGTCGAGCTGGTCGAGGGATTCGACGATCCGGACGGCCCCGCTGACCACGCCGGGGCTGGCGCCGAGCCCGGACAGGAGTTCTCCGTCGCCGGAATCGGTCGCCCCGGGTTCGCCGTTACCGTCGGCCGCCCGCTCCGTCTCCGTTCCGTCCTCGTCGTTCTCGCCTTCGGCCACGCGCGGCGTGCCGGCCTCACCCTCCGGGAAGCCGGAACCGCCCCCGGCGTCCTCCTCGATCTCGCCTTCGTCGATCGTCGTGATCGGGCGCGACTGCAGCATGTAGATCGACCCGTCGGCGATGGCCCACTCGACGTCCTGTGGCGTCCCGTAGTGGTCCTCGACCCGCTCGCCGAGTTCGACGAGTTCCCCGATCTCGTCCTCGTCGAGCACGCGAGCGTCGCGTCGGTCCTCGGGGACTGCCCGCTCGACCGTCTCGCCGGTCTCCTCGTCGAGGACGTACATCGTCTTCTTGTCGGCCACCGTGACGCCCTCGATCTCGCCGTCCGTGCGGTCGACGACGTAGTTGTCCGGCGAGACCGACCCGGAGACGACGCCCTCGCCGAGGCCCCACGCGGCCTCGACGATGACCTGCTTCGCGCCGGTCGAGGGGTGGCTGGTGAACAGCACGCCGGACTTGTCGGCGGGGACCATCTCCTGGACGACGACCGCGATGTCGACGTCCCGGTGGGCGAATCCCTGCTCGTTGCGGTAGTAGATCGCCCGCTGGGTGAAAAGCGACGCCCAGCACCGCCGCACCCGGTCCAGCAGGTCCGCCCGGTCGACGTTGAGATACGTCTCCTGCTGGCCGGCGAAACTGGCGTCCGGCAGGTCCTCCGCCGTCGCCGACGACCGGACCGCCACCAGCGGGTCGTCGCAGAACTCGTCGTAGGCGGCGAGTACCTCCTCCCGCAGCGACTCGGGGAACTCCGTTCCCAGGATGAGTTCCTTCGCTCGCGACTCCGCTTCGGCGAGCGCCGCCGAGTCCTCCGGGTCGACGTCGACCGCGTCGAACAGTTCCTCGTCGATGCCGGCCTCCTCGATGAACGTCCGGTAGGTGTCCGCCGTGACGACGAACGCCGGCGGCACCGGCAGCCCCGCGGCGGCGATCTCCCCGAGCGAGGCGCCCTTTCCGCCGACGGACCCGACGTCGTCGGCCCCGATGTCGTCCAGGCTGAGTACGGGCATTGTGCTCGTGCGGTTCGACGCCGACCCCGATAAAGAAGGTTGCGGAGGTGACGGAGACGCCCGGTCGAATCGTGCCGTCGCCGGTCGCTGGGGGTGGCGGCCCGAGCCCCCGGCGAGGTGCGCTCAGGCCCGCGGCCCGGGATCCCACCCACGGGTGACTGGACTCGTGGCACAAACTCTTTGTCCCGTCCCCGCCTGCCGGCCCGTATGGACGTCAGGCAAGCGCTCAAGTGGACAGCGATTTACAGGGGCACCGCCTGGCTGCTCGGACTGGTCGCCCTGGGCTCGGTCTATCTCGGCTACTACCTCTCGCTGGGCGGCGCCCCGCTCACGCTCGACGCCGCCATCGAGGGCGCCGGGAGCGTCCGGTTTGCGGTCCCGGCGCTGCTCGGCGTGCTCGTCTGGCAGGCGGGCAAGACGGTCGCCTACTACAAGACCGTCTCGCAGGCAATCGAGCGCGAGATCGCCAAAGAGTTCGACGCGGAGATGATAAAGAGCGACATCCTGTCGGTGCTGGACGAGCGCCTCGCCGACATGCAGACCCAGATCGAGGGAACCCGCCGTGCCGTCGAGGACACGGGGAGCGGAGCCCGCTCGGCACAGACCGGCGGATTCGACTTCGAAAACGAGGGCTGACCGGGCCGTTGTTTCGGCCGGCCCCGGCGTCTGCCCGCCGACCCGTCGAACCACGTAACCGGGGAGGCGACGATCCTTCGGTCGGTGGCCCCCGGATGACCGACGAACTCCCGGAGGAGTTTCCCTGCAAGTTGACCAACTGAGACTACGTCTATAACCTCTGTCGGGCGGTCAGCGACGAGGTGAACGCCGCCGGGTACGACCCGGACGTGATCGTCGCGCTGGCGCGGGGGGCTGGTTCGCCGGGCGGTGTGGCTTTAACTTTCTGGGGCTGGACGACCTGACGAGCCTGACGGTCGAACACGACGTCGGGACCCCCGAGCAGTCCGGCGAGGCGACGGTCCGGTACCGGATGCCGGAGGGCAGCGTCGCGGGCAAGGACATCCCCATCGTCGACGATATCGCCGACACCGGCGACTCCCTCCAGCGGGCCTACGACTACGTGATCGACCGGGACCCCGGCGACGTGGGGACCGCAGCCCTCCGGTTGAACCCCGACAGCGACTTCCAGTCGGACCTCTACGGCGAGCGCCTCTCGGAGTGGGCCCGGATCGTCTACCCCTGGAACTTCATCGAGGACATGGTGGCCCTCCTGGCCGGCGTCATGGACAAGGAGGACCGCGGCGTCTTCGCCGAGGCCGACCTCCGGCGACTGCTCGCGGAGTACCACGGCATCGAGCGGATCGGGATGGAGATCGCCCAGTTCGGCCGGCCCCCGGAGGTGCTCGCGGAGATGGAGCGTCGGGAACACGTCGAGTCGGTCGCGGGGGGCTGGAAGCGACTGTAAACTATCCCCCTAATCGCTCACGGCTTCGCCGTTCGCTCGACCCGCCGACCCGGGTCAGTCAGCGACCGCTTCGGACTCGGCGGCGGCGGCGGCGCGGTCCCGGATCCAGAGATCGCCGAACAGGTCGTCCTGCCGGAGGGCGACGTGCCCGCGGTGGGCGAGAAACAGAAGCGCCAGGTAGGTCAGCACCCGCGACCCGCCCGCCGACTCGATCTCCGCGAACAGGACCTCCTCGCGGCCCCTGTCGTACTGCTCGCGCAGCGCCGCCCGGACGTCGTCGATCACCGCCTCGATGTCCTCGTCGTGGGTCCGGCCGGTGACCTCCGATTCGGTCGGTTCACCGCCCATCCGGGCGGCGTCGTCGGCGCGATAGTCCAGGGTCTGAGCGCCCCGGGAGAAGCCGCTGGGCGACTCGCCGGTGTCGTAGGTGCGGGCCTCCTTCCACCAGACCCGCCGCTCGACGTCGCGCAGTTCGTGGACCAACTCCTCCAGGGTCTCCGGCGACCCGCGGACCCGCTTGCGGTCCAGTCGGCGCGCCATCTCGTCTTCCAGCCGGTCGACGGGGTCGAAATCGGCGTCCAGCGCCGGTTCGCGCTCCCAGGGCTCGGCGACCGGTTCCGGCTCCTCGTCCTGCTCGTCGTCGCCCAGCAGCGCGTCGCCTTTCATCCGCAGGAGCACGCTGGCATAAAACAGCGCCCGGCCCGAGGCCTGCAAGTCGGCGTCGTCGAGCCTGTCGAGGAACTTGTCGGTCACGACGACCACGTCGATGTCCCACGGGTCGATCTCGCCGTCCTCCGCGAGGTTGACAAGCAGTTCCACCGGCTGGACGGCGTCCTCGTCGGCGTCCGGCGGCGCCTCGACGTCCGGGATCGGGACCTCGGGGTCGGTGGCTTCGGTCGCGCCGCCCTCCCCGCCGTCGCCGCCGGGGAGTCCGCCGTCGCGGGTGTCGTCCGGCGGGTCCCGCCGTTCGTGGCCGGCGATGTTCAGGGGCACCTCCCGGTCAGTCATCGGCGGGCACCTCCCGGTCAGTCATCGGCGGGCA
>JAZKSB010000153.1:0-4764 GCA_036626315.1 Halobacteriales archaeon
GCCGCGGCGCTGAGCGGCTGTTCGTTCGGCGGCAGCCAGGGGACGGACACGCCGTCCGGCGAACTGTCGACGGCGTTCGGCAACTGCTGGATGTGCTCGCACAACTGCGGACAGAAGGCCTACGTCAGAAACGGTTCCGTGATCAACCTCACCGGCGTCGACGGCCACCCGCGCGGCAGCGCGGGCCCCGGCACGGAGGGGACGCTCTGTCCGAAGGGACTGGCACAGCTGGACAAGACCCACGACCCGAAGCGGATCCAGGAGCCACACGTCCGCAAGGACGGCAAACTCCAGAAGGTGAGCTGGGACGAGGCGTTCGAGTACACCGCCGAGCGGCTGGTCCAGTTCAAAGACGAGCACGGCGCCGAGAAGTTCCTCGACGCCACCAGCTGGGCGGAGACGTCGATCTTCCGGACGATCTGGCGTGACCTGTACGGCACCCCCGAACGGATCAGCCGCGGGATCCACGTCTGCGCCGGCCCGACGTTCGTCACCGGCGGGATGATGGGCGTGGGCTCGAACAACCGGGTCCCGGACTACCAGAACTCCGAGTACATCATCGCCTGGGGCCGGAACATCCTGAACTCCTTCGCCGGCCAGTTCGAGGCCAAAGGCGTCCTCGAGGCCATCGAGAACAACGGCGCGACGCTTGTCACCGTCGACCCCCAGCACACCATCACCGCCGAGAAGTCCGACGTCTGGATGCCCATCGAGCCCCGGACGGACGGCGCGCTCGCGCTGGCGATGGCTAACGTCATCATCGAGGAGGACCTCTACGACGAGGCGTTCGTCGAGAACTACACTCACGGCTTCGACGCCTACCGGGAGGCTGCCGCGGACATGCCCCCCGAGCGGGCCGCAGAGGTCACCGGGCTGGACGCCGACGCGATCCGTGAGGTCGCGAGGGGCTTCGCCGAGGCCGCGCCGCAGGCGGGCATCTCCGTCTGGACCGGGACCGCCCAGGCCGGGAACGGCTGGAAGGCCACCCAGAACATCACCGCCCTCAACGGGCTGGTCGGCAACATCGACCGCCCCGGCGGCCTGCGGCAGTGGAAGTACCCCGAGACGGCCTCGTTCGGCGAGGTCTGTGAACAGGACTACACGAAGCGGGCCGAGTACAAGAGCCCTGCCCTGGAAAAGTACTCCGAGTACGAGGACTACCCCGTCCGGCACATCGAGGGCATCGCCCACAACCTCGTGCCGGAGATGGTCGACAACGATCACATCAGGGGGATCGTCTGTCACCACGACGACCCGCTGAAGGACGGCAACGCCGACGCGTGGGTCGAGGCGATCGAGGGGATGGATCTCGTCCTCTCGATCGACGCCTACTGGAACGGCGTCTCGCGCAGGGCGGACATCGTCCTGCCAGAGGCGACCCAGCTGGAGAAAGACACCCTCGGCACCGGCAACTGGAACGCCTACCCGAAGAAGACATGGGTCACCGGCGGAAAGGCCGCCGTCGAGCCGCAGTTCAACACGAAGCCGGACTTCGACATCCTGACCGGCATCGCCGACGCGATGGCCGAAAAGACCGGCGACGACGACTGGACCATCTTCCAGCAGTGGGACTCCCACGAGGAGTTCATCGACGACCAGCTCTCGTCGGTGGATCTCACCCTGGAGGAGCTCAGTTCCGGCGAGAAGAACTACGAATTCGTCGGGGAGTACGGCTACGAGCAGTGGAAGGACGGCGGGTTCACGTTCCGGTTCGACCTCGACCAGATCTCGTCGTTCGCGAAAGCCGCCGAGGAGGCCGGGATGGACACCGCCCCCGAGTGGGTGCCGCCCGGCACGTACGGCGACGAGACCTCCGAGGAGTACCCCCTGGAGTTCACCGACGTCCGGTCGGTGTTCTTCTCGCACGGCAGCAACCAGCCCCACGAGCGGCTCCAGGACCAGTTCGCGAAACGCAACGAACTGAGCGAGAAGGACTACCGGGGCAACTACATCCAGATCAATCCCGCCGACGCCGACCCCCGCGGCATCGAGACCGGGGACATGGTGGCCGTCGAATCCGAGAACGGGTCGGGCGAACTCATGGCCGTCGTCACCGAACGCGCCCGTCCCGGCTTCGTCACCGCGGAGTACGGATTCGGCGACGCCTCCGCGATCACCAGCCGCGAGGACGGCAAGGGCTCGGCGGACGCGGCAGACGGAATGAACACGATGACGCTCCACAAAAAGCAGATGGATCCGATCACCGGACAGGTCGACAGACACCTCGCGGTCGAGGTCACGCCGTCGGGAGGTGACTGACCGTGGCAACCGAACAGGACCACTGGGTCTTCTACTTCGACCCGAACCGGTGCATTGGATGTCACGCCTGCTCGATCTCGTGCAAGCAGTTCCACGGCCGGGACGCCGACGCCGACGACTGGCGGACGGTGACCCACCACGAGAAAGGGTCCTACCCCGACGTCGCGGAGGTCCCCGTCTCGATGTCGTGCATGCACTGTCACGACGCGCCGTGCGAGGAAGTGTGCCCGACCGAGGCGATCAAAAAACGCGACGACGACGGGATCGTGGTCGTCGACCAGGAGGCCTGCATCGGCTGCAAGTACTGCGGGTGGGCCTGTCCGTTCGGCGCGCCGACCTACGGCGACGACGGCCTGATGTCGAAGTGCAACATGTGTCTCGACTCCGGTCCCGGCAGCGGGGCCGGCACGAAGTCGAAAAACGAGCAGGAGAACCCGATCCAGCCCAACTGCGTTTCGGACTGTGTCGGTGACGCGATCAAGGCCGGCCCCGAGCGCGAGGTCATCAAGGAGGCCTCCGACGCGGCGGCACGGCGGTTCAAGAACCAGGACGGCCGCGTCATCGTAGAGCCCTTCGAAAACGACGCCTCAGCCGGTGATACCGACAACAGCGTCGACATCATCACCCCCAGAAACGCAGGTGACTGACCATGAGCGCGACAGGTGGCAGCGAATGGCTCTGGCTTCCCCACGTCCACTGGGGGACCCTGATCGCCCTGTATCTCTTTCTCGGCGGGGTCAGCGGCGGTGCCTATCTCACCTCCACGTGGGCCAGCGTGATGCGGAGCCTGCTCGGAAGCGACAGCAGGCTGGCAGAGCTCCTGCTCGCCGACACCGAACACCGGTTCTCGTGTGCCGAAACCGCCCGCTGGGAGTCGGTCCTCAGCGTGCTGGCGATCGCTGTCGGCGGCGTGGCCCTGCTCTCGCATCTCGGGGCGCCGCTTCGGGCGCTGACCTTCCCGATCCTGTTCACCAACTTCGGGTCGTGGCTGGTGATCGGGACCTGGGTTATCGTGCTGTTCACCACAGTGGCCGCCCTGGAGACGCTTTGGCTGCACTTCGGCCGCCAGGCCGCGGCGGACTCCGGGTTGAGCCTGTTCCCGCGGGCGATCCTGGGACGCATCGACGGCGCGATGCCGTGGTCGTCCGACCGGGGGATCGTCCACCTGCTGGACCGGCTTGCCGACCTGATCCGGCCGCCCGACCGCGTCCACTGGGGGATCCGGATCGTCGGCGGCGTCCTCGCCGTCCTGCTGGTCGTTTACACCGCGATGCTGTTGAGCGCCGTCGTGGTGGTGCCGTTCTGGACCCGAACGTACCTGCCGGTCATCTTCCTGCTGAGCGGCATCTCGACGGGCATTTCGGCGGCGCTGCTGGGGACGGTGCTGAGCGGCGGCGCGCTCACCCGGACGAACCACCGGTTCTGCCTGACCGACGACGTGATCATCGTCGTGGAACTGGCCGCCATCTGGGGCCTGCTGTCGTATCTCTCCACCACGGCAAACGTGGCCGGCGGGGCGACCGAGGCGGCTCTCTTTGGCGCCTACTGGTCGGAGTTCGTCCTCGGCGTGCTGGTCCTGGGGACGGGCCTCCCGGTGGCCCTGTCGCTGACGGTGACCCTCGTCCACCAGTTCACGGACTTCGGCGAGACGGACCTGGGCGAGCGCCTGCTGACCGGCGGGTACGCGCTGAAGTACGCGCTGGTGCTGGCCGGCGGGTTCCTGCTCCGGTACGTGGTGCTGCTCGCCGCAGTCAAGACTCCCCTCGCGGTCCCGGGACTGTAACGATGACCGACGCGTCCACGGAATGGTCGGAGGCGCTGGCCGTGCTGTCGAACTGTCTCCGGCATCCGGATCCGGAGCTCCGGGAGGCCCTGACGAGGGAGCCCGAGACGGTGACGGCTGCGCTGTCCCGCGTGGACGTGGACGCCGACGCGCCGCCGTCGGTCGGCGACAGGGGCCTGACGGAGGACTACGAGGCGCTGTTCGGCGCGTTCCTGACGCCGTTCGCGCCGCCGGCGGCGTCGCCGTACGGGGAGTGGTACGGCGACCGGAGCGGCCTCATGCGGGGCCCGGCGGCGACGGCGATGGAGCGGCGCTTCGAGGCGCTCGACGCGGACGTGCCCGACGCCTACCCCGCCGACCACGTGTCGCTGCAACTGGAGTATGCGAGTTTGCTGGCGGAGGCCGGCGAGTGGGACCAACTGGAGACGTTCGTCGAGTCCGAACTCGACTGGGTCGACGCGTTCGCGGTACTCGTCGAGGAGGCGGCGGCGGACGCGCCGGTCCACCGATGGTGCGTTCGACAGGCGGTCGCGACCGTCGAGGCGCTACGCGAGAAACTGGGCGTCTCCGGACCGGCCGACGAGGCCGTCGAGACGATGGTCGAGCGGGCACGGAGCCACGCGACGTGATGCCGTCTCGGCCCGGAACGGGGTTTCGCCCGGCGTGAATCCGGCGGCGAGTCGATGCCTGTCCTCGACAGCAGAACCGGCAAACGGAAACAG
>JAZKSB010000154.1:0-4740 GCA_036626315.1 Halobacteriales archaeon
CCGCCACCATGGCCGACCTGTTGCCCTCCACCCCGGACACCTCCGCCGTGGAGCGTGCGGACCCGCGGGTCGTCGGGGTGGACAGCGACGACGCCGACGAGTTGCTGTCCGCGCTGTCCTCGATGACCGCCAGGGAGCTGCTCGCGGCGCTCCACGACGATCCGGCCAACCCGGCGGCGTTGGCCGACCGGGTCGACACGTCCCTGCAGAACGCCCAGTACCACCTCTCGAACATGGAGGAGGCGGGGCTTATCGAGGTCGTCGACACCGTCTACTCCGAGAAGGGCCGGGAGATGAACGTCTACGCCGCGAGCGACCGGCCGCTGGTCGTCTACGCCGGCAAGGAGGAGGAGACAAGCGGCCTCCGGACGGCCCTCTCGCGGCTGCTCGGCGCGGTCGCGGCGCTGGCAGTGTCGAGCGTCGTCGTCCAGTCGCTGTTCGGCGGGGGCTGGAGCCCGTTTGGCGTCGGGAGCCCGCCCCCGGCAGACGAGCAGGGACCCGTCGTGGCCGAAAACGCCTCGACGGGGTCGCCGACTGCCGAGCCGACCGGCGTGGAGTCGACGCCGGTAGCCACCCCGACCGAGGCGGACGAAGCCGGGACGTTCGTCGTCGAGCAGACGGCGGAAGCGACCCCGACGGAGGTAGCCACCGAGGCCGCACGGACCGCCACCGAGACGGCGGCGGCGACGCCGGCCCCCGAAGGAGCGGAGGTTGCCGCCGGACTGCCGCCCGGGCTCTTGTTTTTCGCCGGCGGACTCCTCGTGCTCGGCGTGCTGGTCGCCTGGCAGCGGCGACGGTGAAATCGCCGTTTGACCTTACGCCGCCTACATTACGGACGCCGCCGTAGCAACAACCGCGGCGGCTCGGCCCTCCACCGTGTCAGTCCCGAAGCGGCCGCCGCGAACTGCCACTGGGGTGCCAGCCGCCCGTCCCCGCCTTTGCCGACCGCAGTCGACGGCCCTTCGACGCCCGGGCCGCGCCGATCCGCCGAGGTCCGGTCGTCCGGTCGCCCGCCGGATTCGTGCCCGCCCATACCGGTTCCGGTCTCGGCGTCCCGGCCCGGTCGCCGTTGACCCGCAAGCGGCGGCCTGCCCGCCGGCGCTCGCACCCGCCTCACACGCCGTTTTTTGCGTCGACCACGAATCGCTCGAAGGGGTCGCCGTCGCGGTTGCGGATCGCTCCCCGGAGCGCCCGCTCTGCCGGCTCCAGCGTCGCATAGCCGGGTCGGTTGCCCCGCGGGTCGGCGTAGCTGCCCGGGTTCACCAGGGTCACGTCTCCCTCGACGACCGCCGGGCGGTGGGTGTGGCCGAACACGACCAGGTCGGCCTCGCGGGCCCGTCCGAGCATTGCCAGCCCCGTTTCGCCACCCTCCGGACGGTGGGTGACGACGATGCGGGCGCCCCGGTAGTCCAGGGTCCGCTCGCGGGGGAGTCGATCCCGGACTGCCGTCGAGTCGGCGTTGCCGTGGACGGCGTCGAGACGGTCGGCCACCGCACGGAACCCGTCGAGGACGGAAGCGGTCGTGAAGTCGCCGGCGTGGACGACCCGGTCGGCGCTCCGGACCGCATCCGGCAGCGCCCCCTCCAGGCCGGGGTCCTGCTCGCGATGGGTGTCGGAGACGACGACGAGCACGTCCCCGCGTTCGGCCCGCGCCGGGTAGTCGTTTCGGATGGGCGGCCGCGACGGTGCCGGTCCCATCTCGGACGAACGATCCCCGCGACGGCGCCGGTCCCGTCTCGAGCAAACGGTCGCCGCGACGGCGCCGGTCCCGTCTCGAGCAAACGGTCGCCGCAACGGCGCCGGTCCCGTCTCGGGCAAACGGTCGCCGCAACGGCGCCGGTCCCGTCTCGGGCAAACGGTCGCCGCGGCGACGTCGGTGAGGTCCGGCGCCCGAGCGGTTCAGAACACCGAGTCCGCCGTCGCGGCGCCGACGACGCTGAAGATGGCTCCCACGGAGACGGCCCTCGCGGTCGTCGCGGCGACAGCCACGGGCGTCGGGTCCTCGAGGATCCCCCCGGCCACGAGAAAGGTCGTCGGCGCGGTCAGCGCCAGCGCCAGGACCGCGACCGAACCGTACGCGACCAGCATCAGCGAGAGAAACCGGACGGGGACGCCGCCGACCTCCGCCTCGCGGTCGGGGTCCCGGCCCTCGTCGGCCTCGTACAGCGCGCCGTAGCCGATCCCCGCGACCACGCCGACGGTGACCAGCGCGTGCAGCCAGGTCATCCGCGCGGCCAGCACCCACACCTCCTCGGTGACGACGAACGGCCCCGCCAGCAGGACGCCGCCGACGACCTGCTGGGCGGTGTCCGCGAACCCGTAGCGCCTTCGCATGGCGGGCGGTCGCGCCGACGGGAGAAAAAGGCGCCGCCACGTGCCCGGGACCGACGCCGCGCGACTCAAGTGGCTCCCGGGCGAGTCACCGGCCATGAGCGTTCGAGAGGAGTTCGACGCGTGGGCCCGCGACGGCCGCGACCGCGGAATGGAGCGACGCCACTGGCACACCGCCAGGCACGTCCTCTCGCGGATGCCGATCGAGGACGGCGACTCCGTGCTGGATCTGGGTACCGGCAGCGGGTACGCCGCGCGGGCGATGCGGTCGGCGGGCGGCGCGGCCCGCGCGGTGGGGCTCGACGGCGCTCCCGAGATGGCACGCAACGCCCAGGAGTACACAGACGACGCGGCAGTCGAATTCGTGGTCGGCGCCTTCGGAGCCCTCCCGTTTGCCGACGGCGGCTTCGACCACGCGTTCTCGATGGAGGCCTTCTACTACGCCGAGGACCCCCGCGAGACGCTGTCGGAGGTGCGTCGGGTGCTCGCGCCCGGCGGCACCTTCCACTGTGCGGTCAACTACTACGAGGCGAACGTCCACAGCCACGACTGGCAGGAGAACGTCGCCGTCGAGATGACCCGCTGGTCGGCCCGGGAATACCGCGAGGCGTTCCGGGGCGCCGGCTTCCACGTCGCCAGTCAGGACAACGTTCCCGACCGGGAGATTGAGATCCCGCCCGCCGAAGCGTTCCCGACCGACGGGTTCGAGACCCGCGAGGCGATGGTCGAGCGCTACCGAGACCTCGGGACGCTGCTCACCGTGGGCGTGGTGCTCTGAGATCACGCGACGTGGAGTCGTCCGGATGAAGTCACACGACGCGGCGGTGGCCGGAGGTTCAAGGGCTATGGCGTGACCAGTCTCCGACAGCCCTATGCGCGTCCGGTGGCGGTGAGACACACGTGAGCGACGAGGCAGGCGAACGCCCGGACGACCCCGACGTCGACCCACGGTGGCGGGCCGTCTTCGGCCACGAGCGGCCGTATGACCAGCAGGTCGACGGCATCGAGACAGTCATCGATGTCGCCCGCGACGCGGGGTACGCGGTCGTCGAGGGCGCCTGCGGCACGGGCAAGACGATGCTCGCGCTGACTGCCGGCATCCACCTGGTCCGGGACCCCGGCACCGACTTCGAGCGCGTGCTGGTGCTGACCAGCGTCAAACAGCAACTCCGCCAGTTCGAGGACGACCTGGAGACCATCAACGCGAACCTCCCCGACGACTGGCGGCCGGTGTCGGGGCTGACGCTGGTGGGGAAGGCCGACGTCTGTCCGTACGCCCGCGAGGGCGCGGGCGGCATCGACGCCGAGGCCGTCTACGACCGGTGCGAGACGCTGCGGGAGAAGACCCGGGGGCTGGTCGGCGAGGAGGGCCCGACGACTGCGGGAAGCCTCGCCGGGCGGGCCCGCAGCCAGCAGGTCGGCCTGGCCGACTCCGGCCGGGCGGGAGCGGACGGAACTGCGGGGGCGACCTACCTCGAAACCGCCGGCGAGCCGTCGCCGTACCCCCCGGAGATGCCGGGCTACGCCGGGGAGGGCACAGGCGAGACCGAGTACTGCCCCTTCTACGCGCAGTACCTCGACGACCTGCCGGAGGACGGCCACCCCGCGGAAGCGGTCCCGTTCGACGCGAGCGCGTCCGGACTGTTGACCCCCGACGATCTGGTCGCCAGGGCCGTCGAGCACGGCACCTGCCCGCACTCGATGATGGGCGCGCTGCTCGGGGAGGTCGAGGTCGTCGTCGGCAACTACTATCACGCGTTCGACCCGACCACCGTCGCCTCGTTCACGGGGGCACTGATCGACGAGTCGACGTTCGTCGTCGCCGACGAGGCACACATGCTCGAACCGCGCGTGCGGGATCTCGTCAGCGACGGCGTCGCCGACCGCACCCTCCGGGACGCGGAAGCCGAACTGACGCGAGTCATCCAGCCGCTTGCCGCCGGCGAGCGGACGACCGCCGGGTCGCAGGCTGTCACGCCGGATCTCGCGCGCGGCGAACTGGCCGAGACCGACCTCGACCGGTCGGACCTGCAGCGGGTGCGGACGTTCCTCCGGGACCTGCGGGAGGAACTGGACCGCCGGGTGACCGCCCACCTCGACCGCGAGCACTCTGGCTGGCGGGCGAACCTGGCGGACCTGCCCGACGCCGAGATTCCGCTCCGGGACCCCGAATCACCAGAACCCGACGCCGTCACCGAGTGGGCCGACCGCGAGGGGTACGGCGACGCCCTGCCGCTGGCCGAACCCGTCGGCGCGGTCGTCGCCCGCATCCTGAACGAGGCCGACGACGAGCAGACCGACCGCGCGGTGACCGCCGCCGGGCGTGCGCTCGCGGCGTGGGGTCGCCGGGACCACGAGCGGTACTTCCGGGAGATCCGGCTGGAACGGACCTGGGACTAGGGCCAGCCG
>JAZKSB010000155.1:0-4688 GCA_036626315.1 Halobacteriales archaeon
CGCTCGCCGCAGCCGACGAGCGCGGCTGCGAGTCGGTCGTGGTGCCGGTCCTGGGGACCGGGGCCGCGGGGTTCGACCTCGCCGAGGGCGCGCGCCTCGTCGCGGCGGTGATCGACGCGTACGATCCGGACCACCTTTCGGACGTCCGTCTGATCGCCTACGGCGACGACGGGTACGAGACGGTGCGACGAGTTGCGAACGACGTCAGGGACTGAGCCAGCCGCGAACGAGACGACCCGGTGGGTCCTCGAGCCAGCGAGGCCGACCGCCGGGTCAGTCGTGCCCCGAGACGGGAACCGGCTCGTAGGGTTCTTCGAGCCAGTCGACGTCGTTTGCAGAGAGGTTGACGTCGAGCGCCTCGACGGCCTCTTCGAGGTGGTCGACGCTGGTGGTGCCGACGATGGGCGCGTCGACGTCCTCGTTCTGGAACAGCCACGCCAGTGAAATCTGGGCCATCGACACGCCGTACTCGCCGGCCAGTTCCTCGACCCGCTCGTTGATGGTCGGGCCGCCCCCCTCGTCGTAGGGATGCTCGTGGGCGTAGGAGTCCGTCTCCCCGCGGACCGTCGACCGGAACTCCTCGTGGGGCCGGGCGAGATATCCGCGGGCAAGGGGGCTCCAGGGGATGACGCCGACGCCCTCCTTCCGGGTCAGCGGCAGCATTTCGCGTTCCTCCTCCCGGTAGACGAGGTTGTAGTGGTTCTGCATGGAGACGAACCGTTCGAGGCCGAGCGCGTCGCTGGTGTGGAGTGCGTCGGCGAACTGGTACGCCCACATGGAGGAGGCGCCGATGTAGCGGGTTTTCCCCCGCCGGACCGCGTCGTCGAGTGCGCCAAGCGTCTCCGCGATGGGCGTGTCATAGTCCCAGCGGTGGATCTGATAGAGGTCGACGGTGTCCATGCCCAGCCGTTCGAGGGAGTTGTCCAGTTCCTGCTCGATGGCCTTCCGGGAGAGTCCCGCGGCGTTCGGATTCGACTCGTCCATCTCGAAGTAACCCTTCGTCGCGACCACGGTCCAGTCGCGGTCGTAGCCCGCCAGCGCCTCCCCGAGAACGCGTTCGCTCTCGCCCCCGGAGTACATGTTGGCGGTGTCGAAGAAGTTGATGCCCAGGTCGACCGCCCGGTCGACGAGTTCCTTGCCCTCGTCCTCGTCGAGCACCCACTCGCGCCAGTCGCTCGTCCCGAAGCTCATACAGCCCAGCGCGATCCGGCTGACCTCCAGGCCGGTATTCCCTAACGTGGTGTACTCCATGCGGGCGACCACGACGGCCCTCGGCAAAAGCCTACGGGAGCCGGGGGTTGCGCTCCGAGTTCCCGGACGGCGGGGTCGCTCAGAGCCCGTCCGTGTTCGTTCGCGGGACGGCCCAGCGCACGCCGACCAGGGTGGCCGCGGCGATGGCAACCGTCCCCGCGAGCGAGGCGTACGTCGACGCGCCCGCGCTGCCGATAGCCAGCCGCGCGACGACGTTCTGGGGCGTCTCCGGCAGCAACAGCGACGCCGCGAACAGCGCGAGGATGCCCGCCGAGTAGACGAACTGGGCCTGCCGACGGTTGCGCGTCGCGACTGCCACCCCCAGGCCGAGCGCCACGACCGCCGCCCCGACTGCCGTCGCGAACACGAGGAGTTCGGGAACGTTCGCGACGGGCGTCCCGTTGGCCGCCAGCAGCCCGATCCACAGCGCGACCTGGATCGGAACGGCACCGGCTGCCGCGAGCAGTTTCCCGTCGACGATCTGGGGGAGCGTCGCCGGAGTCACGCGCAGCAGTTCCATCGTCCCGCGCTCTATCTCCTCGGCGACCGAGTCGACGGCGATCGACCCGCCGATGAACGCCGGGAGGAACACGAGCAGCGGCACGAGCACGGTGTACGTGAATCCGAGGTACGGGCTGGCGGGTGCCCGCGGCGGAACGGGAACGGGGTCGTGGGTCAGCGACGCTGCCCGCCGCTCGCGCAGCACGGTCTCGTACTGCTGGAGCAGTTCCTGGAGTTTCACGACTGCCATCGTGGTGCGGACCGACCCGTCGGGCACGAGGACCGTCGCCTCGACCGTCCCGTCGTCCAGTCGTTCGGTCACGACGACCGCGTCCGGGCCGCTGCCGCTTGCGGTCGCCGTGGGTCCGCCCCCATCGTAGAACGCTTCCCGGGCGGCGTCGCCGGTTTCGTACCGGAGGGCCCTGACGCCCGGTTCCTCCCGGGCGACCGCCAGCAGGTCGTCCGTTTCATCACCGGCGACGCCGACGGTCGTCGAGGTTGCGTCGACGGCTCCGGGGTCGTACATCGACACCAGCCCGACAACCAGAAACGACGAGAACGCCGCGACGAAAAGCTGGATCAGGATCGCCAGGACGATGGTCTTCTCGCGGCGCAGCGACGCCAGTTCCCGCAGTGCGACGGTGAGTTGCTGGCTACGCGACAAGCAACACCACCCCCAGGTTGTAGACGAGGTGGACGACGACGGCCAGGAGGAACGCGAGGCCGTAGCGCCGCGCGGACCGGCGCGCGCCCAGCGCCGAGATCGACGCCGTCGCGACGTGCAGCGCGAGCGGCGCGACCAGCAGCGCCAGGGTCGGCCCCGCGGCCAGGCCCGCGGTCTCGGGGAACGCCATCCGCCCGACGTCCAGCGCCGGCAGGCCGGCCAGGTAGACGAACAGCAGGACCTTCTCGCCGAGGAAGAAGCCGACCCCGCTGGCGGCCCCGACGGTCAGGGCACCCCGGGTCGAGTCCTCGAACCGCCCGTGGACGTAGCCGCCGAAGACGTGGACGCTCTTTGCGAGTTCCTCGACGAGCGCGACCGCCGCGAAGAAAAGCGGCACGACGAGAACGGCCGGCAACGACCGGACGAGCGGGTACAGTATCGCGACCGCGAGCAACTCCGCGACGACCACGAACGGGATGAGCGCGACGGTCATGGCTGCGACGCTCTTCGGGCCGCGCAACCTGGTCGCCAGCGCGTCCAGCGCCTTCAGGTGGACCGGGCGCTGGGTGAACATGTCCTCCTCGCGGTAGGTCCCAAGACCGAGCACGAACAGCACGGCGGCGGCGGCGTAGAACGGCGCGGTCGAGAAGACGTACTGTCCGGCGGTGAACCCCTGGCCGAGCAGGTCCCGGACCACGAGCGTCAGCGGCGAGATGAGCGCGATCGGCGTCACCTCGGTGAAAATGGCGGGCACGAACAGATAGGAGGTCAGGCCGACCGAGATCGTCACCGTCAGGAAGGTCAACTCCTTGAACGACCGGGCAAACATCGCCGCCAGGAACGTCGCCGCCAGGAACATCAGCGCGATCGGCACGACCGCACCCACCGACCCGACGCCGCCGCCGACGTACAGCGCGATGGCCGCGCCTGCGCCGACCGCTGTCAGGAGATACGGCAGCGTCTTGCCGGCGACGATGTCGCCCGGCGAGGCCGGCGAGACCAAAAGCAGCTCGCCGCGCCGGTCGATGCGCTCCCGCAGCACCGAGGCGCCGTAGGCCTGTATGACGAAGTTCATGGGGACGACGAACGCGAACGCGAGCACGAGCGCCCCGAACGGGAACGGCGGCGAGATGTCGCCGGGGCGGCCCTGCTGGGTCGAAGTGAAAAGCGGCTGGCCGCCAACGCGGGGCACCGCCACCCGACTTCCGTCGCCGCTGACCGGCCCGCCTGTAGCGTCACCGTCGAAGCCGCCGCCGTCGTCGGACCCGCCATCGTCGCCGTCGGTCGGGTCGGCCGCCGGTGTGGCGCCGTTGCGTTCGACGTACTCCAGCCGAACGGACAGCGGGAAGGCCGCCGATTCGTTTTCCTCGCCGGCCATGACGGCCTCGTTGTACCGGCGGACCGAGTCCCGAAGCGACGAGAGCGCGGCTCTCCCTTTGCGGGTGTCTGCCGGCTCTATCTCGGCGCCGGAGAGGTACAGGTCGATGCCATCGCCGAGTTGGTCGCGCTGCGCGTCCCGGACGACGAACGTGTCGTCGCGCTCGACGACCCGCTCGTAGGGACTGTCGCCGTCGACGCCGACAACGTAGATGCCCTGATCCGGTGACACCGAGGCCAAGGAGACGGCTACCCCCAGCGAGGCAGTGACCGCAATCGCCGCCAGCGCGACGAGCACCGTGCGGCGGTTCACCGAGTCGGTTCCCTTGAGCAGTTCCCACCGGGCGATCCGGAGGGTGCGTCGCGGATCCACGGTCGATCCCTCAGGAGGCCGCCTCCTCGCGGCCGTCGGCGGCAAGATCCAGGAAGATGTCCTCGAGGCTGGCCTCGACGGTGCGGATGTCGATCACCTCGCCGCCGTTCGCCCGGGCGGACTCGCGGACGCGCTCGACCGCCGCCATGTCCGGCACGACCCGTTTGTATCGCCCGTTCTCCCGGACGGCGCCCTCGACCTCGACGGTCGTGAACACGCGGTACTCGGTGGTGCCGTGGGATTCCCTGATCTCCGAGAGGGTGCCGCGGGCGATGATTGCCCCCTCGTTCATCACGGCGACCCGGTCGCAGATGTCCTCGACGTGATAGAGGTTGTGCGCGGAGAACACGACGGTCTTGCCCTGGTCGGCCAGAACCCGCACGAAATCCAGGATGTAGTTGGTCGTCAGCGGGTCCAGCCCGCTGGCCGGTTCGTCGTAGATTAGCACGTCCGGGTCGTTGACCAGCGACCGCGCGATGGCGACTTTCCGCTTCATCCCCTTGGACATGTCGCCGATCGGGC
>JAZKSB010000156.1:0-4590 GCA_036626315.1 Halobacteriales archaeon
CGGGGAGGCATCCGGCGACCGTCGGGGAGACGGCGTCGGGGAGGCGTCCGGCAATCATCGTGGCGAACACTCCGGGGTTCCGGACAAAAGCGTTGCCATCCGGTCGCCACCTGCCCCGCCAGCGCCCTGCGCTGGCGAGGCCTGCCCCGGCGACCCGAACCGGCAGACTTGAGGTGGCGGGGTTCGACCGTCGAATCATGCTATTCCTGCGACTCAGCGACTTCACGGTGGAACTGAAGCGGGGCGCCATCCACAACGCCGGGCCGCCGACCACTGAGGCGACCATCAAGCAGTACGACATCGAGGCGATGTCGGTCGAGGAGTTCGGCGACGAGCGCCTGAAACTGGTCTTCGACGACGAGGACGACAACCAGCTCCAGGTGGCGCTGTTCCCCGAGGAGGTCGAGGAACTCGAATCGAAGATCGAGGACGCGAAAGCCGAAAGCGATCTGTTCGACTGACCGCCGCCGCCGCGGACCGCCGGACCGACGTTTCGACAACCGTTTTAGGCCGGGTCTCGTCAAACCGACCAAATGGGACGCTGCATCATCTGCGGCAAAGCCGTCGACGGCCGCGTCTGTGACACCCACGAGGAGGACGTGGCTTTCGAATTCCGCGGCGACGAGCCCCACCAGCTCGTCCCCGGTCGCTACTACGAGGGGACCGTCGACGGCTACGCCGACTTCGGCGTGTTCGTCGACGTCGGCGATCACATCACCGGCCTGCTGCACCAGAGCGAACTCGACAGACGACTTGACAGCCTCGACTGGGAGCCCGGCGACGCCGTCTACGCGCAGGTGCTCCGGGTGCGGGACAACGGCAACGTCGACCTGGGGTGGTCGATCCGCCAGTCCGAGCGTGACTTCCGTGGGAAACTGATCCAGGACCCGGACGCGGATCGGGACATGCTCCCGGAAGAGAGCGAGTCCGAACCGCCGGACAGGACCGGGACGACGGGCGACGAACCGGCAGCCGACTCCGAACCGGCGACTGCCGAACCGGAGCCGACCGGCGGAGACCGGTCCTCCGACGGCGGCGAGGCCGAGGCGGCGGCCACCGGCGAAGGCTCCGACGCCGACACCGGAAAGCGGGAACCCGCCGAGACCGGTGACGGCGACCCCGGCGGGCACGGGACCAGGGACGCGGACATTGCGGCGGCGCCGACGAAGACCGAGGAGCCGACGACTGAACCCGAGCGGATGGACGTCACCGATCTGGGTGACGCCGTCGGGACGCGGGTCGCCGTCGCGGGCGAGGTCGTCGGAATCCGCCAGACCGGCGGTCCGACCGTCTTCGAGTTGCGCGACGAGACCGGCACCGTCGACGTCGCCGCGTTCGCCGGGGCGGGCGAGCGCGCCCATCCCGCCATCGAAGTCGACGACGTCGTCCGGGTGGTGGGCGAGGTCGAACTCCGCCGCGACGAGATCCAGGTCGAGCGCGAGGAGTTGACCCGCCTGGAGGGCGAAGCCGCCGCCGAGGTCCGCGACCGGATGGACGAGGCGCTCGACGACAGGGCCGCCCCCGAGGAGGCGGCGCTTCTGGCCGACCACGAGGCGGTGGCCGCCGTCGCCGACGACCTCGACGACGCCGCGGAGGCGATCCGGCGTGCGATCTTCGATTCCCGGCCCGTCGTCTTGCGACACACCGCGACCGCCGACGGCTACGTGGCCGGCGCGGCCATCGAGCGCGCCGTGCTCCCGCTGGTCCGCGAGGAACACACCCGCAGCGACGCCGAGTACCACTTCTTCGACCGCAAACCGCTCGCGGACCCCGTCTACGGGATGGACGACGCGACGTCGGACGTCTCGAACATGCTGGAGGCCAACGAGCGCCACGGCGAACCGCTGCCGCTCGTCGTGCTGGTCGACG
Source organism: Halobacteriales archaeon (assembly GCA_036626315.1). Lineage (GTDB taxonomy): Archaea > Halobacteriota > Halobacteria > Halobacteriales > PXRE01 > PXRE01. Next base: position 1,870 of record JAZKSB010000156.1, read on the forward strand.
CGGGCAGCACCGCGGAGTCGCTCGATGCCCTCGAACTGCTGTCGGTGTACGGCGTGGACGCGGTCGTCGTCGACGCCGACGACGCCGACGACGCGATCGCGGATGCCGCCGCGGCGGTCGTCAACCCCGCACTCTCGGATACGGACGACCGCGTGACCACGACGGCGGTCGCCGCAAACCTCGCCGCCCGGGTCAACGCGGACGTCCGGTCGGACCTGCGGCATCTCCCCGCGGTCAGTTACTGGGTCGACGCACCGGACGCGTATCGCGAACTCGCCGACGCGGCGGGCTACGACGGGACCGCGACGCGGGAACTGCGCGAGGCGCTGGCGCTGGCGGCGTTCTACCAGACCTACGAGGACAAGCGACAGCTCGTGACCGACCTGCTGTTCGGCGGCGCCCCGACCGACGGCGACGCCCGGGGGCTGGCCGCCCACGTCAGCACCCAGTTCCGCGAGCGGGTCGACGGTGCCGTCGAGACCGCCCGCGCCAACGCGGAGGTCAGGGAGGCCGGCGACATCCGGTTTACGGTGCTGGACGCCGAGGCGTTCACCGACCAGTACGAGTTCCCGCCGACGGAGCTGCTCGTCGACGTGCTCCATCGACGGGAACACCGCGACGACCGCAAACAGGTGACCGTCGCCATCACTGACGACCAACTCCACCTCCGGAGCGACGGCCCGCTCGACGTCCGGACGGTGGCCGACCGGGTCGCAGGCGAATTCCCCGACGCCGGCGTCCGGGCGGTCGGCGGCCACGACGGGCGCATCGAGTTCGTCGCCGGCGAGCGCGAGGACGTCCTGAAGGCTGGCGTCCAGTCGGTGGCGGAGTTGCTGTAGCCGGTCGCGCGCCGTTTTCCGGCCGGTCCCGTGGCGACCCCGCTCCGACACCCTTATTCCGCTCACGCGGCGACGGGCGAGTGATGAGCGGGGCCGGGGAGCAGGAGACGTTCGACCGCGTCCGCGAGGAGCTGGTCGACCGCATCCTGGCGGGCGAGATAGGGCGTGACGACGTCGAGCGGGCCAAACGCGAGGTCTGTGGGAAACACGGTGCCGAAACCGTGCCGAGAAATTCGGACCTGCTCGACTACGCCCCCCGGGAGCGCCGCGAGGAACTGGAGTCGGTGCTGCGGCGCAAGCCCGTGCGGACGGCCTCCGGCGTCTCGCCGGTGGCGATCATGACCAGCCCCCACACCTGCCCGCACGGGAAGTGTCTCTACTGTCCCGGCGGGCCGGCCAGCGAGTTCTCCAGCGCCCAGAGTTACACCGGGCACGAACCCGCGGCGGCGCGGGCCGAGCAGAACGACTACGACCCCTACGGGCAAGTGACCCTGCGACTGAACCAGTTACGGCAGATCGGCCACCCCGTCGACAAGGTCGAACTCATCCTGATGGGCGGGACGATGACCGCCCGGAGCCACGACTACCAGGAGTGGTTCGTCAAGCGGGCCCTGGAGGCGATGAACGACTTCGACCCCGACGCCGAACCGGACCCGAGCGACACGGAGAGTTTCGCGCCCGACCCCGAGGCCGTCGAGTTCAGCTACCTGGCGGACGTGATCGCCGAAAACGAGACGGGCGACGTCAGGTGTGTCGGCATCACCTTCGAGACCAAGCCCGACTGGTGTGACCCCGAACAGATCGACCGGATGCTCCGGTTGGGGGGCACGAAAGTGGAGGTCGGCGTCCAGACGACTTTCGAGCGGATCAACCGCGAGATGCACCGTGGCCACGGCGTGCAGGCGAGCATCGACGCAAACCGCCGGCTCCGGGACGCCGCGTTCAAGGTCGGCTTCCACATGATGCCCGGCCAGCCCGGCACGTCCGAGGAGATGGTTCTGGAGGACTTCCGGCGCATCTTCGAGGCCCCCAAGTGGCGGCCCGACTACCTGAAGATCTACCCGACGCTGGTCGTCGAGGGGACCCGGGTCTACGACATGTTTCACCGCGGGGAGTTCGATCCGCTCGACAGCGGGGAAGCCGCCGATCTCGTGGCCGAGATCAAGTCGATGATCCCCCGGTACACCCGGCTCCAGCGAGTCCAGCGGGACATCCCGGCGGGGTTCATCGAGGGCGGCGTGCAGAAGTCGAACCTCCGGCAACTCGCCCGCCAGCGGCTCGGCGACCGCGAGGACACCTGCGAGTGCATCCGGTGTCGGGAGGCCGGGATGAACGACGAGCGCCCGGGTGACGTGGAACTCGACGTGGCGACCTACGAGGCCGCCGGCGGGCTGGAACATTTCATCAGTTTCGAGGACTTCGACCGGGACCTGCTGGTCGGGTTCGCTCGGCTGCGGTTTCCCTCCGACAGCCACGCTGTCGAGGGCTCGGGACGTCCGAGCGACGCGTCAGCCGCCGACCACGGGGATCCGCTCCGGCGGGAACTGGCGGACGCGGCCCTGCTCCGGGAGTTACACGTCTACGGCAGCGAGGTGGGACTCGACGCCGGCGGGGCCCCGACGACCGGACACCAGCACCGCGGCTACGGACGTCGACTGATGGCAGCGGCCGAGCGGCTGGCCCGCGAGGCGGGCTTCCGGAAACTGAGCGTCATCGCCGGCATCGGCGCCCGGGAGTACTACCGCGAAAAGCTCGGCTACCACCAGGACGGCCCGTACGTCAGCACGCGACTCTGAGCCGGCCGGCGCTTCTTGTGGCCCCTCCGCCGCGGTCGAGCAAACCGGTCAGTTTTACCGTCGGCGCACGTTATGGTCCATATGGG
>JAZKSB010000157.1:0-4578 GCA_036626315.1 Halobacteriales archaeon
GGCCTGCTGGTGCCGGTGGTCGTGCTGATCGGGATCGGCGCCGCCGCCAAGTCGGCCCAGGTCCCGCTGCACGTCTGGCTGCCGAACGCGATGGAGGCGCCGACGCCGGTGTCGGCGTTTCTGCACAGCGCGACCATGGTCAAGGCCGGCGTCTATCTCGTCGGGCGGTTCCGGCCGCTGCTTCTGACCGAGGAGTGGACGCTGATGTTCGCGGCCATGGGGCTGGTGACGATGACCGTCGCCGCGATGCTTGCGGTCGCCGCCAGCGACATCAAGGAGTTGCTGGCGTACTCGACGGCCTCCCATCTGGGACTGATAATCGCCGGGTTCGGGTTCGCGTCGGCGGTCGGCGCCTCGACCGGGGCGCTGCACATCGTCAACCACGCGCTGTTCAAGGCCGCGCTGTTTCTGGTGGCCGGCATTGTCGCCCACGAGGCCGGCACCCGGGCCATCGACGAACTCGGTGGCCTGCGCAGTGACCTGCCGATCACCGCCGGCGTCACCGTCGTCGCCGCGCTGGGCATGGCCGGATTCCCGCCGTTCAACGGATTCTACTCCAAGGAGTTGCTTTTCAAGTCGACGGTGGAGGCCGCCGGCGAGTTCGGCGCCGCCGGCTGGCTGCTGCCCGCCGTCGCAGTCTTCGGCAGCGTGTTCACGTTCCTGTACTCGATCCGGTTTCTGATGCTGTTTTTCGGCGACCGGCCCGACGCGCTCGGGGAGGTCCACGCCCCCCCGCGCACGATGCTCGCCCCGGCGGCACTTCTGGGCGCGCTGGCGCTGGCGGTCGGGCTCGTCCCGACGCTCGCGGTCGACGCCATCGCACAGCGGGCCTTCGAGGCCGCCGCGGTCGATCCCGACCACCACGTCCACGCGGCGCTCCCGACCCATGTCACCCCCGCGGCGGTCATGAGCTCGGTCACCATCGCGCTCGGGGCGACCGCGTACTTCGGGTACCCCGGGTTCGACCGCCTGCGTGACTGGCTGCGCGCGCTGCTGTCGGTGGCCCCGCTGCGGGCGAACTGGTGGTACGACTCGATCGTGGACGGCGCGACCGCGGCCGGGGAGTGGACCGACCCGCGGGTCGAAAACGGGCTGTTGCGCACCTACGCGACGTGGGCGCTCGCGGGCACCGCCGGATTGGCGCTGGGCGGCTATCTCGCGGCGGGCGCGACCCCGTCGGTCGGTCTCTCGGTCGTCATCTCGCCCGCGATGGTCGTGGTGCTCGCGGTGGCCGCGCTCGCCGCGGCGGCGGTGACCCGGGCGCCCTCCCACGTCGCCGGCGTGCTCACCCTCTCGATTCTGGGGTTCATGGTCGCCATCCTCTACATCCTGGCGAACGCGCCGGACCTGGCGCTGACCCAGCTGGTCGTCGAGACGCTGGTGCTGGTCATCTTCCTGCTCGTGCTCGACCGGCTGCCCGCGTTCTACGGGACTCCGAGCCGGTCGCGGCTCGTTCGCGACGGCGCGCTGTCGCTTCTGGTCGGCGTCACGGTGACGACGACGGTGCTTTTGGCGACGAGTCGGCGGGCGGGCTACCCCATCTACGACTTCTTCGTCGAACAGGCTCCCAAACCTACCGGCGGCGGCGGACACAACGTGGTGAACGTCATCCTGGTCGACTTCCGGGCGTTCGACACGCTGGGCGAGATCTCGGTCGTCGCGCTGGCCGCGCTGTCGGTGCTGACGCTCGTCGCGATGCGCGAACGGGGTGAGACACAGTGACACATGACCCACGCATGGCAGCAGGAGCGGAAACGGAGGCGCCACGATGACCACGGTGATCGCACGAACCGTCGTCAGGACCGTCGCGCCGCTGATCGTCGTGACCGCCGTCGCGCTGCTGTTGCAGGGCCACAACCTGCCCGGCGGCGGGTTCATCGCGGGCGTGCTGACGACGACGGCGTTCGCGCTGGTGTACATCATCTACGGCCAGGACTTCCTGGAGGAGGAGGTGCTCGGCAGCAGCCCCACGCCCGACGTCGCGTCGATCCGGCACGGCATCGTGGAGTACTACCGGGCCGCGTTCGCCGGGGGGCTGGCGCTCGCGGCGGGCGCGGGGCTGGTTCCGATCGCCTACGACCTGCCGTTTTTGAGCCAGACGGTCCGGTTCCTGCACGACCTGCCGATCTACCACGAACTGGAGATCGCAAGCGCGCTGGCGTTCGACCTGGGCGTGTACTTCGTCGTGGTCGGCGCCCTGCTGACGATCCTCGCGGTGGTGGGCGCCGAATGACACGGACATCGCCACGTTTCGGACTGCTCGCGGAGGTGGTCCGATGACCCAGCTCGTGCTCGCGGTCGTGCTCGGCGCGCTATTCGGCCTCGGGACGTTTCTCGTCCTGCGCCGGGACGTCGTCCGGGTCGTCTGGGGGGTCACCATCATGAGCCAGGCGGCCAACGTCTACCTCGTGACGATGGGCGGGGTCGCCCCCCAAGACGTCGCCCCCATCGTCCACGAGGGCGCCCACGGGTCAACCGATCCGCTGGTGCAGGCGCTGGTGTTGACCGCCATCGTCATCGGGTTCGGCACGACCGCGTTCGCGCTGGTGTTGACATACCGAGTCTACGAGGAGCACGGCACCATCGACCTGGACGACGTCGCCGGCGCCCCCGGGGAGGTCCCCGGCGCAATCACCGAGACGAACGACTCGAACGGGACGCCCGCGCCAGACGGCGGATCGACGGGAGGTGAGACGGATGGTTGACCACGTCGTCGTTGCTCCGATGCTCGTGGCGCTTGCGACCGCGATCGGGACGCTGCTCGTGCGGCGGTTCCCGCGGGTGACCACTGCTGTCAGCGTCGCGGGCGTCGCCGGCTACGCCGTCGCCGTCGCGGCGCTGGTCTCCCGGGTGCTCCCGGACGCGGTGTTGACCTACCAGCTGTCGGGCTGGACGGCGCCGTTCGGGATCACGCTGGTCGCGGACGCGCTGTCGGCGTTCATGCTGGCGCTGTCGGCGCTGGTGGCCGTCCCCGCACTGGCGTATTCGGTACGGTACGTCGACGCGTTCGGCCAGCGGATCTCGTTTCACACCCTGTATCACCTCATGCTCGTGGGCGTGACCGGGGCGTTTCTCACCGGCGACGTCTTCAACCTGTTCGTCTGGTTCGAGGTGATGCTGATGGCGAGTTACGTGCTCGTCGTCTTCTACGGCGGCGCCGAGCACACCCGGGCCGCGCTGCGGTACGCCGTGCTCAACCTGGTCGGGTCGGCGTTCATGCTGGTCGCCGTCGGCGGGATCTACGCGACGACCGGGACGCTGAACATGGCCGACATCGCGCGGCGACTCGGCGAGCCGGCCCGCTACGGCGTCGACCCGGCGCCGGTGCTGGGGCTGTCGGCGATCCTGTTTGCCGTCTTCGCGCTGAAGGCGGGGCTGGTGCCGTTCCAGTTCTGGGTGCCCGCCGCCTACCGGGCGGCGCCCGCGCCGGTCTCGGCGGTGCTCGCCGGCGTCGTCAAGAAGGTCGGCGTGTACGCCATCGTGCGGCTGTACTTCACCGTCTTTGCCGCCGGCAGCCTCGGCGTGCCCCTTGCAGGGCCGTTCGAAGCGCCGAACGACCCCGGCGGCTTCCTGGGATTTTTCGGTCCCGTCCTGTTCGTGCTGGCGGTCGCGAGCATCGTCGTCGGCGGGGTCACTGCCGTCGGCAAGGACGACCTCGACGAGTTGCTGGCGTACTCCTCGATCGGGCAGGTCGGGTTCATCGTTCTCCCGCTGGCGGTCGGGGCGGCGGTGCCGGCGGTTCGCCACCTCGCCATCGCGGCGACGCTCGTGTCCGCGCTGAACCACGCCGCCGCGAAGGGCCTGCTGTTTCTGGCCAGCGGCGCGATCCGGGACGGCACCGGCACGGTCGACCTGCGTCACCTCGGCGGCCTGATCGAGGGGTCTCCGGGGGTGACCGCCGGCTTCTTCGTCGGCGCGCTCGCACTGGTCGGCATCCCGCCGCTGTCGGGCTTTTTCGGGAAACTGCTGGTGTTCGACGTCGCTGCTCGGGCCGGCGCTGACGCCGCCTTGGCAGCGGCCCTGCTCGGGGCGGTGTTGACCATCGCCTACGTCACCCGCGCCTGGAACCGCGGGTTCTGGGGCGCACAGAGCAACGCCGTTGAGCACGCCCGCACAGAACCCGTGCTGGTCGCCATCGTCGCCGTGCTGGCGGTCGCGGTCGTCGCCATCGGCGTCGGGTTTGACCCGGTCTACCGCACCGCCGAGGCCGCCGCCGACGCCGCGCTGGCCCGCGGTGACTACGTCGAAGCCGTCGACCTCGCGGAGGTGAAACGATGAGGGTTCGCAAGTGGCCGGTCGTCGGCGGCCTGCTCGCGGTGCTGTGGCTGTTCGTCCGCGGCGTCGAGCTGACGCCCGACGCCGTCCTCGGGGAACTGCTCATCGGGCTGGCGGTCGGCCTCCCGGTGGCGTACGTCGCACGCCAGCTGTACCTCCCCGAGTTCGACCTGGGGCGCAGCGTCCGGGTGCTCCCGCGGGCGGTGTGGTATCTCGGGGCGTTCCTGTGGGAACTGCTGACCGCGAACATCGACGTCGCCTACCGGGTGTTGCACCCGAGTTTGCCGATCGAACCCGACGTCA
>JAZKSB010000158.1:0-4528 GCA_036626315.1 Halobacteriales archaeon
TCTGGAAGACCATTGGCTGGGCGGGCGAGGCCGTCGGCGTGACCCTGGAGCGCATCCACCCGCTGGGCGCCGACGGGGAGGACGGCGTCGCCGGGGGATGGGCGATCACGCCCGCCCAGGCCGCCGCGCTCCGGACCGCCCACGAGATGGGCTACTTCGGCGTGCCGAAGGGTGCAACCGCCGAGGCGGTGGCCGACGAACTCGGGATCAGCAAGTCGGCGTTTCTGGAGCGGCTGCGCCGGGGGCAGGCCGCGCTGTTCGAGCAACTCCTCTGACGCCGCCCTTCGCCGGTATCCCGGCCCGGGACGTGGCGACCTCCCGGACGGCAGTCGGGTGGTCAGAGGTGTCGGTGGGATTTCATGCGTCAGTCGGGCGGGCTCCCGACCGCTTCCGCGACCCGGTCCAGCGCGGCGTCGGCGCCGTCGACGTCGTCCGCCATGCTCAGGAAGCCGTGGGCCATCGCGGGGTAGTGGCGGTGGTCGACGGCCACGCCGGCGTCGGTCAGCCGGTCGGCGTAGGCGATGCCCTCGTCGCGCAGCGGGTCGTGGCCGGCGGTGACGACCGTCGCCGGCGGGAGGCCCGACGGGTCCGGCTCCCGCAGCGGCGCCGCGAACGGGTTGTGCCGGTCGACGGGGTGGCGACAGTAGTTGGTCCAGAACCACCGCACGTCCGCCCGGGTCAGAAACGGCCCGTCGGCGGCCTCCCGGTAGGAGTCACGCCCGAAGTCGTCGTCGAGCATCGGATACAGCAGGACCTGGTGGTCGACGGCTGGCCCGTCGAACTCGCGGCTCCACAGCGCCGCCGCGGCGGCGAGGTTGCCGCCCGCGGAGGTGCCGGCGACGGCCAGTTGATCGGGGTCGCCGCCCAGCGACGGCGCGACGTCCGCGACCCACGACAGCGCCGCCGCGGCGTCGGCCACCGCTGCGGGGAACGGATGTTCGGGCGCCAGCCGGTAGGCCACCGAGACGACGGCGGCGTCGCCGCGGCGGGCCAGCGCCCGAGCGACGTCGTCCGCCGAGTCCAGCGTCCCCAGGGTCCACCCGCCGCCGTGGAAGAAGACGACCGTCGGCGCCGGCGGGTCGGCGTCCCGGTAGACCCGCACGGGCACCTCCCGGGCCGGCTCGCCCGGCGGGGGACCGCCGTCGTCCCGGGGAGCCTCGAACGCCAGGTCCCGAACGAGGTCGACGTCCGGCGGGTCCTCGGGGCTGAACAGCTCGTCCTCGAGCCGGCGCGCCCGCCGTACCGAGAGCCGGTGCCATTCCGGAATGCCCGCCTGCTCCCACTCGGTGGCGACGGCTTCGAGTTGGGGGTCGAGTCCCGTCCGATCGGTCATGGTCCGATGCTGGGGTGGCGGGGTCGTAAGTTCGGGGGCGATCCTCGCGAACGGGTCGCGGTCGAGCGGAGCACAAAGCACTTGCTCCGACCGTCCTCGCGACCGAGCATGAACCGCCGCCGCCTCCTCGCGGCTGCCGCCTCGGTGGCGGGACTCGCAGGCTGTCTCGACCGCTCGAAGCGTGGCGCGGGAGGGGCGACCGGATCGAAGGCACCGGACGGATCGCCTGGAGACGAGTCGCCGGACGGCTCGCCAGCGAACGAGTCGCCCACCGTCGTCGACGCCACGCCTTGCCCCGAGCGCCCGGCGTCGTGGTCGCCCGAAACCGTCGAGCCGTTTCTCCTCGCGTTCGAGCGCGCGTACCTCGAACGGTCGATCCGGCGCCTGAACTCGGACGTGGTCGATGTCAGCCACGACTTCGGCCTCCGGGTGGACTCGGTTTCCGAGGCCGACGGGGACTTTCTCGCGACGCTCACCGGCGGGTATGCGGTCTATTACGCCGGCGGGACGGCGACGTATCACGGCGACGTGTTCGACTACCGGGCGCGGTACGCCGTCTCCGGGACCGAACTCCGGCGGACGGTCGCGATGGGGGAGCCCCCCGACCCCCGCGAGGCCGGCCAGCGGGTGTTCTGTCCGCCCCGGGACCCGCAGTCCCCGCCGTGACGACGGCTGCCGGGGCCGCTCGGTTCCGAGAGGGGTGGTCACTCTCCGACCGCGGTCAGGACGTGGGCCACGAGGGCGGCGGCCGTCGCCACCGTCAGCAGGACGTGGGCGGCCCGCCACCGCGAGAAGACGGCTGTCCGGGTCGTCTCGACGACCCGTCCGACGACCGGTGCCGGCTCGTCGCCACGCCCCAGTCGGACGACGTACCGATGCAGGTAGCGGCCGTAGAACCCGCTTGCGACCTCGATCACGAGCAGAGTCGCCACCAGGAGCCCGAGCCCCCACTCCTCCACGGCCAGAAAGTGGGGCGCGGTCAACGCGACACCGGCCAGCATCGTCCACTCGTGGGCCGACAGCAGGTGCCGCCGCCAGCGCGGTGGGACGAGGCCGGTCCGTTTCCCGGCGGCGTACCCTGCCACCCCGACCACGAGCAGCGCCGACCCGAGTTCGACCAGTCCCACGAACGGCGCTTCGGTTGCCTCGTCGCCGAGCCCCCACCAGTTGCCCAGCGGGCCGGTGCCTTCCTCTTCCTCGTCGTCGGGTTCGTCGTCCTCGGCGGGTTCCTCATCGTCTTCCTCGACGTCCAGCGCGTGGACGGCCGACCGGGTTGCCCCGCCGTCGCCGAGTGCTGGCGGCCCGCCGACCGGGGCTCCCGTGTCGGTCGCGACGCCGACTGACTGCGGGGGCGTTCCGGCGGGCGTCGTCGCCGGGTGGCCGCTAGCGATCCCACTCACGGCCAGTACCGCGAGCAGGGCGGCCACGAGGAGCAACGCGCCGACCGTCGCAGTGCGAGTCATGCGGAACCGATTCGACGAATGGGGGAAAATGGGTTTGGGTCGATACGTCGATCGAATGTGGATCGTGCGTCCGTCGCTTTCCGGGTCGCCGGCAGCCGTCAAGTTTCGCGGGGGTTCGGTCGGCGACCCGAAAGCAGTAGGTGGCCGGCCCGCAACCGTCCGGGCATGACCGACCGCGAGGACGCCCGACGGCGCGACCGCACGGATCCGCTCGCCGACGTGGCCGACCGGTTCGAGGTCCCCGGCGAGCAGTACCTCGACGGCAACTCGCTGGGGCCGGCGAGCGACGCGGCGGTCGCGGCTCTCGACCGGGCCGTCGACCAGTGGCGCGAACTCGGCATCCGCGCCTGGACCGACGCCGACCCGCCGTGGTACGAGTACGGCGAGCGACTTGGAAACCGACTGGCGGATCTGGTCGGCGCCGACCCGCCGGAGGTGGTCGCCGCGAACACCACGACCGTCAACGTCCACTCGACGGTCGGGACGTTCCTGAACGCGGCGCTGTCGGGGGACGCCCGCACCGCGACCGGCGACCCCGTCGAGGGCGCCGGCGTCGTCGTCAACGAACTGGACTTCCCGACCGACCACTATGCCATCCGCGCCCAGATGCGCGCCCGGGGGCTCGACCCCGCCGAGCATTTCCACGTCGTCGAGAGTCCCGACGGCCGGACCATCGACCCGGGCGACGTCGAAGCGGTGCTGGCCGAGGAGTCGGTCGGCGCGCTCTTTTTCCCGTCGGCGCTGTACCGCAGCGGCCAGCTGTTCGACCTGTCGCGGCTGACCGACCTCGCCCACGAGCACGGCGCGTTCGCGGGCTTCGATCTGGCCCACTCCATCGGGGTGATGCCCCACGACCTCTCGGCGGCAGGCGTCGACTTTGCGGTCTGGTGCAGCTACAAGTACCTCAACGCCGGTCCCGGCGCGGTCGCCGGCCTGTACGTCAATGCGGCGCACTTCGGGCGTCCGCCCGGCCTGCCCGGCTGGTGGGGCCACGAGGCCCCGTTCGACCTGGCCGCCGAGCACGTCCCCGACCCTTCGGCGGCGGGCTGGCAGATCGGGACCGTCAACGTGCTGTCGGCGGCGCCGCTGTTCGGAGCCCTCGACGTCGTCGAGACCGCCGGAATCGAACCGATCCGCGAGGGCTCGCTCGCCCGCACGCGATTCCTGATCGACCTGGTCGACGAGAAACTGTCCCCGCACGGTTACGAGGTCGGGACGCCGCGCGCGCCGGCTCGCCGGGGCGGCCACGTCGCCGTCGAGCACCCCGAGGCCGCCCGGATCAGCGAGGCCCTACGGGATCGGGGCACCGTCGTCGACTTCCGGCCGCCGGACGTCGTCCGGGTGGCCCCGAATCCGCTGTACGTCTCCTTCGAGGACGTCTACGACGCCGTCGAGCGAATGCGGCGGGTCGTCGCCGACGGCGTCTTCGAGGAGTACGCGGTCCCGGACGGAGTGTCCTGAGGGGCTTGCCGTGAGGGGCTTGCCGGTCCCGGACGGGGTGTCCTGAGGGGCTGGCCGGTCCCGTCGGGGCGGCTGGGGGGGACGACCATCCAACTGCCGACACGGCTGAAGGCCCGCGAGTGGTTCCCACCCGGGCCGGGCTACACGAGCAACCCGGCCTGCAGCACCGCGACCAGCACGGTCGCGACGACGGTGCTCGCGAGGGTGGTCACGAGGATGGCGGCCCCGACGTACTCGGCAGCGGTCATCTCGCCGTCGGGCATCTCGGGCC
>JAZKSB010000159.1:0-4426 GCA_036626315.1 Halobacteriales archaeon
CTCGCGAGCGCCGCCTGGATGGCCGCTACGTCGACGCCCCGGTCGCCGGCCCGCTCGAACAGCGACTCCCAGGTCGGGTCCCCGTCCATGTCACAGCCCCGCGTCCGCGATCAGTTCGGCGAGTTCCTGCCGCGCCTCGTCGCCGACGGGCCGAAACGGCCGACGCGGGTACCCCGCCGGCGCGCCGCGCTCCCGCATCGCGGCCTTCAGTCCGGGAATGCCGTACTCCGCGGTCACCGCCCGGTTCAGCGCCACCAGATCCGCCGCCAGCGAGAGCGCTCCCTCGACGTCGCCGGCCGCCGCGCGGTCGAGCACCGCGCTCGCGGGTTCGGGCGCGACGTTGGCGAGCGCGAGGATCGCGCCGTCGGCGCCCGCCGCCAGCGCGTGCCCGAAGACGCCGCCGCTGCCGACAAGCAGATCCAGGTCCGGCGCCAGGCGACGGCTTCGCTGGAACGCCGCCAGATCGCCCGAGGAGTCCTTCATGCCGGCGATCCCGTCGTGAGTCGCCAGCGACTCGACGGTGCGGGGCGCGAGCGCGACGTCGGTGAACTTCGGGACGCTGTAGAGGTACACCGGCACGTCGGCAACGTCGGCGACGTCGCGGTAGTAGGCCGCGAGCGTCTCCCCGTCGTGGCCGTAGTAGTACGGCGTCACGACCAGCGCGGCGTCGGCGCCGACCTCTGCGGCGCGTTCGGTCGCGGCGACCGTCTGGTCGAACCCCTCGAAGCCGGTCCCCGCAAGCACCGGGACGTCCGTCGCGTCGGCGACGACCTCGATCACCCGCGCGCGCTCGTCCGGCGACAAGAGCGGCGCCTCGCTCGTCGAGCCACACGGCACCAGAAAGTCGACCCCGCGGTCGACGACCCAGCCTGCGACCTCGCGCAGGCGCTGCTCGTCTATCCGGCCGTCCTCGTCGAACGGCGTGATCAGGGGAACTCCGAGTCCCTCCATGGCCGAGGAGAGGGCAGCGCGCCCGGTATACCTGCCGGTCGCGGAATCCGGCCCAGGCTGCCGGTCGCGGAATCCAGCCCAGGCTGCCGGTCGCGGAATCCGGATCAGGCGCCGGCGGGCGAGGCGAGGCGAGTCAGCACGAACCCGACGGCCGACGCCAGGCCCGCTATCGCCGCCAGCACCCCGAACAGCACGAGCGGGGAGTAGAGGGTGAGCAGCCACCCTGCGAGGACGGCCCCGAGCGCGCCGATCCCGAACACGCCCAGGTACGTGAAACCGTACGACAGCCCCCGAGTCTCGGGCGGGGAGTATTCGGCCACCGTCGCCTGGTAGAACGGCTGGACGACGAACAGGAAAAAGCCCAGCAGGGCAGCGACGACGAGCATCGGGACGAACCCGAGGTTGGCGACCGGGAGGAAGACGGCGGCGACGCCCGCCAGCGCGCCGTACCCGACTGCCAGCCCCCACTCGGTGGGGTACCGGTCGGTCAGTTTGCCGCCGACGTACTGGCCGCCCATCCCGACCATCAGCAGGCCCGCGTAGACGAACCGCGACGGCTCCAGGGTCGTCCGGCCGAGTTCGACCGATCCCAGTCCCGGCAGCGAGACGAACAGATCCGGCAGGAACGTCGTGACGCCGCGATAGTACAGTCCCGAGAGCAGGAGCACGACGAACACGAGCGCGAACGCGCTCGTAAACAGCAGGCGAGACTCCGCGAGGAACGCCCCGAGCGACGACACGCCGCCGGCCCGACCGTCTCCGTCACCGGCCCCGGATCCGTCAGCGTCGCGACCGCCGTCGGCTTCCACGGCGGCGGCCTCGTCCACGTCGACCCGGAGTGCGAACGCCGCCCCGACGCCGGCGGGGACGGCAAGCGCGACCACGACGAGCCGCCAGTCGAAGGCGATCAGCAGCAACGCGGTGACCAGCGGGCCGAGCGCGATGCCCAGGTTGCCCGCCATGCCGTGGTAGGCGAACGCGACGCCGCGCCGGGAGACGCCCTTGCTGATGAGCGACAGCCCCGAGGGGTGGTAGACGCTGGCCGCGACGCCCCACAGCGACAGCGCCGCCGCGATGCCGACGACGCCGTCGGCGGCCCTGAGCAGGACGAACGACCCGCCCATCCCGAGCAGCGAGACGACGATCAGCCGCTGGGAGCCGTACCGGTCCGCGAGCACCCCCGCCGGCAGCGCCCCCAGTCCGAAGAACGCGGTGCCGACGGTCACGGCCGTCCCGATGGACGCCGGCGTGACCGGCAACTCGGCCAGCCAGATGCCGACCAGGATCGGGATCGACAGTTCGTAGGTGTGAACGAGGCCGTGGGCGACCATCACGAGCCCGACGATGGCGCGGTCGTTGCTGTTCACGTGTGCCGGTCTACCGAGGCGGAGGGTTTCAACGCGTCGGTGCCGGAAAGCCGCTCGCCCGGTGGCAATCCTCCCGTTTCGGCGGGCTTCTCAACGCTTTTCTCGCTGGCGGTCGATCCTCGGGCCATGACCGACGCCCTGTTTCTCACGAGCGACGACGTCGACGACCTCGCCGGCCCGGCGGACTACGTGGCAGCCGTCCGGGAGGGGTACCGCCAGCGCGGCGAGGGCGCCCCGGCCCGTCCGCGGACCCGTCTCACGAACGCCGACCCGCCCGGCATGCTGACCGGCTACACCGCCGTCCTTCCCGAGACCGGCGCGATGGGCGGGTACATGTACGCCGCCGGTTTCGGCGCGGGCGACGCCTGGTTCGTGACGCCGATCTTCGACGCCGACTCCGGGGCGCCGCTGGCGGTGCTCGACGGCGCCAGCATGAACCCGTTCAAGACCGGCGCCGCCGGTGCGGTCGGCGTGGACTCGCTCGCCCGCGAGGACGCGAGCGTCGCCGCCGTCATCGGGAGCGGCCCGCAGGCCCGGGGCCAGTTGCGCGCCACAGCGACCGTCCGGGATCTCGACTCCGTGCGCGTGTACTCCCGGACGCGGGAGCACCGCGAGGCGTTCGTCGGGGAGTTCGGCGACCGCCTCGACGCGACCGTCCGGGCGGTCGATTCAAGCGAGGAAGCCGTCCGGGGCGCCGACGTCGTGATCACGGCGACGACCGCGGACCGGCCGGTCTTCGACGGCGAGGACCTCGCCCCGGGCGCCCACGTGACTGCGATGGGCCAGTACGACCCCGGCAAGCGCGAGGTCGACGCCGAGACCGTCAGCCGGGCGACCTACGTCCCGGACCTGCGCGAGCGGGTCATGGACGACGCCGGGTCGTTCATCCACGCCGTCGAGACCGGCGCAATCGGGGAGGACCACGTTCACGCCGAACTCGGAGAGGTGGTCGCCGGCACCGCGCCGGGCCGGGCGTCCGACGACGAAGTGACGCTGTTCGACAGCGGCGGCACGGGCATCGAGACCGTGGCCGCCGGCCACATGCTCTACGAGCGGGCCCGCGAGGCCGGCCGCGGCACGTCCATCGAGTTCGCACCCGCGAGCGAGGCGCTGACGGGACGGTGAGCGCTCCCCGTCGTGCGGCCGTCGCAGACCTCAGACGCCCAGAGCGGTCGCCAGCGGGATGCCGGTCGCCGCCGCCCCGATGAGATAGCCCGCGATCGCCCCGCCGTTGAGCAACGGCAGACCGGCGTGGGGCCGGCCCCGGAACACCAGCCACAGCAGCGCGAGCACGCCCGCGACCGTCCCCGCGATGGCCCCCAGGGCCGGAACGTGCAGCGAGAGGACGCCGATCCGCGGCGCGTCCAGGTACACGACGGCGCTCGCGGTCAGCACCGTCGGCACCACCGCGTCGCCGAGGCCGACGAACACCGCCCCCTGCTGTAGCGGCCCCCCGTCGACCGCTCGGTCCTCAGCGGCCCCGGCGGCGCTTTCCGTCCCGTCCGGGGAGCTGGGGAAGTTTTCGCCCGGCAGTTCCCCCTCCACAGAGGAGTGTTCGCCGGACGAGTCCTCCTCCACAGAATCGCCCGACGAGTCCGCTTCCGCCGCGTCCTCCGCCGCAGCCATGGCCGCCAGGTAGGAGTACGACAGCGACGTCGGGACGACGAACAGCACCGGCACCTTCAGCGTCATGACGCCCTCCGCGAGCGTCAGCATGTGCTCGGTGCCGTACACGGAGATCGCGTCGTAGACCGCGAGCACGACCAGCAACACGACCGCCGGCAGCAGGCCGAACGAGGTCCCGAACACGCCGGCGGCGCCGGCCCCCATCACGACCCCGGCGGCGTCGATCACCCACCACTCCGGATACCGCCAGAGTCCGACGGCCAGCCCCAGCGCCGCCACCGTCGGCGCCAGCGGCACCCCGGCGGGAACGGCGACCGGTGGAAGCAGGATCAGGAACACGTACCAAGACAACAGGGCCGCGGTCACGAGCACGAACGCGCGGATCAGGCGCTCGCCGCCGAGGCGAAACGCCAGCAGCATCGCCCCCGTCGCGACCAGGATCACCCCGACGTACAGCAGGCTATTGGTCGGGTCGCCGGGGT
>JAZKSB010000160.1:0-4399 GCA_036626315.1 Halobacteriales archaeon
CAACATCGTCGTCGCCCAGAACAAGATCGACCTGGTCGACCGCGACCGTGCCGAGCGCAACTACGAGCAGATCCGGGAGTTCGTCGAGGGCACCGTCGCGGAGGGCGCGCCCATCGTCCCGGTCAGCGCCCAGCAGGAGGTCAACATGGACCTGGTCATCCAGGCCATCGAGGAGGAGATCCCCACCCCCGACCGGGACCCGGACGCTGACGCGCGGATGCACGTCGCCCGGAGTTTCGACATCAACCGCCCGGGCACAGAGTGGGGCGCGCTCACCGGCGGCGTCCTCGGGGGGTCGCTCGTCGAGGGCGAGTTCGAGGTCGACGAGCCGATCGAGGTCGCCCCAGGCCGGGAGGTCGAGGAGGGTGGCCGGAGCCGCTGGGAGACCATCGGGACGTCGATCCGGTCGCTGCAGGCCGGCGGCGAGGACGTCGAACGGGCCTCGCCTGGCGGCCTGCTCGGGGTCGGCACCGGGCTCGACCCGTCGATCACGAAAGGCGACGCGCTGGCCGGCCAGGTCGCCGGCGAACCGGGGACGCTCCCGCCGGTCTGGGAGGAATTCACCATGAACGTCGAACTGCTCGACCGGGTCGTCGGCGCGATGGAGGCCGGCGATGTCGACGAGATATCGACTGGCGAACCGCTGATGCTCACCGTCGGCACCGCGACGACCGTCGGCTCGGTCACCAGCGCTCGCAGCGGCGAGGCCGAGATGGCGCTGCAACGGCCGGTCTGTGCCGAGCCCGGCTCGAAGATCGCTATCAATCGCCGGGTCGGGTCGCGGTGGCGGCTCATCGGCGTCGGCACCCTCGAGGAATGAACGCGGTCGGCCTGGACACCAACGCGCTGATGATGCCGGTCGAACTCGACGTGCGGGTGTTCGATGAACTCGACCGGCTGCTGGGGGGGCCGCTCGCAGCGCCGGGGGCCGACGACGGGTCCGCGGGGGGGTACGAACCGGTTACCGCCCGCGCGGTCGTCGAGGAGTTGCGACGACTCCAGGACGCCGGCATGGGCGAGGAGGCCATGGCCGCAAGCGTCGGGCTGGACCTGGCGACCGAGCGGTGCCGGATCGTCGAACACGGGGAATCGAACGCGGACGACGCCATCGTCGCCCTCGCGTCGGCGGGGACGTTCGACTACGTCGTCACGAACGACCGGCCGTTGCGCGACCGACTGCTGGACGCCGACGTTCCAGTAATTGGTTTAAGGGGCCGGAACAAACTCGCGATCACTCGACCGTAATCATGTACAAGCGCGTCAGGCTACGCGACACCGTGGAAGTGCCGCCGGAAAGGTTGGCGAACGTGACCAGCGACGAGGTCAAGAAACTCCTGCAGGACAAACTGGAGGGACGGCTCGACGAGGACGTTGGTAGCGTCGTCTCCGTGGTTGAGGTTCACGACATCGGGGAGGGAACCGTCCTGCCGAACCGGCCGGGGGTGTACTACGAGGCCGAGTTCGACGCGCTCACCTTCGACCCAAAGATGCAGGAAGTCGTCGACGGCAACGTCGTCGAGGTCGTCGAGTTCGGGGCCTTCGTCGGCATCGGCCCCGTCGACGGCCTGTTGCACGTCTCCCAGATCTCCGAGGAGTATCTCAGCTACGACGCCGAGAACCAGCAGTTGGCCTCCAACGAGTCCAACCGCGTCATCGGCGTCGACGACGCCGTGCGGGCCCGGATCGTCACGAAGAGCATCGACGAGCGCAATCCCCGGGACTCCAAAATCGGCCTCACGGCCAAACAGCCGGGGCTGGGCAAGCACGGCTGGCTGAAGGAGGAGCGCGAGAAGCGCGAGGCCCAGGCGGGTGACACCTGATGGCGACCGACCGACGCGTCTGCCGGGAGTGTCACCGCGTCGTCGACGACCCTGACGCGGAGGTCTGTCCGGCGTGTGGCTCCTCCAGCCTCACCGAGGACTGGGCGGGCTACGTCATCATTGCCGATCCGGAGGCGTCCGAAATCGCCGAGGAGATGGGCGTCACCGAGGCCGGCGCCTACGCGCTGAAGGTCCGGTAGCGACAGCCGTGCCCGGAGACGCCCCGGCCGACGTGTTGCTCGAACTCCCCCGCGAAGCCCGAGAGCACCTCAAGGAGCCGATGGGGCCGGTCTACACCGACGCCGACGAACTGCTCTCGGCGGCGGGCGATCCCGTCCTCGCGGTCGGGGACGTGGTCACGGCCCACCTCGAACGCGCGGGCCGCCAGCCCGACGTGGCCGTCGTCGACGAGCGCACCGAACGCGAGGCCGTCGACGCGGACGTGGCCGCGCAGTTGCGCGAGCCCGACGCGACCGTCCGGAACCCGGCGGCGACGCTGACCCGGGAGCTGCTGGCGGCGCTCGGGGAGGCGATCCGGGCCGGCGAGCCCCGGACCGTCATGGTGGACGGCGAGGAGGACCTGGCGACGCTGCCGGCAGTGCTTTCCGCTCCCGAGGGCGCGAGCGTCGTCTACGGCCAGCCCGGCGAGGGGATGGTGCTGGTGGCCGTGGACGAGCAGGCGCGGGCGCGGGTCCGGGAACTGTTCGACCTGCTCGACGGCGACCGGGAGGCGGCGCTTGCGGCGCTGGGCGTCGCGTGAACTGTGCGGACAGCCCGTCACGGGGCGGCCCCCCAGTTCAACGTGACCGATGTCCCATGTCTCTCCGTCAGGTGCAGTTCTGGAAGCAGTTCCCGCAACCGGGGCCGGCCCAAATTAGGGCCATGTTGGTGCTCGCGATACAGAGTACGCATGCCACTGCACCTACCAGGCTCACCGCCGCGTAACACGACAGATAGCAGATTCCCTTGCCCGCGGCCCAGCTCGCACACTGCCCACACCAGTCCCAGCAGCCCGCCGTCCCCGCGAGTTGCTCGACGTGCTGTGGCGAGATGCCTCGACCGCCCTCACCGACCCGGTACCTGGCGTCTTCGGTGATGGCCGTGTAGCCGTCGATGTCGCTCGAGCATGTCGCGGCGACGTACTCGCTATCCGGCTCTGGAATCGCCTTCTGTAACTGCTGGCGCTCCTGGTCGGTGACGGTCCGGGCCAGCGACACGGACGATTCGTGTCCGTACAGCAGCAGACCGGTCTCGTTCGGCACGCCGCGGTGCTCGCTGGGGAGCCGCTTACGGAGGCTGGGATCGTCGACGAGGTCGGCGAAGTCGAGTTTCGCGGCCGTCCGCCCGTCTTCGGTTTCCCCGAGCGCCAGCGTTCCGACTTCGGTTTCGATCCACGTTCCAGTCAGCGTGATCTCCTCGGTATCGACGTGCTTGACCGTGACGTCTCCGACGTCGAACCCGCCGACGGCACTTTCGAGCGATCGGACCTTGGGATCCTTCAGGACCTCTTCGAGGTGGTCGTCAGCCGGGTCGGCCGCCGAGACGGTCGGCACCCCGGTTAGAGCGACCCCTCCTGCGCAGGCGGCTTTCAACAAGCTTCTCCTGTCCAGTTCACTCCCGTCTCTATTTCCTCCAAATATCACAATAGAAAATATATTTAGAAGAGTTAAATGTATTGAAAATAAACTGATAAATACTGTCCATATCGGTCCGGATCTGACCGGGTGCGGATGGCGTCCGTTCCAAGCGGAGCCGCGACCGAGTATGCGACCGGCCGGCGTGGCGGACCCCGACGGCTATCGCGTTCAGGCCTAGTAGTCGTAGCGGTGCCTTCGCCCGTCCCAGAACTGACGGTCGCCGCCCCGATCGGACGTAGAAAACGTTTTATTTACCGACACCGTAATTGAAATCATAATTCGGAGTCACTTCGCCCTGCTGGGAGGTGCCCTGTTCACCGCCGTCTTGGTGCTGTTCGCAGCGTTCGGGACGACCGGCGTCGGCGGACTGACACTCGTCGCGATCGTCGCGCTGTTATTCGCCGCCGACCTGCTGATCGTCGGCGGTCTCTCGACGGATGTCTCATTCGACTCCTGGACCGTCCAGTGGTTCCACCTCCTCGGAGCCGGGGTCGTGCTGGTGGGACTAGCGAACCTCGTGTTCGGTACCGAGCGAATCCTGCAGTCGGGCGTGTCCCCCGGCGTCGCTGCCCTTGCAGTCGCCGGGCTGGTCGTCGTCTTCGTCGGCGTCGACTTCGCCCGCGGCGGGGTTCACTACGATCTCTCGCGATTCGAGTGACTCCTGGTGCCGCTCCGGGTCGTAATCCTTTTAGCCGCATCGGGGCGAATAGGGAACAACTGAGAACCCATGGACGTCCACATACTCGAGGAAGACGAGAATCAGATGTTGCACCGGACCGACGTGCGCTTCGAGGTCGCCCACGAGGAAGAGACCCCCTCCCGGCTGTCGGTTCGGGACAGCCTGGCGGCCAAACTCGCCAAGGACAGCGAGGAGGTCGTCGTCCACGAACTCGACACGAAGTTCGGGATGCGCAAGACCGTCGGCTACGCGAAGGTCTACGA
>JAZKSB010000161.1:0-4369 GCA_036626315.1 Halobacteriales archaeon
TCGATGAGGTCCTCGATCTTCGAGGTGGCGACCGGGTCGAGCGCCGACGCCGGTTCGTCCATCAGGATCACCTCGGGGTCGACGGCGATGGCACGGGCGATGCAGAGCCGCTGCTGCTGGCCCCCCGAAAGGTCCAGCGCCGACTCGTCGAGCCGACCGCTGACCTCCTCCCAGAGGGCGGCCCGCCGCAGCGCCTCCTCGATTTTGTCGTCGGTCACCGGCTTGTTCTGGACCCGGAGCCCGTAGGCGACGTTGTCGTAGATGCTCTTCGGGAAGGGGTTGGGATGCTGGAACACCATCCCGATCCGCCGGCGCAACACGACCGGATCCACGTCGTCGCCGTAGAGGTCGATGCCGTCCAGCAGGAGTTCGCCCTCGACGCGGGCGGACTCGACGAGGTCGTTCATCCGGTTGACACACCGGAGAAACGTCGACTTGCCACAGCCGGACGGGCCGATGATGGCGGTCACCTGTCGCTTGGGGATGGCCATCGAGACGTCCTGTAGTGCTCGCTCGTCGCCGTAGTAGACGTCGAGGTTGCGGGCCTCGATGAGCGTGTCGTTGCCCCCGGCGTCGGTTCCGTCCGCGGTGACCGCCGGGGCCCGGGCGGTCGTCGTCGGCTCCTCCTCGCTCATGACGGGATCGTCGGTCGTATCATTCATTTTGGTATCGGTTGCGGACCATGATGGCCGTGGCGTTCATTGCCAGCATCAGCGCCAGCAGCACGAGCGCCGTCGCCGCCACGACGCCGGTGCGGTACTCCGGGATGTTGTTGCCCTTCGCGGCGAATATCTGCAGCGGCAGCGCCGTCGCCCCCGAGAACAGTCCCTCCGGCGGGCTGAATCGCGTCGTGGCGACCCCGATCATCACAAGCGGCGCGGTCTCGCCGATCGCACGGCCCAGCGCCAGGATGGTGCCGGTGAGGATCCCCGGCACCGCCTCCGGCAGGACGACGTTGCGGACCGTCTGCCAGCGGCTGGCGCCGAGCCCGAACGACGCCTGGCGCAGTTCGTCGGGAACCGACCGCAGCGCCTCCTGGCTGGAGACGATGACGATGGGCAGGATGAGCAGCCCCAGGGTCGCCCCCGCGGCGACGACGATGCCCGGTTGCAGCCCAAGCCCCTGGCGGAACAGCGCCAGGCCGAGGAGCCCGTACACGACGGAAGGGACGCCCGCGAGGTTCGAGATGTTGACGTCGAGCGCCGTCGCCAGCCGCCCGCGCCACCCCGTCTCCGGCGCGTACTCCTCGAGATAGACGGCTGCGCCGACGCCGACCGGGAACGACAGCACGGCCATGACCCCGACGATCATGACCGACCCGACGATCTGGGGGTAGACGCCCGCCTCTCTCGGGTTCCGGGACGACCAGGAGTCGAGCACCAGCGTCGGGGTCAGCCACGCGCCGAGCCCGGTCAACCCGAGAGCGCCCTCCAGGGTCGCGCCGGCGAGGATTCCGGCGACGAGCACGATCGGCCCGAGCAGGCCGACCCGGCCGGCCTCCCGGCGGACGAACAGGTCGGCGTACACCGCGGCCGTCGGGACGACGAACGCGGACGCGAGCACGACCCACAGCGACGGGTCCATGCCCTGCCCCAGCAGGACGACGCCCAGCCCGAACGTCCCGACCGGCACCGCGACGGCGGCCGCGATCCCCGCTCGGCGGCCATGGCGATGCCGGAGGAACCAGCCGACCGCCACGGCCGCCGGCACGGCCACCAGCGCGACGTACAGCAGCCAGTCCGGGAACGCGGCGGCGACGCCGGTCAGCGGCTCCGACAGGATGGCGGCGACTCCCAGGCCGACCAGCACCGAGACGGGTATCGCCGGCCCGGTGAGATGCGTGTCGCCGGTCCGGCGTCCGACCGCGCGGACGGCCAGCGGCGGCAGCGCCGTCGCCAGCGCGAACACCGTCGCGTCCGCCGGTCCGACGGCGTCGACGACGGCGAACGTCGCGAGCGCCAGGGCCGCGGTCCCGGCGACGACCGCAAACGCCAGTGCGTTCACCTCCCGGGCCGGCGGCTGCCGGCGGACGTACAGCGTGTACGCCCCGAACGGGCCGACTAGCGTCCCGAGGTACACGAGATACCACGACGGCTCCGCGGCCGCCAGCCCGAGGGCGTCCTTCGCGATGAGTGCGAACAGCACCGCCAGCGACGCCAGCCCGAACAGCGTCGCCGCGACCAGCAGCCCCTCGAACAGCCGGCCCTTCAGTCGACGCCAGCGCAGTTCGCGGTCGGCGGCGAAGCGTGACTCCGTCGCCATCAGTCGTACTCCTCCCGGTAGCGTCGGCGGACCGCCTCGGCTAGCACGTTCATCAGCAGGGTGAACACGAACAGCGTCATCCCCAGCGCGAACATCGACTCGAAGACGACTCCGCCGCGGGACTCCGCCTGTGCGACCTGTACCATCGCCGCAGTGATGGGCTGTCCCCCCTGTGCGAGGTTCTCGAACAGGTTCGGAAACGTCGGCATCCGGGGGTTCGTCCCCATGGCGATGGTGACCGCCATCGTCTCGCCGATGGCCCGCGACAGCGCCAGCACGTACGAGGAGATGATCCCGGAGGTGGCCGCCGGCACGACGACCCGTGTGGAGACGTCGAACTTGGTCGACCCGAGGCCGTATCCCGCTTCCCGGAGGCTGTCCGGAACCGACGACAGCGCGTCCTCGCTGATCGAGGACACCATCGGGATGATCATTACGCCGACGACGATCGACGCCGACAGCGCGTTGAACGTCCGCAGCGACGGGAACACCAGCGTGAACTCCGGCACGACCGGCAGGCCGGCCGGCACCAGGGTCGCCGACAAGGGCAGCGGCGCATCGAGGATCGGGGTGAGATACACCAGCGCGAAGTATCCGTAGATGACCGTCGGGACGCTCGCGAGGATCTCGAGAGCGGGCTTGAGCACAGAGCGCACACGGGTCGATGCGTACTCGCTGAGATACACCGCGATGGCGAGTCCGACCGGCAGCGCGATGAGCGCCGACACGACCGTCACGATGAGCGTCCCGGAAAGCAGCGGCAACACCCCGTAGCTCGGTTCGCCGATGCGGGGGCTCCATTCGGTGCCGGTGAGAAACTCAACCACCGACACCTCCGAGAAGAACACCAGCGTCTGACCCAGCAGCGACAGGATGATGCCGAGGGTCACGACGAGCGTCAGCACCGCCGACCCCGCCAGCATCAGCCCATACAGCCGTTCCTTGCGGACGGCCAGGCCCTCCCGCCGAAAGTGGTCGTCCTCTGGTTTCCCTGCCATTAGTGTGGCGTGGCGTCGACCCGGGCGCCGTGCCGGTGGGACACTGCAGTCGCGGGCCGGTTTGTCGGCGCTACCGTGGGCGTGCACTTAGACCTACCGTCCTGGTCCCGGCGCCCGTTCCGGGCCCGGCCCGGAGTTCGATTCGGGTCCCGGCCCATCCTCGCTCAGAACTCGAACTCGTACTCGCCGTCGATGGCAGCTTGAAGGTTGTCCTTGTTCGTTTCGACCAGTTCCGAGGAGGCCGGCACGTAGCCGATGTCCTCCGCGATGAGTTGCTGGTCCTCGGTCTTCTCGATGTAGAAGTCGATGAACTCCTGGAGGTGGTCCTTCTCGCGAACCCGCTCGTCGTTGGCGTAGAAGAACAGCGGTCGTGCCAGGGGATACTCCCCGGTGGAGGCCGCCTCCAGGCTCGGGTCGGTTGGCTCCCCGTCAGCGGTCTCGGCAAGCGGGACCGCCGACGTCTCGTCGGGGTTGTTGGTGTAGTACGCGAACGGCAGATACCCCAGCGCGTACTCGTTGCCCTCGACGCCGGTGGCGATCTGGTCGTCCTCCTCGGTGCCGGTGAAGTCGTCGCGGATGCGGCCGGCCTCCCCGAGGATCGTCTCGGTGAAGTAGTCGAACGTCCCGGACGTGGAGGCCGGGCCGTACAGGTCGATCGGCTCGTCCGGCCACTCGCCGTCGACGTCAGACCACAGTTCCGGCGGATCGTCCGGCGTCCAGATGGCCTCGAGCTGGTCGTAGGTCAGCGAGTCGATCCAGGTGTTGTCGTTGTTGACGACGACGGTCAGTGCGTCCCGTGCCACCTCGAACTCGACGGGTTCGAAGCCGGTGTCCCGACAGCCCCCGACCTCCGACTCGGTGATCCGGCGGCTGGCGTTGTTGATGTCGGCGTCGCCGGGGACGAACACGTTCTCGAAGCCGCCCGAGGAGCCGTCCCGGCTGATGTCGAAGTTGACGCCGTCGTGCGCGTCGGCGAACAGCTCCGAGATGGCCGTCGCGACGGGATACACCGTCGAGGAGCCGGAGATGCGGATGTCCCCCGACAGCCCGTCGTCGTCTCCTCCCGGGTTGAGGGTGTCCAGACAGCCGGCCAACCCGGCGGCGCCCGT
>JAZKSB010000162.1:0-4288 GCA_036626315.1 Halobacteriales archaeon
GGTCGGCAGGCCCGTGATGCTCGACGGGGCGTTCACCCATCGGTAGCCGTCGTAGATGTTCCGGCCGGACGCCGATAGGACCGTGGGTGTTCCCGACCGTGCGTCGAGCCAGTCGATCGCCCGCATCCGGTCGGGATAACGGTCGCGGGCGAATTCCAGTGCGTCAATCGTGGGGTCGTCGGTCGCCCGGACGGGGTCGTCGGCGGTCGTCCACTCGTGGACCGCACCCACCCCGTAGACCCCCGTCGAAACGACCAGCGCGACGGCGACGGCGACCGGGACCCGTTCGCGCCAGCGGGACCAGACTGAGGACGCTCCGGTTGGCCGGGATTCGACGAGACGCCGCCCGAGCACGACCGCAGCGGGGATCGACAGGAGGAGCCAGAGGTCAGCATACGTCTTGAAGAACGTGTTGAACCGGCCCGGAGCCGCCGGTTCTCGCAGGTAGACGAGTTCCACGAGGGTCACGAGCCCGAACCCACCCAGGGCCATCAGGGCCTCAAACCCGGGAGTCGGGTGATTGATGCTCTCCGCCGACGCTCCGGCCGGCGGGTCGCCGTCCGTCGGGTCACCGACTGCCTGCTTCGCGCGGACGGGAATCGACTGCCGCAGTGCCAACCAGCCTGCAAGCACGAGCCCCCCGAACAGGACAAGGCCGGCCAGGTCCACGGCCCAGGCGACCCCGAGAACGAGGGCTCCGGCAACGTAGTGACCGGGACGGAGCGGCCGGTCGAGCCACCGGCGAATTGCGGGACCCAGAACGAGCAGGAACGGCCCGTGGATAGCCAGAAGCGCCCACAGCGGACTCCGGACCGGCAACAACCCTATCCCGAATCCCGTCGACTCGGAGACCAGCCAGAACGGCAGCGACGCCGCGACCGCCATTCCCGCCACCACGGCGGTCAGAAGGGTCGCTCCCCCCAGTCCGCGACCTCGATCCACGAGGGCGACCCCGTCACGTCCCAGCGCGGTCCACGGCGAGACCGGCGTGAAGTACACGATTAGCCAGACGAAGCCCAGAAACGTCGACAGCGACCAGGGGTTCGTGACCGCGACGAACCCGCCCGTGGCGGGAAGCGCACCGAACAGGAGTGTCCGTCGGTACGTTCGGTCATCACCCGCGCGAAAGTAGCTGTACAGGCCTGCGATCCCCAGCAACAGGAACGGGGCCGACAGCATGTGGGCGTGCAGGTCGCCGTTCAGATACGCGAACAGCGGAAACTCGTTGATCATTCCGGGCACGAGTCGGCTGGCCCACCAGTAGTGAAAACCGCGGGGCAGGAGCGCCAGCCAGTCCAGAGGGGCACCGACGGCATTCGCGACGCCAGCGCTGATCGGCTCCGGCAGCACCCAGAATAGGATCCTGCCGAACGTGGTCAGGTTGGCTGCAAATCCGACGAGATACGCCGCCAGCAAGCCGGCCCACCGTCCGGCGTCATGCTCGCTCGCGATGGCACCGGCGAGTCCGTACGCCGCAGTGACGACCGTCGCGTAGAACGTTGCGAGCCCGAGATTGTACGCGTATCGGGCTGACACGCCGGCGGCACGGGCCAGCAGCGCCACGAGGTACTGACCGCCGTAGTAGTAGCTGAACGGCTCGCCCGCAAACCAGATGTCCTCGGCAGGGAGCCGTGTCGCCCGGAGGTGGGCTCTCAGGAGGCCGAAGTCCAGAAACTTCTCGCCGCTGGCCGGGTCGACAGCGGGGTCGAGCGCACGGAGCCAGAGCATGACCGCGAACGCGAACAGAAATACCGCCACCGCCGGAAGCCCATCCCGGAGTTCGCCGAATCCGTCGATATCGATGGCTGCCGCGGCGGCGGCGACTCCCAGCACGGCAATGCCGGCCATCAGCCCGGCCACGATGGAAAGATGTCCGACCCACAGCCCCACCAGTCCGACGACGAGTAGCCCGACAGGCAGTGCAAACGCCACCGCATACCGTCCCAGTGCCGGGAGCATCGCGAGCGCGACCGGCGCACCGGCCCCCGCTATTGCTAACGTGACTGCCAGCCACGCAAACACGAGTTCGAACTCGATCACCGTCAGTTTAGAGTTCAACCGGGGGACCTGCTAAAACATTCCTCTTCGGGGCCGTCGTCCGTACGCTACCGAAGATGGAACAGCCGACGGCGGATCGTCGCCGGCTACTCGTCCTCCAGCGCGTGCCAGGACAGCCGCAGGTTCCGGGCGGCGCTTGCCTGGTCGATCCGGCGGGCGGTCGTCCGGTGGGGTGCCGCCGCCAACTCGTCGTCGCCGTCCGACCGGGCGGCGTTGAACGCCGCGGCGAGTCGGTCGAGGGTGTGCTTGCTCTCGGCCTCCGTCGGTTCGGTCATCAGCGCCTCGCTCACGATGTCGGGCCACTTTGTCGTCGGCGGATGGACGCCGTAGTCCAGCATCCGCTTTGCCACGTCGGCGGCGTCCTGGTCGCCGGCGCTGGCGACGAACTCGTGGTGGAACGGGCCGTAGGGCACCCCGTAATCGATCTGGCTGGCCAGGTAGTTGGCGTTCAGGACGGCCTTCGCGCTGGTGTCCTCCAGTCCCTCGTTGCCCAGCCGCTCGATGTACGCCAGCGTCTTGACCAGCACCAGCCAGTTGCCGTGGAACTCGTGGACCTTGCCGACGGTGTGTTGGGGCTCGTGGAACGCGTAGCCGTCGTCGTCCTCGACCACCACGGGCGACGGCAGGAACGGCGCGAGTTCCTCCGTGACCCCGACCGGTCCGGCGCCCGGCCCGCCACCGCCGTGGGGCGCCGCGAACGTCTTGTGGACGTTGTAGTGCATCACGTCGAAGCCCATGTCGCCCGGTCGGGCCTGCCCCAGCAGCGCATTGAGGTTCGCCCCGTCGTAGTACAGCAGCCCGCCGGCGTCGTGGACGATGTCGGCGACCTGCTCGATGTTGCGCTCGAACAGCCCAAGGGTGTTGGGGTTAGTGAGCATTAGCGCCGCGGTGTCCTCGGAGACGGCGGCCGTCAGCGCCTCGGGATCGACCCGGCCGTCCTCGCCGCTGGGCAGATCGACGATGTCGTAGCCAGCCAGCGCCGCGGACGCGAAGTTGGTGCCGTGTGCCGTGTCCGGGACGATGATCTCGCTGCGCTCGTCGCCGTTGTGCTCGTGGTAGGCCCGTGCGACGATGATCCCGGTGAACTCGCCGGCGGCGCCCGCCGGCGGCTGGAGCGTGGCCGCGTCCATCCCGCCGATCCGGGCGAGATAATCCTGCAGGCGGTGCATGATCGCGAGCATGCCCTGGACGCTCTCGGGGTCGCGGTCGGGGTGGACGGCGCCGTCGGGGTTGGCCGCCACGTCCTCGGTGAACTTGGGGTTGTACTTCATCGTGCACGACCCCAGCGGATAGGGCCCGCTGTCGACCCCGTAGTTCATCTGGCTCAGCCGGGTGTAGTGGCGTGCCAGTTCCGGCTCCGAGGGCCCGGGGAGTTCGAGTTCGTCGCGGGTCAACTCGTCGGGCAGCGGCGAGTCCTCGACCTCGACCGTCCTGCCGTACTTCTCGCTGGCCAGGGGCTCGTACTCGTCGCCCTCCGCGTAGCGGGCCTGGTCGTAGACGACCGGCTCCTCCTCTTCGACGGGGTCGGTCATCGTGCCACCCCCTTCAGGGCCCCGACCAGTTCGTCCACCTTCCCGGCGTTCGTGTCGGTGACCGCGATCTGGATCAGGTGGTCGTCTATCTCGTGAATGGCGTATCCCGCGGCGGCCAGATCGGCGGCGACGTCGCCGGCAGGCCGCTCGGTGCGGGCGACGAACTCCCGGACGTGGTGGCGGTCGTGGACCGGCGCGATCACGCCGTCGATCTCGCCGACGCGGGCGGCGGTTTCCTCGGCCAGTCGGACGTTCTCTTTGGCCAGTTCCAGCAGGCCGTCGGGTCCCAGCGAGAAGGCGTGCATCGCGGTCCGCAGCGCCACCCACGCCTGGTTGGTGCAGATGTTGCTCGTCGCCCGCTCCTTGCGGATGTGCTGCTCGCGGGTCTGCAGCGTCAGCGTGTACGCGCGGTTGCCGGCGTCGTCCTCGCTGGCGCCGACCAGCCGGCCGGGCACCTGCCGGACGAACTCCTCGCGGGTGGCAAACAGGCCCAGCCCCATCCCGTAACTGGTGGGCAACCCGAGCACCGACGCGTCGCCGACGACGACGTCGACGCCGGCGGGTTCTGGTTCGGCCAGCAGCGACAGCGACACGGGGTCGGAGCCGAGCACGAACAGCGCCCCGACGTCGTCGGCCACGTCGCCGACGTCGTCGAGTCGCTCCTCTACGGTCCCCCGGACGGTCGGGCTCTCGGCGTA
>JAZKSB010000163.1:0-4209 GCA_036626315.1 Halobacteriales archaeon
GAGCGCGGCGACGAGTCCGGCCAGCGAGGCGAACTTCAGTTCGGTCAGCTTCAGTTCCAGGGGGCCGTACACCCGGGGCTGGGTCTGCTCGCCCCTTGGCAACACCGAGTCCCAGATGAACTGGATGGGCTGGTCGGCAAACGGAAAGACCAGCGCCGTGACGACGCCGGCCACCGCCATCACGACCGCCAGCCGCAGGATCATCTCCTCGATGTGCTCGGTCAGCGGCATCTCCTGGTCGTCCGGCGGCGTCTCCGTGCCGTCGTACTCGGTGACCTGGGTGGAGGTCCCGTGCTCGACCGGCCCCATGGACTCGCCGTCCTCGTAGTAGTTCGGCAGGTCCCCCTCCTGGGCGTCGCTCTCGCCGGACTCCTCGTTCGGGAGCGGCCCCGACTCCGTCTCCTCCGCCATTCGAGTGCTCGTAGGCGCCGCCGGCGTTATAGGCCTTTTCTATCTGGCAGGTGGAACGTCCCCACACTGGACCCGCCAACCCGAGTGCCCGATGGCGGTTTCGGCCCGGAGTCGCCCCCATCGCGGGATCGCCGGCAAGGGGCGGACGGAAAGGTTGATAATCGGGACCCGGCAACGGTTCGACCAATGGCAGAGACCGGCGGGGTTCGCGAGACGCTGGGCGTGACGCTGAAGACCGCCCAGATACATCTGCGGAAGGTCTTCGTGGTCTTCCTGCTGGGACTCGTCGGGACGATCTACTTCATGCGGGTCGCAGGCTGGGAGATCCTCCGGGGGGTCACCACCGCCCGGATGAGCGAGGCCACCGCCCTGGAGTTCGACGTCATCGTCCGGACGCCGTTCGACGTCATCCTGTTGCAGGTGAAACTGGGGCTGATCGTGGGAGCGATCGTGGCGCTGCCGGTGCTGGTCTACTACCTTCGTGAGGAACTCATAAAACGCGGCCAGTGGCCGTTCTCCCTGTCGCTGACGAAGGCGGTGCTGATCGCGTCGCTGTCGTTTCTGCTGTTTGCCGGCGGCATCTCGTACGCCTACTTCGTGTTCTTCCCGGTCGCGTTCAACTTCCTCACCAACTACACGCTCCAGATCGGGTTCCAGCCGACCTTCGACATCGTGAAGTGGACCCAGTTCATCCTGCTTTTGACCATCTCCTTCGGCCTGGCCGCCCAGTTGCCGCTGGTGATGAGCGGCCTCTCGTACGCCGACGTGATCCCCTACGAGTACTTCCGGGAGAAGTGGCGCCACGCGACGGCGCTGATCTTCCTGTTCGGCGCGCTGTTCTCGCCGCCGGACCCGTTCACCCAGATCATGTGGGCGGTGCCGCTGATCGTGCTGTACGGGATCAGCCTCTATCTCACGAAGTTCACCACCGCGATCAAGCGGGGCGGCAGCGCGATGGTGGGCGCGAAACTCCGGCGGAACTGGTACCGGGTCGCCGCGCCCTTCCTCGCCGCCGGCGGGTCGGCGCTGCTGTTTCTCCGTGCCGGGGGACTGGCCTGGGCCGAGACGACGCTGCTGCCGTGGGTGCCCGCCGACTACCGGCCCGCCGACCTCTCGACGGCGCCACTGCCGGGAACCGGCACCGCAGAGACCGCCGTGGCGGCAGCGGCCGTCGGCGCCGTCGTCGCGTTCCCGTTTCTGATCTACTACGCGTGGCCGGAACTGCAGCCCCGCGGATCGACGGGTGACCCGCACGAGATCGACCCCTCCGAATTGAGCGTCGAGGGGGTCGAGGCGGCGCCGGCGGCCGCGTTCGCGAACATGTCCGAGAGCGGGGCCGTCGAGCACGCCCGCGAGGCGATGGACGAGGGTGACGGTGAGAAGGCCCAGGCCATACTCGACCGGTACGACGAGGCCACCGCCGACGCCGAAGCCGGGGCCGACTCGGGTGGCGTCGGGGGGGCGGCGGGCAGCACCCTCGCCAACATGGGGTCGGCGTTCACCGAAGAGGAGACCGACGAGGAGGAACTGGGCGGGTACGCCTACGACGCGGCGTTCGTCCTGGAGAGTCTC
This sequence comes from Halobacteriales archaeon, assembly GCA_036626315.1. Taxonomy (GTDB): domain Archaea; phylum Halobacteriota; class Halobacteria; order Halobacteriales; family PXRE01; genus PXRE01. Next base: position 1,984 of record JAZKSB010000163.1, read on the forward strand.
ACTTCGAAGTCGTTCCGGGTCGTCGGCGTGTTCATGGCCGCCGTGATGCTGACCTTCTTCGCGCTGTACGGCGGCGCATTCAAGGCCATCCGCGACGACTTCTTCGCCAGGCTTCCCCCGGAGGTCGTCGGCGACGTCGACGTGGTCGCGCTCCATCCCGTCGAGGCGCTGCTGTTCGAGGTGAAGATGAGCCTCATCGTCGGCGTCGTGGCCGCGTTGCCCGCGGTGCTGTACTACGCCTGGCCGGCCATCGAGGAGCGGTTCTACGGACTCACCTTCGACTACGCGACGCCGCCGCCGGGCGCCATCGTCCGCGAGCAGTGGAACAAGGTGGCGGCGTTTTTCGTCCTGGGCGCGGCGGCGGGCTACGTGGCCCTGACCGGCTACGTCGGCGCGCTGCCGGACTCGACGGTGAACGTGGCGGGCTACGCGCTGGCACCGGCGACCGTCGGCTACCTGCTGTCCGCGCTCGTCGGCCTGGCGGTGGCGGTGCCGGTCGCCGGTTACTACGCCTCGCCGTCGCTGCGCGAGCGCTGGACGACGAGCAAGCGGGGCACGTTCCTGTTGTGGGCGGTGACGCTGGCCGCCGGCGTGTTCGCCGGCAGCGCCGTCGGGTACGCCTACATCGCGCCGGCGGCCATCTCCTATCTCATCTACGACGCCATCCAGGCCAGCATGGTCATCAAGTACACTATCAACGAGTTCTTCTGGCTGATCTTCGTCACGACGGTCGGCATCGGCCTGCTGGCGGACATCCCGATGACGATGTGGCTGTTCCACCGCGCCGGCATCATCTCATACCGGACGATGCGGGACCGCTGGCGCGGGGTCGTGTTCGTCGCCTTCGTCGCCGCCGCTGCGTTCACCGACCGCTCGGTCGTCTCGATGTTCCTGTTCGGCATTCCGATCACGATGATGTACTGGTCGGGGCTGGCCGGCATCTGGGTCGGGTCGCTGTCCCGGCGCACGCTGCGGCGGTTCGGCGTCGGGGCCTGACAGACAGGCGTCGGGGCCTGACAGTCAGGTGCCGGGAGACCGTCACGCCGGCGTCGCTCCCCACTGCTGGCGCCCGTCCGACCGGGTTACGCCGGCGTCGCCGTGCCGTTGGTGCGCTCGACGCGGTACTCCCGGCCGACGTTGGACTCCAGCAGTCGGTCGACCGGCGCGTGGTCGTCGCGCAGCACCGGCACGCCGTCGGTGTTCAGGTCCGCCCGGTAGTGTGCGATTGCCGTGTCCAGGTCCAGGCCGATCGACCGCTCGCGGTTGCGCCGCCGGAGGTCGACCTCGGTGACACGCTCGTCGGCGACCGTCGCGACGAGTTCGACGTTCTGGACTGCGGTCGACGCCTCCGTCGGGAACGCGTACACCTGCGGGAACACCCGTGCCATCGTCTTGTACTGGGCGCGGGCGAACTCCGAGGCCGCCCCCGACGGCGCCGAGATGACGTTCGCAAGCAGCACCCCGTCGTCGTCGAGGTGCCGCTTTGCCAGTTCCATGAACTCCACCGTCGTCAACTGGAACGGCACCTGGGCCTTCCGGTAGGCGTCGAGCACGATCAGGTCGTAAGTCGCCGTCGAGTTCCTGAGGAACCGCCGGCCCGCCCCCTGGTGGATCCGGAGGTCGTCGCTCTCGTTCACCCGGAAATAGCGTTTGGCCGCTCCGATGACCTCGGGGTCCAGTTCCACCACGTCGACCCGGACGTCGTACATCTCGGTGAAGATCCGGGGGCCGGTGAACCCGCCGCCGCCGACGAACAGCACCCGGTCGACGTCGTCGGACAGCAACAGCGGGAGGTGGAAGTACCGCGTGTACTCGAAGACGTGGCGGTTCGGGGCGTCCCTGTCCATCGCGCTGTGGGGGTGGCCGTCCAGGTACAGCGTCCGGACGCCGTCCCGGTCGACGACCTCCAGTTGCTGGTAGGGGGTCTCGGTGCTGTAGACGACCTGCTCGCCGGGAACCCCATAGAGCCCCACGCCCACGCCGGCCAGCAGGACCAGGGCGGCGACCGCCAGCCCGCCAGCCTGGGACGCAGTCGGAACGGCGACCCAGGCGGCGGCCGCGAGCAGCAACGCCCCGAACAGCAGCGCGACGTACTCGACCCGCAGCGTCGGGATCAGCAGAAACGTCGTCCCGAACGCCCCGGCGATGCTGCCGACCGTCCCCAGCGCATAGACGTGGCCCGACGCCGCACCGGTGCTCACCTTTTCCGACAGTTCCACGGCGTAC
>JAZKSB010000164.1:0-4164 GCA_036626315.1 Halobacteriales archaeon
TCGACGAGGACGGCGACGAGGAGTGGCGCCAACCGTTTCGACCGTCCCCGGACGCTCGGGGCGAGTTTCGAGGTGTCGTCGAGAAGGCGAGAGCGAACGTCTCGACTCCTGGAAGCGCTACAGAAGCCGTGTCGCCAGTGACGGCGGCTTCCTCTTGACCGGAGGGATCGTCGAGAGCCCCGACGCGACGCCGGAAGCGTACGCCGTCAGAGTCGACGAGGACGGTGACGAGGAGTGGACGGAAACGTACGACGAGGGTCGTCTCGAGAGACCATTCGCCGCCGGCAGCGGCTACGTTGTGGCCGGCGCCGAGGGCAAGCCCGGCCGAAGGGAGGCTAAGCTTCTGAAACTCGACGACGAGGGCGACGAACAGTGGAGCGAAACCTACGACCGGGACGATTACTCGTCGTTCTGGGATGTCGTTCCACAGCAGAACGGAGGATTGCTCGGCGGCCTGTTTGGGAGCAGCGGGTACGTGGCGACCGGCTCGTCGTGGGACGACGGAGAACGGGGCCAGGAAACCGGGTGGCTGGTGGCAGTTGACGGGAGTGGTGATCAACAGACCGAAGTAGTGTGGGATGATGATGGCGGGTCGATGGCAACCAGCGTCGAAACCCTCGACGGGGGATATGCGATCACTGGTTACGACGACCCGGACGGATCCGAAGACTCCGCCGAGTCCGAGGCTCGTATCGTCGTGACCGCTGACATCGAGGACGAGTCGTCCTGAACCGGCGGAGTCGAACCTGTACTCCGCCCGGAGCGGACTGGCTTCGACCCATAAACCACAGCCGACGGGTAATCCCCGAGATGGAACCGTACGGGTTTTAAGCACCGCGGGTCAACGGATGGCCAAGGAGATATCCATGCAGGTTCCGCGGCGATTCAACACGTACTGTCCGCACTGCAACGAGCACCACGAACACGAGGTCGAGAAGGTCCGCACCGGCCGCTCGACCGGTATGAAGTGGTCGGACCGCCAGCAGGAGCGCAACACCGGCATCGGAAACGACGGCCGCTTCTCGAAGGTGCCCGCCGGCAAGAAGCCCTCCCAGAAGACGAACCTCAAGTATCGCTGCAGCGAGTGCGGGAAGGCCCACCTCCGGGAGGGCACCCGAACCGGGCGGCTGGAGCTGACGGAGTAACCATGGCCGGAAGCTTCTATCGCCTGGCGTGTCCGGACTGCGAGAACGAGCAGGTCGTCTTCGGGAAGGCCTCGACGGAGGTCGCATGTGCGGTCTGTGGCCACGTGCTCGCCCGCCCGACCGGCGGGGAGGCCGAGTTCGACGCCGAGGTGCTGGAAGTCGTCGAGCGCCGCGCCGAGAACAGCAGCCGGTCCATCGAAGCCCGGTAGACCGGCTGACGGCCTTTTCTGGAACCGACACTGCGGGCCCCGGGGCTCGCCCGCCGGCGCTACCCCGCGGGAAGGGATGCATTTATTCGCGTCACGCCGCTACGAGCGGACATGAAATACTCAGGCTGGCCCGAACCCGGCGACCTGGTCGTCGGCGAGGTCGACGAGATCGAGGACTTCGGCGTGTTCGTCGACCTGGAGGAGTACGAAGACAAGCGCGGGCTCGTCCACGTCAGCGAGGTGGCCTCCGGATGGATCAAGAACATCCGCGACCACGTCCGGGAGGGCGAACGCGTCGTCGCGAAGGTGCTCGACGTCGATCGGGACGCCCAGCAGATCGACCTCTCGCTGAAGGACGTCAACGAGCACCAGCGCAAGGACAAGATCCAGGACTGGAAAAACGAGCAAAAGGCCGACAAGTGGATGATCCTGGCGTTCGGCGAGGACGTCGACGACGAGACCTACGCCGGAGTCGCGAACGAACTGATCGCGGAGTACGGCAGCCTCTACGACGGGTTCGAGCAGGCGGCCATCCACGGCGAGGAGGCGCTTGCGGACGCCGACCTGGACGACGACGAGCGCGACGCGGTCGTCGAAGTCGCCCGCGAGAACGTCTCGGTCCCATTCGTCAACGTCACCGGCTACGTGGATCTGGAGTCCTCGAGCGCCGACGGCGTCGAGGACGTCCGCGAAGCCATGTCCGCCGCCGAGGGCAACGGCGAGGTGCCCGAGGAGGTCGATCTGGAGGTGACCTACGTCGGCGCCCCGGAGTACCGCATCCGCGTGCAGGCGCCCAGCTACAAGACCGCTGAATCCGAACTCGAGGCCGCCGCCGAGCGCGCCCGCGAGCGCATCAAGGACGCCGGCGGCACCGGCCAGTTCCACCGCGAGCGCCACAGCGACGAGGAGTAGCCGGCCCCGGGATGAAGTCCGACATCCGCGTCTGTTCGGAGTGGGAGACCCGCCACGACCGGCCGATGTACACGCTGGGCGAGACCTGCCCGGAGTGTGGAGCCGAGGCCGTCAACTCGGCGCCCGCGCCGTTCAATCCGGACGACCCGTACGGCGAGTACCGGCGGCGGGCAAAGCGACGCCGCCGGGAGTGATACTGGCGGTCGAGCCGCCGCCGCGGCCGACCACTTTGCCGCCAGCCGGAGGCCGCCGTTCGTTCGGACGACTTAAGGATGGGCCGCCCCTCGCCCCGGGCGATGGACGACATCGACATCGAGGCCGTTGCCGACTCCGACCTCACGGACCCGCTTTTGGTCGAGGGGTTGCCCGGCGTCGGCCACGTCGGAAAGCTCGCGGCCCGCCACCTCGTGCAGGAACTGGACGGGGAACCGGTACGCCGGATCTACAGCACTGAGTTCCCACCACAGGTGAGCGTCGAGGACGACGGGACCACCGAACTCGCCCACGCCACCGTCCACGCCGTGTCCGCCGACGAGCGGGACCTGCTGGTGTTGACCGGCGACCACCAGGCCAGTTCCGGGCCGGGCCACTACAAACTCGCCAACGCGTTCCTGGACGTCGCCGCCGAATTCGGCGTCGAGCGGGTGATCACGCTGGGCGGGGTGCCGACGGGCGAACTCGTCGAGGAGCGTGCGGTCCTGGGTGCGGCCACCGACGACGGGGTCGTCGAGGAACTGCGGGACCTGGGCGTCGAGTTTCGCGACGGCAAACCGGAGGGCGGCATCGTCGGCGTCTCGGGGCTGTTGCTCGGACTGGGCGAGCGCCGCGGGTTCGAGGGGGCCTGCCTGATGGGCGAGACCAGCGGCTACCTCGTGGACCCCAAGAGCGCCCGGGCAGTGCTTCAGGTGCTCGCCGAACACGTCGAGTTCGAGCCCGACTACGACGAACTGGAGGAGCAGGCCGAGGAACTGGAGGAGGTCGTCGGCAAGATACAGGAGATGGAGCAGGGCGGTGGCGGAAGCGGCGTCGAGGTGCCGACCGACGAGGACCTGCGATACATCGGCTGATCTGGATCGGTCGCAGGGCGCGGACTTCTAAGATGGCGTTCGAGCGAGGGTGAGGACCCCGTCCCGGACCGGTTGCGGTGATGGAGTCGGCCGATTCATGGTCGTCGGTCGCATACCGGCGAGCGTGACACTTTGGCCGCCGGGGCTTCCCTGGTGGATCTCGGCGCTCCCCTGGTGGCTGGTGGCGGGACTCGCCATGGGGGCGGCGTTCACCGCCGTCGCCGGCATGGCGTTTCTGGTCGGGACCCGTGTATTCCCGGAGCGCGACCACGACGGGTCGGCAGGCGGCGACACCCGCCGGCGCGCCGAGATACGCGCGTACCTGGACGCCATCGGCGAGCAGTACGCCGAGGACCACCCCGTCGCCGGCCAGTCAGTGGCGTTCTACCTGCCCGAACGCGACGTCGCGGTCACCTTCGACGCCCGGGCGTTTTTCCGGATCGACGGGACCGACACCCGGCCGGTGCTAGTCGAGCACGAACTCCCCGGCGCGGCGCTGGGGCGACGGCTCCCGTTCGAGACCCCCGACCCCGCGCCGGAAGAACGTCCAGAACCGGACCGGGACGCTCCGCTCGCCGCGGTCGCATTCGACGAACTCGGAGTGTCGCCCGACGCTGCGCCCAACGCCGTGACCGCCGCCTATCGCCGGCGCGTGAAAGAGGTCCACCCCGACCAGGGCGGGGACCCCGAGGCGTTCCGGCGGGTACGAGAAGCCTACACCGTGGCGATGGAGGCCGCTGGCAGCACGACGGCAGAGGCCACCGATCCCGGGTGACCGGCCGGTCCCCGCCAACCCGGACGACGAGCGGAAGCCCTTCGACGGCCGGTCCC
>JAZKSB010000165.1:0-4144 GCA_036626315.1 Halobacteriales archaeon
ACGATCCCTCCGTCTCGTAGATGCTCACCAGTTCCGTGATGAACTCCTCGATGGTCTCGTCGTCCGCCAGGTGGCCCTCGATGCGCTCTTTGAGTTCGCCGCTGATCTGGATTGTTTCCGTCATGGGTTCGCGCTCCCGGGAGCCTCGCCGCGGGCACCGGCCGTCCGGACCCGCCGGCCCGGAGTCGCCGGTCCGCGTTCGACGAACCCCTGTGTTTCCTTTCGTTCGACTCGCAGATAACGATTCGGTGAATTCCGGTCGCACAGGAACCGCGACTCGGGAACAGCCACGGCCTCGACGACGGGGGCCCGTGGCCCGAAAACGGAGGGTCCGATTGATACGTCCGCCGGTCGTAGGTTAGCATCCCGACATGAGCGACCGGTTCCAGCGGTTTCGAGCGGCAGTGACCGACCGGCAGCTGTTCGCCTCGCCGGCGGACAGACGGCGGTTCGTCGTTCACTTGCTCGTCGTCGGCCTCCTCGTCGGGGGCGTGTCGGTGGTCGTCCGCAACCACCTCCCGCTGTTGACGGATCCGGCCGCCACCAGGGAGCTCATCCGTGGCTTCGGACTGTGGGGGCCGCTGGTACTGATCGCCCTCCAGGCCGGGCAGGTGGTTCTCGCGCCGGTCCCCGGTCAGGTGCTCGCGGTCGTGGCCGGCTATCTCTACGGCGCCTGGCTGGGTACCCTTTACAACATGATCGGCATCGCGGTGGGAAGCACGATTGCGTTCTGGATCGGCCGGCGCTACGGGCGTCTGTACGCCGAATCCATCGTCCACGAGAAGGCGCTGGCGCGGTTCGACGCCATCGACGACGGGCACGTCCGACTCGCGCTGTTTTTCTTCTTTCTCGTGCCGGGACTTCCCGACGACGTGCTCTGCTTTTTCGGGGGCCTCACCCGGGTCCCGATCCCGCAACTGGTCCTCATCGCGGTCGTCGGCCGGGCGCCGGCCTTTTTCCTTGTCAACGTGTTCGGCGGCTTTCTGTGGACCGGCCAGTACGAGGCGGCCGTGGTGCTGGCGCTGGCGCTGACCGTCGCGAGTGCGCTGGCGTACCGCTACCGTAACCGGATCATCGGGGCTTTCGAAGGCACGTGAGCGTCCGTCAGCTCCCCAGTACGTCCGTTCGGGGGTCATGGCGGTTTCGCAGAAAGAGGACGGCACCCGAGCGACGACGGCTTCGAACGCATCCCCGTGTCCGTCACTGGCCCAGCGCGAAGGGTCGGCGGTGCGCCACGGGGTGGCGCCGTCAGCAGAGATCCAGCACGATGTCGATGACGTCCTCACCGTGTTCCGTCGGCTGGTAGGTCACGTAGTTGCCGTCTCGCTCGGTCTCGACGAGGCCCGCGTCCTTCAGTTGCCTGAGGTGGTACGAGAGTTTCGAGTACTCCATGTCGAACAGTTCGACCAGGTCACACACACAGAGCGGCGACTCTCCGAGCAGTCGCATGATCATCACGCGGCGCTCGTCGGCCAGCGCCCGGAACACGTCGTGGGCCGTCCCGACGTCACAGCGCGACGAAACCTCCTGCAGGTCATCCGCGGTCTCGGGCTCGATACGGAGGTCCTCGGGCGACGATGACATCTGTTATATTGTGGTAGTAGGGAACGCACACAAATCAGTGTGTGCATCCGAGCGATGAGGGGACCTGACTACCCCGTCCGGAAGATGTCGACGAGTTGGTCGACGTCCGGAATGTCGCCTTCGACCGCTACCTCGCCGTCGACTGCGACAGCCGGGGTGTGCATCACGCCGCGGTCGATGATCTCCATCTGTCCTTCGACTTTCTCGACGGTCGCGTCGACGCCGTCGTCGAGGCGGTCAAGCGCCCGTTCGACGTGTTTTTCCGTCTTCTTGCACCTGGGGCATCCGGGGCCGATGACTTCGATTTTCATGGTTCGTGTCTCCGTGTCGTGTTTGTGGTGGTCAAACGCCGGTACCTCACAGCAGTAGCCCCCAGACCAGTCCCGCCATGGTCGCGGCGACAGCGACGAGGCTGACATAGAGGACGGTTTCTCTGGTGCCGATGGTCTTCCAGATGACGATCATGTTCGGCAGCGACAGCGACGGACCCGCCAGCAGCAGGGCCAGCGCCGGTCCGTCGGCCATCAGGCCGTTCGTGTAGCCGAACAGCGACCCCACGATCGGCACCTCCAGCAGCGTAGGCATGTACAGCACGGCACCGATGACCGACGCGGCACCTGCCGACCGGATCGTCGTCTCGCCGAACAGTTGCTGGGTCAGCAGGCCGGGGCCGACCTGGTGGGCAGCGAAGGTCCGCTCGCCGACCTCGATCGTCTCCAGGGGGTGGTACCCCTGCCCGACCGCGGCGATCGCGCCGACGATCCCGATGACGAACGTCCCGACTATCAGCAGCGGGAAGATCGTCCGGGTGAAAAACCACGTCTCCTGGAGCCAGTCGTCGACCTCGTCCCGATCGAAACGAGCGTACAGCAGGTAGCCCAGGAGCGCGAACCATGGCGCCAGCAGCGGCGCCTTGACCGCCCACGTGAGCAGGCCGGTTGCCGCGATCAGCAGGATCGCCACCTGGCTGCCGAAGAAGCCGGCAGTCACCCAGACGGGGCGCCCTGGGTCCTCGACCACCTGACCGCCGTCCGTGGCGACGGTCCCGCCCTCGGGCGTCTCGTCGTCGCTCTTGCCGAATACGATCGCCATCGTCAGTCCGATCGCGCCGGCCATCCCGACTGCGAACAGGGCCCGTGCGCCGCCCAGCGGCAATCCGAGCACGCGGGCGGTGAACACGACCGCCAGGACGTTGATCGCCGGGCCCGAAAACAGGAAGGCCGTCGCGGGACCGATCCCCGCGCCCTTCTTGTATAGCCCGGCGAACATCGGGAGGATCGTGCAACTGCAGACCGCCAGCGCGACGCCGGAGACCGACGCGATCGAGTAGGCCTGCAGTTTCGGGGCGTCCCCGCTGAGATACTTCCGCACGAACCGATCCGACAGGATCGCCGAGATCCCCCCGGCGATGAAAAACGCCGGCACCAGGCACGTGATGACGTGCAGCGTCAGGTAGGACAGCGTCTCGTCGACGCCTGCCCGTATCACCGCTACGAGGAGGTCGACCGGATTCACGGTGTTACCACCATTTCAAATAAATCTAAAATACAGGAGACCATATAACCTCCGGTTTCAAACGAACTTGAAACGCCCGTCGCAAGGCTCGGCGAAGAGACTATTTCAAATAATTTTATAATGATTCGGTGTCAAGATGGAAACGGAGCAGGTGCCCATACCATGTCAACAATACTCGTTCCCACGGACGGCGGCGACTGTTCACTCGACGCGACCGAGCGGGCCATCACACTCGCGGGGAAGTTCGGTTCCTCGATCGACCTGCTGTACGTGGTCGACAAGACCTACGGACCGGACTGGGACGTCGTCGTCGAGCGCCAGGAGGAGCAGGGCGAGCAGGCGCTCGACGGGGGGGCCAGGATGGCGGAGTCGCAGGAGATCCCGTTCGACCGCCGACTCCGTCGTGGGGTTCCTAGCGAGGAGATCCTGGCCGTCGCCGAGGAACCGGACGTCGAGTACGTCGTCATGGGGACCTGTGGCCGAACGGGGTTCGACAGGCTCCGGAATCCGGGTAGCACCGCGAAGCGGGTCATCCGCGGGGCCCCGATACCCGTCGTGGTCGTCCCCCCAGACGAGGCCGCCGCCGAGTAGCCACGCTCAAAGTTCGTCACCCGGACGGTCGTCGTCGGCGTTCGTGTCTGATCCGGTTGCCACACGGGCGATCGAACAGTCCGTGGAAACGAACTGGTGCTTTCGCCGAAACGAACTCGTGAATCCGCAACCGTCGGCCCCCGCAATTGATATAGCGAAATATACTTCATAAGTTGGATGGCCGCCGGGGCCGACGGAAAGGCTTACCCCGCGGAGCACACAGAACGCGCCATGGTCGCAAGCGACTGGGGCGACTGGCTACCGACGGCAGTCACCGAAGCGTCGCCGGACGGCGTCGCCATCTGGTACCTGGGCTGCAACGGGTTCGTGCTGAAAGCCGGCGACGGGACGACGCTGTTCGTCGACCCGTACCTCGGAACCGGGGACCCGCCTCGCACCATCCGGATGATACCGGTCCCGTTCGCCCCCGAAGACGTCGACGAGGCTGACGGCG
>JAZKSB010000166.1:0-4017 GCA_036626315.1 Halobacteriales archaeon
GTTGCAGAACAGACAGCCCGTGTTGCAGGCGGTGGTGACGTTGTTGTTGAGGTTGGCGACGAAGGTCACCTCGTCGCCAACCACCTCCGCGCGGCGGCGGTCGGCGGCCTCTAGGACCCGCTCCTTGCGCCGGCGGTCGATGCCGCGCCGCTCGGTGCCGGTCGTCAGCAACTCAACGCCGTCGGCGAGGTCGAGGCGCTCGCCCGCGCGGGCCCTCGCGAGGGCGTCCTCGAAGGACCGATCCGTCTCGGGGACGACCTCGAAGTCGAACTCGCCCCGGGGGACGTTCGTCTCCAGGTCGAACGCGGCCATGACACGAAAACTGCGTCCCGCGGGGTAAAAGGTCCCGGGACACCGGCGAACCGGGAGCGACCGGCCCCAGATCGCGGTCGTCGGCACGTGAGGTGACCGGCCACGAATCCGGGTCGTCGGCACGGGAGGCGACCGGCGGGCGACTGCAACTTTCTTATCCCGGCGCCGCGGGGGTGTACCTGATGACTTCGGTCAAGGAGTTCCGCGTCGACCGGCCGGCCACCGACCGGGACCTCGGCCGCGGCGCGTTCGTGTTTACCGACGACTACTCCGTGTTCGACTGGGGGAAGATGCCCGACGAGATTCCCGACAAGGGCGCCAGCCTCTGCGTGATGGGGGCGTTCAACTTCGAGTTGCTGGAGGACGCAGGCGTCCCCACCCACTACGAGGGCGTCGTTTCCCCGGGCGGCGACGACCCGGTCCCGCTCGACGCCGCCGACGAACCGCCCCACGAGATGGCCATCGCGCTGACCCGGGTGCCCGACCTGCCGTTCGTCGGCGATGCCGACGGAAACCGCGTCCACAACGGCTACGACTACGGCGCCTACCACGGCGAGGCCGGCGACAACTACCTCGTCCCGCTGGAGGTCGTCTTCCGCAACCGCGTCCCCGTGGGCTCCTCGCTGCGCAAGCGCAGCGAGCCGGGAGACCACGGCCTCGACATGGACGGGTGGCCGGACGATCCGGTCGACCTCCCGGAACCGGTCGTGGAGTTCTCCACGAAGTACGAGAAACAGGATCGGTACCTCTCGCGCGAGGAGGCCGACGCCGTCGCAGGCACCGCGTTGGTCGACGACCTCGAATCGCTCGCCCGCGAGGTCAACCGCGTGGTCACCGAGCGGGCCGAGGCGGCGGGGTTCGTCCACCAGGACGGCAAGATCGAGGTGCTCTCCGACGACGGCGAGTTGCGGGTCGCCGACGTCGTCGGCACCTTCGACGAGAACCGCTTTTCACGCGACGGCCAGCAGGTCAGCAAGGAGGTACTTCGACAGTACCACAGGCGAACCCAGCCGGAGTGGGTCGACGCCGTTGCGGCGGCGAAGCGGGAGGCGGACGAACGCAGCATCGCCGACTGGAAGGCCCTCTGTGGCCGCGAGCCCGAACCACTCCCGGAGTCAGTCGTCGGCGTCGCCCGGGACCTGTATGCCGCAGGCACGAACGCCTACACCGGCGAGGCGTGGTTCGACGCACCCTCCATCGGGGACGCCGTCGCGGCGGCCCGGGACCTGTAGCCGGGTCGCGGGTGGCCGCACCACGGCCCGCCCGGGTGCGAGGCTGCCGGCCGGCGCCCCCTTTCGGGTGTGCCAACCCCAACGCTCAAATTCCCGGGGGAACTACGCAGTCCCCGTGCCCGTCGTCTCAGTCGACCTACCGGAGAACGTCTACGTCCAGTTCGAGCAACTCGCCGAAGAGGAGTTTCTGACCCGCGAGGAGGCGGTCGAGGAACTGCTGGCCGCCGGCATCGACGCCTACTCCGTCGAGGAGGAGGCCGACCCCGTCGGCACCGATCTCTCCGAGGAGTTCGGGGCCGACATGTGGGACACCGCCGAGGACGTCGACCCCGGCGACACCGAGGCCGACGACCGACGGTTCTGAGTTCGCCCCGGGGGCGCCTGCGGCTGGGGGGCCGCAGTCCCGGGCTGGCGCGTCTGTCGGCCAGCGCCGGTTCCGTTCCTGGCGGGACCCGGATGCGCTCCTGGCCGGCGAGATGTTACACGAACGTGGATACCACCCCTGATGCAAAACGGTTATTGAGCACGACCGCCCAACGTCGCACGATGACCGGTTACACCGCCACCGTGACCGTCCGGCTGAAGGAGGGCGTGCTGGACCCGGAGGCCCAGACCACCCAGCGCGCGCTGGAGCGACTGGACTTCGACCTGGAGGATCTGCGGTTCGCCGACCGCTACGAGGTCGACCTGGACGCCGACTCGGTCGAGGCCGCCCACGAGCGCGCCGAGGCGATGGCAGAGCGCCTGCTCGCGAACCCGACCATCCACGACTACGACGTGGAGGTCAGCGAGCGGTGACCGTCGCGATCGTGCGGTTCGGCGGGTCGAACTGCGACCGGGACACCCGCCGAGCGCTGTCCGACCTCGGCATCGACAGCGAAATCGTCTGGCACGAGGACGGCCTGCCGGACGACGTCTCCGGGATCGTGCTGCCCGGGGGCTTTTCCTACGGCGACTACCTGCGGGCCGGGGCCATCGCCGCCCGGACGCCGATCATGGCGGAGGTCCGGGTCGCCGCCGACGAGGGCGTTCCCGTGCTCGGGGTGTGCAACGGCGCCCAGATCGGCTGCGAGGGCGGCCTCGCGCCGGGCGCGTTCACGGTCAACGAGAGCGCACGGTTCCAGTGCGAGTCGGTCCACGTCCGGGTGGAGAACGCCGACACGCCCTGGACGCGCCGGTACGAGGACGGCGACGTGCTCGAACTCCCCATCGCCCACGCCGAGGGCCGGTTTCTGGCCGACGAGGACCGATACGAGCGCCTGGAAGCCGAAGACCGGATCGTCTTCCGGTACGTCGACCCCGAGGGCAACGTCACCGACGCAGCCAACCCCAACGGCTCGCTGGGCAACGTCGCAGGGGTCACCGGCGAGCGGGACAACGTCGCCGTCCTGATGCCCCACCCCGAGCGGGCGGCGCTGCCGGACCTGGGCCGGACCGACGGGCGGCCGATCCTGCGGGCGTTCGCGGAGTAACGTTACCGGGACGCTGGTGGCGGAGCCGCCTGCAGCGGGCCGCTCGCGACCTCCGGGTCACCGCACGAGCGGCAGATTGTAACCGGTTTCCCGCTCGACGACGGCCTCCCAGGTGGCCTCGCACTCGCAGGACACCTCGCCGAACACGGACGGGTCCTGCCGCAGGTCGAAGTCCTTGATCGCCCGCTGGACTTTGTCGTCGCACTCCCCGCAGTTGTGCGGCCCCCGGTCGGAGCCGTGGCCGACGGGGTCGGAGACGACCAGCGCGTCGACGTCGGCGGTCTCCTCCAGCACCTCGACGACGCTCCAGAGCCACGGCGGGCGGTAGCCGTCCCGGAAGTGCATCTCGTCGACCATGGTGTACCGCTGGACGTTCGTCGGGTTCATCGAGACGGTGTGGACGTTGTTGACGTCGGCACACCGGCGCACGGAATCTTTCATGTCCGCGATGGCCTCGGATTCGGAGAGGAACGGCGGTTTCAGCAGGAGATACGCCTTCACCCCGGCGCCGACGGCGGCGGCCTCCGCGGCGGCGGCCTCGAAGTCCTCGAACGCGAAGTACTTGTTCACGCAGTCGCTGCGCACGCGGTCGCTGGCGGTCTCAAGCCCGACCGCCACGTCGAACGCGAGACCGCGGTCGGTGAAGTCGGCCAGCTTCTCCCGGTCGACGAAGTCCGGCAGGCTCTCGACCAGCACGCGGTCCCGGTCCGCGAACGTCTCCGCGATCGCCGCCCGGGTCTCGGCGGGCACCTCCCGCTCGTCCAGGAACGACCCGGAGGTGTAGATCTTCACCTGCTCGGCCGTCTCCGTCTAGGCGGTTTGTTCGGCCGTCTCCGTCCCGGCGGCTTGTTCGGCCGTCTCCGTCTCGGCGCCCTCGCCGGCGTAGTGGTCGCGTTCGTGGGCGAGTGCGGCATCAACCTGGTCCATGAGGGCGTCGTGGGGCACGGTCCCGCCCTCGACGGACTCGGCGACGTAGCCACACATCGTACAGCCGCCGGCCC
>JAZKSB010000167.1:0-4000 GCA_036626315.1 Halobacteriales archaeon
GGGCGTCGCCGGTCTTCGGGTGCCGTTTCGGACGGTCGTTCCGCTGGCGCCGCCGTCGGGCGTCGCCGGTCTTCGGGTGCCGTTTCGGACGGTCGTTCCGCTGGCGCCGCCGTCGGGCGTCGCCGGTCTTCGGGTGCCGTTTCGGACGGTCGTTCCGCTGGCGCCGCCGGTCGCAGTCAGTCGTCGGCGGTCGTCGCCTGCCGGTCGGCGGCGACGGCCTCGAAGCCCGTCTCCAGATCCGCCAGCAGGTCCGCGGGGTCCTCGACGCCGGCGGAGATCCGGATCAGCGTGTCCGCGATGCCGATCGCCTGGCGCTGCTCGCGGGGGATCGGTTCGTGGGTCATCGCGGCGGGCAACTCGACCAGCGACTCGACGCCGCCGAGGCTGACCGCCAGCGTGAACTCCTCTAGGGCCTCCAGGAACGTCTTCGCGTCATCCATGCTGCCCTGTAGTTCGAACGACAGCACCCCGCCGTAGCCGTCCATCTGCCGGCGAGCCAGGTCGTGCTGGGAGTGGCTCTCCAGTCCGGGGTAGTTGACCGTCCGGACCATCTCGTGTTCCTGCAGATACTCCGCGAGGACGGTGGCGTTGGCCTCGTGGCGCTGCATCCGCAGCGGCAGGGTCTTGATGCCCCGCAACACCATGTAGGAGTCGAACGGCGAGAGGACGTTCCCCAGCCCCACCCGCTGGAGGAAGCCCATCTGCTCGGCGAGGCCGTCGTCGTCGGTGATGACCGCGCCGCCCAGCGAGTCGCTGTGGCCGTTGAGGTACTTGGTGGTGCTGTGGGCGACGACGTCGGCGCCCAGTTCCAGCGGCCGCTGGAAGGCCGGGCTGGCGAACGTGTTGTCGACCCCGAGTTTCGCCTTCTCGGGGATGCGCTCTGCGATGGCCTCGACGTCACAGAGCCGGAGGATCGGGTTGGTCGGGGTCTCCATCCAGACCAGCCGGGTCCGGTCGGTGAGCGCGTCGACGACGTTGTCCGGGTCCCGGGCGTCGACGAATGAGACGTCGATGTCGAGGCGGTCGGCCAGCAACTCCTCGAACAGCCGCCGGGTCCCGCCATAGAGGTCGTCGAACGCGACCATGTGGTCGCCGGGCTCCAGCGTCGCCAGCGCGGTCGTGGCGACTGCCGACGTGCCGGAGGCGTACGCGAACGCGTGCTCGCCGCCCTCCAGAGCCGCGAGGCGCTCCTCCAGCGCCTGCCGGGTCGGGTTCGCCAGCCGACTGTACAGATACTCCCCCTGGGCGGGGTCGAACTCCTCCAGGGACTTCTCGAAGTCCAGCCCCTCCAGGGCGAACGTCGAGGCGAGCTGGATCGGCGCGACCGCACCGCCGGCGTCGTCGGTGCGCTGGTCGAGCTTTTCGCCGTGGCTGACGGCGAGCGTGTCGAAACCGGGCATCGATTCCTCGTCCATGCACCCCGATGCTCCCGGCTTCGAGGAAAACCTTTTGGACAGTTGATAATTATTCCACCGGCCAATATTACCATCGGAAATCGACCGCCGCCGGACCCGGCGTCCGCGGACCGAAGCCGTCTTTTCGCTGCCCGCCCGACCACCGGCAACCGATGGCCGGCCAGCACGGAGATGACGGTCCCGCGCGCGTCCTCGGAATCGAGGGCACCGCGTGGGCCGCCAGCGCCGCCGTCTACGACGTCAGGACCGACGCGGTCGAGATCGAGACCGACGCCTACCGGCCGGAGTCGGGCGGTCTCCACCCCCGCGAGGCCGCCGAGCATATGCAGGAGCGGCTCCCGGCAGTCGTCGAGACGGCGCTCGACCGGGCCCGAGAACTCGCCGCCGGGGACCCGAATCGGGAGCCCGGTGACCCGCCGGTCGACTGCGTCGCCTTTTCGCGCGGTCCCGGTCTGGGCCCGTGCCTGCGGGTGGTCGGCACCGCCGCCCGCAGCGTCGCCCAGGTGCTGGAGGTGCCGCTCGCAGGGGTCAACCACATGGTCGCCCACTTGGAGATCGGCCGCCACGAGTCGGGGTTCGACGCGCCGGTCTGTCTGAACGCCTCGGGCGCGAACGCCCACGTTCTGGGCTATCACGACGGCCGGTACCGGGTGCTCGGGGAGACGATGGACACCGGCGTCGGCAACGCCATCGACAAGTTCACCCGCCACGTCGGCTGGTCCCACCCCGGCGGCCCGAAGGTCGAGGCCGCCGCGAAGGACGGCGACTACTACGACCTGCCATACGTCGTCAAGGGGATGGACTTCTCGTTTTCGGGGATCATGAGTGCCGCGAAGGACGCCTACGACGAGGGCGTTCCCGTCGAGGACGTGAGCCGCGGCCTCGAGGAGACCATCTTCGCGATGCTGACGGAGGTCAGCGAGCGCGCACTGTCGCTGACCGGCAGCGACGAACTGGTGCTGGGCGGCGGCGTCGGACAGAACGAGCGCCTCCAGGGGATGCTCGCGGGGATGGCCGACCAGCGCGGCGCCGCCGTCTACGTCCCCGACGACCGATTTCTCCGGGACAATGCCGGCATGATCGCCGTCCTGGGCGCGGAGATGTGCCGCGCCGGCGACACCGTCGCCGTCGAGGACTCCCGCGTCCGTCCGGACTTCCGGCCGGACGAGGTTCGGGTCACCTGGCGGGCCGACGAGCCATGGAACGGAAGCGACCGCGACGGAGCCTGGACGGCCCCCCGGGCACCCCCCGCCGAGCGCGAAATCCGCGGCGCCGAGGCCGTCGTGACCGTCGACGCCGACCGCGTCGTCAAGCGCCGGCTCCCGAAGGGCTACCGCCACCCCGACCTGGACGCGCGGCTCCGGCGGGACCGCACGGTGATGGAGGCCCGCCTGACCAGCCAGGCCCGCCGTCACGGCGTGCCCGCGCCGCTGGTTCTGGACGTCGACGTCGAGGAGGCGACGCTGGCCCTCTCGACGGTCGGCGACGCCGACCTCCGCCGGGCGCTGACGCCGGCCCGGGCCCGGACGGTCGGCGAGCACCTCGCGACCATCCACCGGGCGGGATTCGTCCATGGCGACCTGACGACCCGCAACGTCAGGGTCGCGACCGACGCGTCCGCCGGCGGTCCCGAGGTCTTTCTCATCGACTTCGGCTTGGCGTTTCACACCGACGACGTCGAGGACTACGCGATGGACCTCCACGTGCTCGACCAGAGCCTGGACGGCACCGCCGACGACCCCGAGCGGATGCGCGAGGCGGTCACGGCGGGCTACCGGGCCGCGGGCGACGAGCGGGTGCTCGATCAACTGGCCGATATCCAGGCCCGCGGCCGGTACCGGTAGCACCATCCGGCTGCCCCGCCTCCTGCCCGGTCCGGACCGACAGGTTGACCCGCGACGAACCGCTGCCCTCCCGCATGGACGTCCGGCTGGCCGGGCTCAGTCGCGCGCTGTTCGACCTGTTCCCGCCGGACCTCGCGCCGGCGTACGTCGCGGTGACGGTGCTGGGGGACACGGTCGCCGTGACCGGGCTGCTCGCGCTGCTGTACTGGTGGGCCCCCGACCGGCGGGCGACCCTGTCGGTGATCGGTTACGGCTTCGTCGGCTTCGCGGCGGTGGTCGCGCTGAAGGGGCTGTTCGGGTGGCCCCGCCCCGACGCGGCGCTGCTTTCGGCACACGGCTACGGCTTCCCGAGCGGTCACGCGGTGGCTGCGACCGTCGTCTACGGTGGCCTGGCCGTCGAACGCGGGTGGCTGGCTGACCGCCGGCGGGCGGCGGCAGTCACGGGACTGGTCGGCGCCGTCGCGCTCTCGCGGGTCGCGTTGCGGGTCCACTATCTCGGGGACGTCGTCGCGGGGGTCGCGGTGGGGGCGGCGCTGCTCGTTGCGACCCGGCGGCTGGCTCGGGACGCCCCAGGGCGGGTCTTCGCCGTCGCGGCCCTGCTGGCAGTGCCGGCCCTCGCGGTCGCGGGGACGGGCACCGACGCCTGGAGCGTGCTCGGCGGCGCGGTCGGCGGGCTCTTGGCGACGACCTGCGCCGGCGCCGTCCCGGCGGTCGCATCCCGCATCGAGGGCGGCGCGCTCG
>JAZKSB010000168.1:0-3999 GCA_036626315.1 Halobacteriales archaeon
TCGCGCCGGCGCCGCCGGAGTCGCTCCGGCCGGCGTAGTAGGCACTCGGGCGCTTCTCGTCGGGCACTGCCGCGCTCAGGTCGGCGAGTCGCTCCCGTTCGGACCGGAAGAACTCGATCACCTCGTCGGCGCGGTCCGACGTGCCGAGGATCTGCCCGACGAACCGGACGTCGTCGTAGGCCGCCTCGAACCGGTGCAGCGGCCGGGACTCGGATTTGACGACGACGACCGGCCGCTCGACCTTCTCCTGGAGGTCGTCGGCGGCGCCGGCGGTGAAGTACGTGGCCAGGACGACGTCCGGGTCCGCGTCGGCGATGAGTTCCGCGTCCCCGCCCTTGTGTGGGCCGATGGCCTGGCGCTCTCGCAGTTCCGGGTTGGCCATGTTGTAGGGGATGTCCTTCCCCCAGGAGTGTTCGGTCTGCTCGACGCCGACCACCATGTCCGTCGCGTCCAGATATGCCACCATGCCGAGCATGCCCGGGCCGACGGCGACGACGTCCTCGACGGCGTCGGGCAGTTCGACGGTCCGGCCGGTCGCGTCCTGGACCTCCCGGTCGTCGACGTGGCGTCCCGTCGGTATCGGCGACCCCGTCCCGGTCGGGGAGGCGGTGTCGCCGGGGTCGCCCCCGCTCAGACACCCCGCCAGCCCGACGGCGCCGACTGCGCCCAGGGACTGCAGCACCCATCGTCGCGTCGTGGCATCGCCAGCGTCTCGGCGGTCGCTACGGAATCGTCTCGAACGATCCGCACTCATGGTGGAAAATGATTCCAGTTGGCTAATAAAGTTATCTAAAACGTATCCATTTGACCACGCGTGGCGTGTCGTGGCCCCCGGAAATCTCCCCGGTTGTCCGTTAGAGTTATCTCAAACAACTCTGTTTGTCCCAACATGGTCTCGACGGAGGCGACCATCCTGACCGACCGCCAGGTGGAAGTTCTCGAACTCCGCGAGCGCGGGTACACCCAGCAGGAGGTGGCCGACGAACTCGGGACGACCGACGCGAACGTCAGCGCCATCGAGCGGGCCGCCGAGCAGAACATCGAGAAGGCCCGCCGGACGCTGGAGCTGACCCGGACGATCCGTGCGCCGTTCCAGTTCACCGTCGAGTCGGGAACGGTGTTCACCGATCTGCTCGACGAGGTCTACGACAACGCGAACGACGCCGGGGTCAAGGTCGATTCGCCGCGGCCGGAACTGTTCGTCCACCTGTTCGGCGTGCTCGAGGACCACCTCGAGCAGAACCGGCTCACCACCGACCTCGAAATAGGACTCACCGAGGACGGCGAGGTGAAAGTGTTCACGAACGCGGCCTGACGGGGCGCTCCCGTTTCCGGGCGGGAAAGATCGACCCACCGCCCCGGCTGAAAAAACCCACAAACCAATTATATCTCCCAGTCCAACGGGGGGTACATGGCGATCAGCACGTTGGGGTTCGCGCTGGGGATCAGTCTGCTCATCCTGACGGTCCTGGTTCACTACTCGCGGGGAAGCGGGTGGGAGCCGACCGGGGACATCGCGGACGAGATCATGGCCCGCCGTGCCGAGACTGTTCCGGAGACGGAGTTCCCCGAACCGGCGAACCGCGCCGTCGGCGGCGGCGGTGCCGCCGCGATCCCCGCCGGCGAGGCCGCCGAACTGGAGGACGTCGAGGCGGAGGACGGTGAAGAGGATGGCCCCTGGGCGTTGCCCGACGAGGAGGCCGACACCTTCGAGGTCGAGTACGTCAAGGCGGGGACGACCATCGAGGTCCGGGAAAACGAGACGCTGCTGGAGGCCGGCGAGGACGAGGGCTGGGACCTGCCGTACGCCTGCCGGGAGGGCCAGTGTATCTCCTGTGGCGCCCACACTCCGAACGGCCCGGCGGATGAACTGGTCGTCCACGACGGCAACCAGATGCTCGGCGAGGCGGAACTGGGCGACGGCTACATGCTGACCTGCTGTGCGTACCCCCAGGACGACTTCGCACTGGAGACCCGCGAGTCGCCCTGACCGGGTGGCCGGATCCGACGGCGGCTCGCGGCATCAGAAGACTTTTGGCCGAACGGCGACCCCCACGGAGTGATACGATGGACGTGGCACGCGGGCAGGCGCTGGCCGTCGCCGGGGTCGCGCTGTTTCTGGTCTCGATGGGTGCGAGCGTGGCGCTTGCGCCGTCGATCGGCGTCGCCGGCGGCGGCGACGCGGAGACGCTCGTCGGTGTCCAGGGCGGCGGCCCCGGCTGGCACGACTACGGCCGGGTGACGATGTACGAGGGTCGCGACGTGGCCTGGCAACTGACGGGCACGGACAGCTACTTCGACGTCCAGCGCGCCGACGACGGCACCGTCCTTTCCGGCTTCATGGACGGCGGTCGGGAGGACTGTGGCCCCTACGGCGCCCCGTGTGCCCACACCGGATTCCAGCGGATCGACCCCGACGCCGACGGCGGCCCGGCGGTCGTCGACGAGTACGGCTTCCCGGTCCGGTCGATGAAAAACAGCGAGGTTCACGACGTCGAACCGCTGGGCGGTGGGGAGTACCTCCTGACGGACATGGACCGGGAGCGACTCGTCGTCGTCGACGGCGGCGAAGTCGTCTGGCAGTGGAACGCCAGCGAACTGTACGAGCCCCCCGAGGACCCGACACGGACCGACTGGCTGCACATCAACGATGTGGACGTCATCGAGGAGGGCCGGTTTCTGGTCTCGGTTCGCAACGCCAATCAACTGGTGATCGTCGAGCGCGGCGAGGGCGCCGTCGAGGTCGTCAACGAGGACGACGGCGGCGACGACGCCACCTGCCAGGGCCAGCTCGTCGACGCCGACGGCGACGGGGACGTCCGCTGTGGGGACCCGGCCGTGCTGAACCACCAGCACAACCCCCAGTGGCTCGGGGACGGTGCCGTCCTGGTCGCCGACAGCGACAACGACCGGATCGTGGAACTGCACCGCACCGACGACGGCGACTGGGAGCCGGCCTGGGTGCTGGAGTCCGCCGGGGGCGTGGACCTGCAGTGGCCCCGGGACGCCGACCGTCTGCCCAACGGCAACACGCTCGTCACCGACACCCACAACCGGCGGGTGTTCGAGGTCAACGAGTCCGGCGAGGTGGTCTGGAGCGTCCGGACCGAGTACGTCCCCTATGAGGCCGACCGCCTGCCGGGCAACGAGCGGGCCGGCGACCTCCCCCGGTACGAGGGCGACGCCGTGACCGGTCCCGCCAGCGGCGTGCCGCTTCTCTCGACGGCGCTGGTCGGTCTGCGGGCCGCCTGGTCGGGACTGCCGTTCTGGTTCCGGGAGTGGCAGTTGCTCGCGACGCTTCTGTCGCTCGGACTCGTCGTCGCGGGGGCGATCGACTACCGGCGGGGCGGCTGATCCGGCGGCCGGGGCTGGCTATCCCGGCGTGAGTTGACCGCCGCAGCGAGGGATCCGGCGGCCTCGCCGGCGCGGGATGCGACCGCGAGTTCCCGGTGGGTTCCGGGTCGTCGCGCGTCCGGCTCCCGGCCCGCGGGCCGGACTCACTGTCGGTCGTGCTTCGACCGGCGGCATAAGCCGGGCGATACCCCGCGGCGATCGGCCCACGGGCCGGATTCACTGCCGGTCGCGCTTCGAGGGGTGGGGCTCTCGCCCGAGACGGACCGCCAGCCAGTCGACGAACCAGGCCATCCACACGCTGAATGCGAGCAGGTAGGCGGCGTACCGGGCGTGGACGGCGTACGCCGGCGCCGCCGCGGGGACCAGCAGGTGGGCGACGGCCAGCGCCCCCACCACCACCGCGACGGCGGCGAGTTCCCGCCGGTTGCGGCGAACGGCCTCCCCCAGATCCCCGGCCCCGGGTGCCATCGCACCGGCGTTTGGACGGCGGCCAGTTAGCGCTGGCGGTCGTTGGGGCGTCGACTTCGGGAGTCGCTCATAGCGGTCCAGCGCGGAAGCCCACCCCGTTAGGGGTGGGAGAAAGCGCGTAAGCTCCGTGCAACAGTCCACCGTCGATGGCAGAGCCGACTCCCCTACGCCCACACA
>JAZKSB010000169.1:0-3989 GCA_036626315.1 Halobacteriales archaeon
CTGACCGACCGCATGGAGGCCAACCTGGACGTCCTGTCCGATATCGCCGAGCGGGCTGCCCTGGAGGGGACGGATGACTGACGAACCGGATCGGGCGAAGGAGCCACCGGCCGAGAGTGACAGGCTCGCCTCCCCGGCGGCGAAAGCCGGGGCGATAGCGGCCGTGGCCGCGGTGGTCGCCGCGGTGGTCGCTGCCGTCCTGGAGCCGACGCGGGTCGGCCCGATGATGGGCAGGCGAATGGGACAGGCTGGGGCGGCCCCGTTCTTCGAGGTGGGCGTGTTCGTCTCGACGTTCAACGTGCTGGTGCTGCTGGCGCTGGTGTGGTCCTACGCCGCGGTCTACCGGGACCTGCCGAACAGGTTCACCGGGAGCCTGCTGCTGGTCACGGTGGCGCTGTTGCTCTACGCCCTGGCCTCGAATCCGGCGGTCCACCTGCTGTTCGGCTACGGGGGCGCGAGCGGTCTCGGGCCGTTCTCGTTTCTCCCCGGGCTGTTTGCCGCCGTCGCGGTGACGGTGTTGCTCTACGGGAGTTTCCGGTGAGACCGGCGCCCGGGGTCAACCCGCCCGGTTTCGCTCGATCACGTCCAGATCCTCGTCGACGACCAGTTCCAGGCGGTCGCCCCCGAGTTCGACCGCGACGGCGACCTCCCAGGGATCCGTCGAGCGGACCGTCGTGTGGCGGTCGGTCGCCGCGAACGCCAGTTCCCAGATGGGCGTCGTCGTCACGTCGAGTCCTCGCTCCCTACAGAAGGCGATCAGCCCCGCGTCCCGCAACAGCAGTTCCCCGACAGTGAGGTTGTCCTTGTTGCCACAGTGGCCACAGCCCCGCCGCACCAGCACCTCCCGGAGGTCTCCCCGCGGGTAGCCGGTCTCGGCGGGGTTCTGGATCGAGGCGTCGACGTCCCCGCCACAGTACGGGCAGACCCCGCGTGCGAAGCCGAGACGGACGTGGCGGTTGTATTCGGCAACCTGCGCCAGGACCGCCTCGGGGTCGTCGTCGAGCACACCCGGCGGCGTCAGGTTGTAGTCGTAGAGATAGCCGCAGTCGGGACACCGGACGGCGAAGATGGCGTTCTCGTAGCGGGCCGAAAGCGGCGCCCCGCAGTGGTGGCAGTCCTGGCCGACCGGGAACGGAGCCCGGGTCGCATCGCCGGCGACCGTCCAGGCCCGGACCGTCCGGACGAGCGTCGTCCCCTCCGGCGTGAGCCGGTAGCCCTCGCCCGGCCAGCCGGCCATCTCCGGGACCGGGCGGTCGTCGTACTCGTCGCCCGGGTCGCCCTCGATGCGCTCGACGTAGGGGCCGACCAGTTCCTGGAGGTGGTAGTTGAACCGGCTGCTGTCGACGTCGACGTCGGCGCGCTCCCGGAGGTCGGAAAACGACAGCACCGGCGGCGGTCCCTCGCCGCCGCGGGCCTCGCTTAACGTCTGCAGGATCGTCGCCCGCACCTCGTTGCCGAGCAGCGACAGCGCCTCCTCGGGGGGCAACGAGCCGTACGTTCGGGGGCGCTCGCGGTCGTGCATGCCGGCCCATGGAAACCCAGCGACGAATCGCTTGGGGTGGCCCGCGCCGGTCGCTCGAAATCCCCAACGCCTGGTCGAGCGCCGCCTTCCCTCGCCCGAAACCCCCAACGCTTAGTCGGGCGCCGCCCTCCCCCCGGGCATGGGCGACCTCGCAGCGGACCGGATCTACGACGAGCACGTCGACGACGACGCGGCCTACCTTGCGACGGGAACCGGCGTGGCGCGGGTCCGCGTCGCCAACTGCCGGGTCGGGCGGTTCGACCTCCTCTCCCGCGGGACGGCCACGGACGTGGCCGCCTGCACCTGGGGCGACGAGCTGCTGATCGCCGCCGCGACGCCCGAGGAGGTGCTGGTCCACGTCCCGGACGGCGACGAGTGGACCGGAACGGGGTTCGGGCCCGCGGAGGCGGTCGGCTTCGACCACACCGACCCCGACGACCCCGCGCTCATCGCGGTCGGCGCCGACGACCACGAGGTCGGGCGGGTGCTCGACCCCGCCGCCGACCCGACCCGGTGGCTGACCGTGGCCGACGTGGACGCGCCCGTCCGGGCGGTCGACGGGCCGTTCCTGGCGGCGGAAGACGGAGTCTACCGGCTCTCTCCCGACGGCATCGACGACGCCGGCCTTGACGACGTCCGGGACGTGGCGGTGGTCGAGGCCGCCGGAGAACTCCCGGCGGGCAGCACCGGAGAGCCGCAGGCCGACGGCGACGCGGACGACGGCGGTGACGACCTCCCCTGGCGCCACGGCGACGTGCTCGCCGCCGCCGGCGACGGACTTTTCCGCCTGGACGGCGCCGGGGGATGGACGCGGGTGCTGGAAGGCTCGTTCGACGGCGTGGCCGTCCACGGGAGCATCGGCATCGCGGCGGGCGAGGACGGCGGCCACGTCCGGGGGCCGGCCCGCACCGGCGACGGCTGGCAGGCGGTCGACCTGGCGGCGGCCGCCGTCGGCGTGGGAGCGGCGGCCTATGCGGTCACCGGCGACGGCACGTTCCTCTCCCGGGAGTCGGAAGGGTGGCGCCGCCGCACGCTGGGGTTCCCGCAGGTGCGGGCGATGAGCGTGGTTCCCGGCGACGGCGAGTAGCCCCCGACCCGGCGCCGCCACGCACCCGTCGGTCTCGCGGCTCCGGAACGCCCTTGTCACTTCGCGCCGACGGGCCGCACATGATCGTTGCGGGATCCACGTCCCAGGCGTTCGCCGCCGACCTGGCGGCCGCCCTCGACGTCGAGCTGGCCGCCGTCGAGTACGACCTGTTTCCCGACGGGGAACTGCTGGCGGCGGCGCCCGGCTTCGACGGCGACCGGGCTGTCGTCGTCGCCGCGACCACCGACAGCGACACCCACGTCGAGTTGCTCCAGTTGCAGGACGCGGTGCGGGCGGCGGGCGCCGAGGCGGTGACGACGGTCCTGCCGTACATGGGCTACGCCCGCCAGGACGACCCCGTCGCGCCGGGCAAATCAGCGGGCGAATCGCCGCCGGGATATCCGCTGTCCGCGCGGGCGGTCGCCCGCGCCATCGGCGCCGGGACCGACCGCGTTGTCGCCGTCAACGTCCACGAGCGGTCGGTGCTGGAGCACTTCGGCGTGCCCGCCCGCTCGGTCGATGCCGCCGCCGCACTGGCCGGGGGGCTGCCCGACGAACTGATCGACCCGGTGTTCGTCGCGCCCGACGAGGGCGCCCTCGGACTCGTCGAGGGGGCCCGCGACGCGTACGGTCGCGGCACCGTCGACCACTTCGAGAAGACCCGCCTGTCCGGCGAATCGGTCGAGATCCGACCCAGCGAGGTCGACGTCGACGGCCGGGACGTCGTGGTCGTCGACGACATCGTCGCCACCGGGACGACGATGAGCGAGTCCGTCGCGATCCTGCGCGACCGGGGTGCACGCAGGGTGTTCGTCGCCACGGTCCACGCGGTGCTGGCCCGGAACGCGCTGACGAAACTCCGGCGGGCCGGCGTCGACGCCGTCGTCGCGACCGACACCGTCGAGCGCGTCGTCAGCGAGGTCAGCGCCGCCCCCGCCGTCGCCGACCTGCTCCGGGACGAGGGCTGGGCCTGACGCCGCCGGCCTCCGAACGGCCCGCGACCCGACGGGCAGACGCGGCGCCGGACCACTACCGACCGGCGAGAAACCGCCGCAGGCTCGACCGGGGTGCAAAGCCCACGCCGGACCGGACCGCCACGGGCAGGGCGGCGGTCGGGCCGAACGCCGCCAGTCCCGCGGCCAGCGCCTCCAGGTCGACGTCGGCGTGGACGCGGTAGGCGTACGGCGGCCCCTCCGCGACGTGGACCGCGACCCGCTCGCGGGCGAGTCGTCCCCCGTCGTGACAGACCACCCGCTCGACGTCCTCGTAGGCGAGGTGGACGACCCGGTCCCCACGCTCGCGGACGGCACGGAAGCCGTCTTCCGCGAAGGTCCGAGCCATTCGGTCGGCGGCCCGCGACGGGCCGCCCGACGCCAGCCC
>JAZKSB010000170.1:0-3973 GCA_036626315.1 Halobacteriales archaeon
CACCCGGTCAACCGGTTCATCGTGGACGCGACCGACGCGGTGCTGCCCGCGAGCGTCACCGGCGTCGTCGGGGACGCCTGGCCGTTTCTGCTCGTGAAGATCGCCGTCGTGCTGTTCGTGCTCGCAATCTTCGACGAGACGGTCTTCGATGAGAGCCCCCGCTACGCCGTCCTGATGCTGATCGCCATCCTCGCGGTCGGGCTCGGTCCCGGGACCCGGGACATGCTGCGCGCGACGTTCGGCGTCTGATCAGGGCCGCCCGGTTCCCGCCGCCGTTCAGGGATAGGGGTGAAAGTCCCGATCCGGATCCGGCTCGAAGCCCAGCCGCTCAGGGACGCTCCGGGCGCGCTCGCCGAAGACCGGGTCGCCGGTGAAAAGCGGCTGGGCGCCCGGCACCACCGCCCGGGCGGCCTCGAACCCCAGCGACTCGACGTCGGGGGTGGTGAGCCGTGCAGCGTACGCCGAGAGACCCACCGCACGGACGCGGTCGACGACTGCGTCGAGTTCGGCCCGCCCCTCGGGCACGTCATCGGGGCCGACGCTGTCGGCGGGCACGCGCCCGTCGACGTCGACGAACTCCCGTGCCGCCCGCGGGAACTCGGCGTACTTCCCGATGGCACCCGACTCCGCTGAGGCGGTTTCGGGGCCCATCGACCGCAGTTCCATCCAGTTCTGCAGCGCCTCCGCGAGCGCCGAGCGGGCCGCCGCCGTCGGATTCAGGTCGGCGGCCGAGCCGACGGCGAACCGGGGCCACTCCCCATCGCGGTGGACCGCGACGGCGACGACCGGCACGTCGACGTCCTGGGTGACCAGAAGCGGCGTCGCAGCCAACTCGACGCTGCGGGCCCGCCGGACCAGCGTCGCGTACTCCCCGTCGTCGACCGACAGCCCGAGCGGCTCGAACGTCGAGTACCAGGCAAGCATCGTCGCGTCCCGCTCGAGGACCTCGTACAGTCCAGACAGGACCGCCTCGACCGTGGAGTTGCCCAGGCCGAGACCGGTTGTGATCGGCCCGCGCAGGCGCCGTTCCGGCGGCGGGAAGTGGACGAGTTCCGCGGGGAGCCACACCGCGGGCCCGACGTCCGCCCCGTTCCTGCCGTCGTCCTGCCGGTCGCTGCCGAGGAGTTCGCGGGCCGGCACCCAGGGGATCGCTTCGTCGACGTCGTCCACGCCGGCGAACGCCGCCGGGGCAACCGCGCCGTCGAGCGCATCCGCCGGCGCGCGACGGAACCGATCCCGATAGACGCCCGCACAGTAGCGCTCCAGAGCCTCCCCCAGCGCCTTCATGAACTCGGGGTTCCAGTCGGCAGCGACGCCGGCGGCCTGCCCGGCGGCGCTCGCGTCGCTGAACCCCGAGGTGTCGGCGACCCGCGCGAAGTAGTACGGGACGGGGAACGACTCTATCTCCCCGACCTCGCTGAGGAGACCGACTCGCTCGTCAAGCGCGCGCTCTGCGGCAGCCAGCGCCGACTCCAGGTTCCGTTCGCGGTATTCGAGTTCCAGGTTGCTGTCGCGCTCGAACCGGCAGGTCCCGCAGTCGGGGACCGGCAGGAACGACCGCTCGGCGTACGGCACCTCGACGACGCCGCCGAACAGCGCCGACCCTTCGCCGGACAGCCGCCGGGTCGCCGCGCGGCCCGCGATGGCGCCGGCCACCCGCGCATCGCCGGCGTCGACGCCGCCCCCGTCCGTCTGCGGGGCCGGCGTGGCCCGGTTCGCCGCGACGCGGGCCTGCAGGCACTCGTAACATCCCGTCTCGGGTGCGAATCCGGCGACGGAGGCGGCCATTCCGAGGTCGTGCCCGGCGAGCCCGTCGAGTTCGACAGCTAGCCACGGGATCCCGGCGTCGGCGGCGAGACGGTTGGCGCGCCCGAACCGGTCGCTTCCGGAGCGGGCGACCACAACGCCGAGTCGCGCGTCTCGAACGGATTCGAGGTCGCCGCGTGCGACATCCAGATCGGCGTCGGCGAGCGTCTCCGCGACAGCGTTTGCGGCGGGCCCGGTGCCGACGAGCGTGACGTCCATGCTCGCCCGGTGTCGCCGCCGGGACAAAAAGTGCGCGACTAGCGGACGGTCCGCCGAACGGGGGCGGTCAACTTCGCTGCCTAGCGGCGGAAATCGAGAAAACGGGTCCTCGACGTGGAACGGACTCAGTTGAGGATGGACATCGCGACGCCGGCGAGTTGGTCGGCGCCCGCGTCACGGAGTTCGTCGCGGCCGAGTTTCAGCCGCAACCGCGGCCGGCCGACGTCGATGGGCACCTTCTCGGTGTCGATGATGCCCAGGTCCTCCAGGCGGGTCTTGGTGCGGGAGAACGTCGCCTTGCTGGCGATGCCGACGTCCTCGCCCCACTTGCTGATGTCGTACAGCAGTTCCTCGTTTTTCGCGGCGACCAGCAGGCTGATCGTCACCTCGTCGAGGCCGTCGCCGTCGCCGCGGGCGGTCTCCAGGGAGGCAAGCACCTGCTCGAAGTCGCGCTCGGTGTCGGGACCGATGTCCGACTCCAGGGTCTCCCGGACCTTCGACAGCGGCGGCGTGCGCAGGCCGAACTCCTCGGCGCCGGCCCACTCGTCGTCGTAGGACTCGCCGACCGCCTCGACGAAGGCGTCGTCGTCGCCGACGAGGCCGGCCACGCCGTCGCCGGCGACGACGAGCGAGATGACCCGCTCGTCGGTGACCAGAAGCGAATTCGCCGGCAGGTCGGAGGCCGATCCCAGTTGGAGGTCGCCCCCGTCGACGAGGTCGGCGGCGTTGCTGGCGACGATGAAGTCGCCCATGACGTTCTTGAGGACGTCGGACTCGGCCAGGAGTCGCATCGAGGGCAGGTCGCCGTCGTATTCGACCGCCACCTCGATCAGTTCTTCGATCGTCTCACCCGCCGGATTGGCAACCAGAATCGTCTCCGCTCCCGCGTCGAAGACGTCGTGGAGGAGGGTTTCGGTCGTTGTGTCGAGCAGATTCGATGACATCGCTAGTTACCTATACGCGCCGACCAGGGTTTTAATTTTACGGCCTTCGAAGGCCGGAAATCCTCTCCAGACCGGATAAAATTTTTCGCCACCGCATTCAAGTGGGGGCGAGTATTCGACGGTTTGGAAATTAATTCAGAAAACTAACAAAAGAATAAAGCGATGCGAGGTCGTTAATCGACCTACCCATGCTACGGGATGCCATTCGCGGTTGGCTCGTCGACCACCCCGAAGTGCTGACCGGGCTGTTCCT
The DNA here is from genome assembly GCA_036626315.1 of Halobacteriales archaeon. Classification (GTDB taxonomy): domain Archaea; phylum Halobacteriota; class Halobacteria; order Halobacteriales; family PXRE01; genus PXRE01. The sequence continues at coordinate 3,223 of JAZKSB010000170.1, forward strand.
GGCCGGACTGTACCTACAGAAGGGCGTCGATATCACCCAGAACGGTCCCGCAGGTGGGACCTACAAGGGACCTTAATCGGGGAAGGGGATCTTGATCTGGGAAAAGGACACAACTCGGAGAAAAGAGACCCTACTCGGAGAGATCCGCGGCGACCTCCGTGCTCCAGCGAAGGTCCCCGTCGTGAATCACCGGCTCGGAGGTTCGTTCGAGAAACTCGACGAGTTCCGCCGGCATCAACTCGAACGTCGCCTGGTTGCCCGCGAGGCGAAGCCCCGGCCCGTCGGCGTCGAGGTTGACGTAGTAGGCACCGCCGACCGACCAGGTCGAGTACGAATCGACCGACAGTTCGTACCGGTCGGGCCCGCCGCGAAGGTGGAAGACGAACGGGTTCAGGCTCCGGCTCTGGGTGAGCCGGTGGGTGCCGTCGCCCACGATGGCGTAGTTCTTGCCGGTCATGATGCGACGGCGGGCCAGTTGCATCGCGCGGGCGAACGAGAAGCCCTCAACGAGCAGGCGGGCGAACGCGGTGCCGACCTTTCCGGCCTGCTCGTCGAGCACTTCCCGGAACGTGACTGCGCCGGCGACGCTGCCCTTCCGTAGCAGTTCCATCCCCTCGTGGTAGGAGCCACACGCGTTCAGGAAGAACGTCTGGGTGTTGCTCTCCTCGACGTCCGCGACCGCGAGGGTGCCGTCCGGACACCGCAGCCCCGCCTGCTCGCAGTGGCCGATGAAGTGGACGAAGTCGTTGTC
>JAZKSB010000171.1:0-3973 GCA_036626315.1 Halobacteriales archaeon
GAACTGTTCGCGTCGGAGGTCGAGTTCTCGCTGTTTCTGGGGCTGCCCGCCGGCCCGGTCGCCGGCGCGCTGGCGGGCGTCGCGGTGCTCGTTGGCGTCGGCCACGGCGACGACCCCGTGCGGGGCGGCCTCGCGGCGGCGTTCGGCGCGTTCGGCGTCGTCGTGCTCGTCGCGTTCGTCGTCGGTGTCGCAGTGGCGAACGCAAGCACCCTGCTGGCGCTGTGGGCGGCAGCGGCACTGGGGGCGCTCGCCGCGGTGGCGGCGTTTCTCCGTGTCCGGCGCCGGGCCGGCCGTCCCGATACCGGGATGCAGTCGCCGTAACCGCGGGGGCGGTCGGGATCGGACTCCTGGGGCGGTCGCCGATGCCCTTTCCGGTTCGGGGCCGGCCGCCACCCGTCAGTCCGGCGTCGCGACCGGCAGTTCGACCTCGAAGACGGCACCCCTGGGGTCGTTGTCCCGGACCTCGACGGCCCCGCCGTAGCCCTCGACCAGCGTCCGCACGAGGTACAGCCCGATTCCTGTGCCGGCGCTGTCGAGTCCGGCCTCTCCCTTCCCGAAGATACCCTCCTTGCGAGCGTCGGGGACGCCGGGACCGTCGTCCGCGACCCTGACGAGGACTGCGTCGCCGGTTCGCTCCGCGGAGAGGGTCACGGTCGGCACGTCCCGGTCGCTGTGCTGAACGGCGTTCTTCAGCACGTTGCTAAACACGGAGCTCAGCATGCCGTCGGCCCGCACGGTCACGTCCGGCAGTTCGTCCGCGACGACCACCTCGGCGTCCGGGTGGGTCTCCCGGAGGTCCGCCAGTTCGGTTTCGAGGACCGCACGCAGCGACACTCGCTCGGTCGTCCGATCGGGTTCGAGCAACACGTCTGCCATTGCCCCGGCGGTCTCGATGAGTTCGACCGCGTCTTCGGCGGCCTCCAGCAGCGTACCGAGCCGGTCTCCCTGCTCGCCGTCGACGTCGTCGGCGAGCGCGTCGGCGCTGGCGACGGTCAGTTGCAGGTCGTTGCGAACGTCGTGGCGCAACACTTGGTTGAGCAGCTCCAGGTCGTCGCGCTGGCGCTGCAGGCGTTGCTCGTCCTCGAGCCGATCGAGCGCGGTTTCGGCGTGGTTGACGAGCAGCCGGGCCAGATCCAGGTCGCTCTCGTCGAAGGCGTTCCGCTCGTGGGCGACCGCCTGGAAGTTGCCGTGGGTGCCGACCGGCAGGCTGATCAGCGATGCGACCGCCGTCTGGGGCTTGGCCTCGGGGTGGTCGGCCACGTCGTCGACCAGAAACGACTCGCCGGTCCGGTAGGTCTTTCCCGCGATCCCCTCATCGACGCCGAACGTGTCGTAGTCGTCCGGCGAAAGGCCGCCGGCGGCGGCACGCACCTCCAGGCGGCCGTCGGTTTCGACGGCGAACACCGATCGGTCGAACTCAAGGATGTTCTCCGCCGCATCGACGATCAGCCGACAGACCCCATCAACTGTCGTTTCGTCTACCACCTCGTCGGCGACGTGGTGCAAGGTCGTCAGGGTCGTCTCGTACTCCCTGCGCTCGGAGATGTCGACGAACTGCACGTGGGCCCGCACGGCCTCGCCGTCGTCGTATTCCATTCGACCGTCGACGGAGACCGAAACCCGCTCGCCGTCGGCGTCGATCAGCTCGCATTCGAGGCCGGAGACCGAGCCCGTCCGTTTGAACGCCTCAAACCTGGATTCGAATCGCTCGGCGGAGTCTGTGCCGAGAAAATCGCTGAACGGTCGTCCCTCGACCGCGGACCGCTCGTATCCCAGGACCTCCAGCCAGGCGTCGTTGACCGACGTGATCCGCCCGTCCGGGGCCAGCGTCTGGTACGGATGGGCCACGAACTCGCGGATGGTCTCCGCAGTGGCGTGCGACTGTGGCTCCCCGCCCTGTCCGGAGGACCCCATAGTATTCGGTACGTGTCGCCCGTCCGTATTAAACGTGAGCGTTCCCCGGGACCGCATGTTCCACGCTCGTTGGCAGTCGCATCGGCTCGTCGCCAGGTCGCGGCTGAATGTAAAATTGTGCCGTCATGTCACCGTTGGGTGGGGATCGACCCGAGTTTGACGGACTCGCTGACGGTGGCGGTGGTCTCGCCGTAGGTGACCGCAACGACCGCCAGTCGGTCCGGCTCCGACCCCGAGGGCAGCGCCCAGGTCCCCTCGACCGTGGCCGTCTCGCCGGGCGGCACCTGCCCCGTCGAGGCCGAGCCGTCCACCATGGTCCCCGTCTCGGTGACCACCTCGCCGAGCCGGAGTTCGTACGGCACCTCGCCGGTGTTCTCGACGGCGACCGCGACCTCGAACGACCACGCGCCGTCGCCGGCGCGGAGCGTGGCGTCGGTAAGCGTCTCCGTCTGGGGCGTCCCGGGCAGGAGTTCGCCGCCCACCCCGACGCCGCCGGGCGTGTCGGTCGCCGCCGTCGGCGTCGGGGTGTCGCTGCCCAGCAGGTGGTGCCGGAACAGTTCCAGAAACGTCGCTCCCTCGATGAGTATCGGGATGCCGATGCCCAGCCCGACCAGGATCCGGATGAGCCATCGTCGGGTGTCGTCGTCCAGCCCCTCCGAGGGGTGTCTGGGCGGCTCTTGGTCGCCGTTCCGGGCTGACTGGTCCTTCCGTGATGACTCGTCGTTCTGTGACTCGTCTTGCTGCGGTGGCCCGTCGGCGTCCGACGGCTCGCCGTCGGTCCCGGCCCGGCCCTCGGGGCGGTCGTCCCCGCTGTTGGGGGCCTCTGGGGAGTCGTCTCGGGCCTCGCCGTCGGATGGCTCCTCGCTCATTATGTCGACAGACGGATGGGGGCGTTAAACGGGTGACGGCGGCGCGCCGGGCTGCAACAGCCCGTCGGCGACCATGCTCCAGACGGGGAACGTGTACGCCAGAAGCACCAGCACGACGGCGATGGCCAGCCAGAGCTGGAGGTTGTCCATCACCCGCGGGCTCTGCTCGGCGCCCGACAGCGGCTCGGGGATGATGCCGTTGACCCGCAACTGGCCGCCCCGCGGCGTGAGCCAGGTCGCGCCCATCACCGTCAGAAACAGCAGCAGCGAGACGAAAAGCAGGATGCCGCCGACGGCGATCTGCAGGCGCATCTCCGTGATGCCGCCGACGACGCCCTGGAACGCCACCTGGTCGTACTGGGGAACGGCGGTCCGGCGCGGCACGCCGGCCAGCCCGGCCCGATGCATCGCGTTCGACATCAGGGTCATGCCGACGAACCAGAGGTACGGCTGGACGGTGGCGACGGTGTACAGCTGGACCCGCTTGCCCGTCAGCTGGGGCACCAGCCAGTAGCTCAGCGACATCGCCGTCAGCGCGAACGCCGTCCCGACTGTCAGGTGGAAGTGGCCCGGCACCCAGAGGGTGTTGTGGATGAGGTAGTTGAGGTTCATCCCGGCGTTGACCATCCCGGAGAACCCGCCCGCCGCAAACAGCAGGCCGGCAAGCGCCATCCCGGCGAAGGCGGGGTTGCCCCACGGCAGCGACCGGAGCCACTTGAGGAGGCCGGTCCCGCCGCGCTGGCGGGCGCCGTGCTCGATGCTGGCGACGACCGTAAACGAGGTCAGCAGGCTGGGCAACAGCAGGAACATCGTGTTCGACATCGCAAGCACCTTGAACCCTTCAGGGATCGCCGGGTCGAGGTACTGGTGGTGGAACCCGACGGGGGTCGACAGCAGCAGAAAGAGGACGAACACGACCCGCGCCAGCGGGTCCGAGAACAGCCGCCCGCCCGAGAGTTTCGGCAGGACGGTGTACCACGCGAAGTAGGCCGGCAGCAGCCAGAAGTACACCACCGGGTGGCCGAAGTACCAGAACAGCGTCCTCGTCAGAAGCGGATCGACCGACGCGATCAGCCCCAGCGACCACGGCAGCAGGAATGCCACCACCTCGACGGCCACGCCGACCGACGAGAGATACCACATCAGCATCGTCACCAGCACCATGAACGTCTGCAGCGGGATGCGCTCGT
>JAZKSB010000172.1:0-3901 GCA_036626315.1 Halobacteriales archaeon
CGGATACGGACCGGCGCGTCTCCCGACGGCGTCTTGCGAGCGTCTGACGTAACGTGAAGTAGCGGGACGCCCAACCAAGACTTATGACTAGCCTCGCGGAAGTGTACGAGGGGCTCGGGGAGGAGGCCAGCCACCGACAACTGGTCGCGGGGACGGCCATGTTCGTTGCGGGAGCGCTTCTGGTGGTCGGCGGCGTCGTCGTCGCGACGACGAATCCGCTGTCGGTCGTCGGCGTCGAGGCCTGGCAAGCCTGGGAGCCCGCCGGCATCATGGCCGGGCTCGGCCTGCCGGCGGTGATGGTCGGCATCTTCGTCGTCCTGCCGGCCAGCAAGCAGGTCCGGGCCGCCGCCGCCGTCGGCGCCAGCGTCGCCGTGCTCGGGGTCGCGCTGTTCGAACACGCCTACCCACACCGCTGGGTCGGCGACCCGACCGACCTCACCGCGCTGGTGACGCTGGTGTACGCCGCCGGCGTCATCGCGACGTTCTGGTCGCTTTTCACCGCGGTCGCGAACTTCAAGACTCGCAACGACCCCGGCGGCACGGTCACGCTCGAAATCAAACGCGACGGCGAGACCCGCGTCGTCGAGGTCGACCGGGAGGACCTGCCGGACGCCATCGAGGCGGCGAAAAACACCGGCGGCGTCGGCCTGCTCGGCGACGACCCTGACGGCTCCGTGCCGACCCAGACCAACCGCGTCGAGGAGCGCACCGCCGGCGCCGTCCGGGACGCAGACGCCACTCGGCAGACCGATGCCGGCGGCGGCGTCACCGGCCCCTCGCCCGGAACGGCGGGCGCGAAACCGACCAGCGACGGCGGCGTCACCGAACCGGGCGTCCGCACGCCCGCCGACGACGCCGAGGTGATGAGCGCCCGCGCGGACCCCGCCGACGCGACCGACTCCTACTGTGGCAACTGCGAGCACTTCCGGTACGTCCAGACCTCCCGGGGGATGCGCCCGTTCTGCGAGTTCCACGACGGCGTGATGGACGACATGGACGCCTGCGACGACTGGACGCCCAACCGGCCGGACTGATCCGGACTTGACCGGCCGGACTGATCCGGACCCGACCGGCCGGACACCCAGTTCGCCCCGTCAGCCCAAGATGCGATCCCGGAGATACGCCGCCGGCGCGTACGCGAGCAGGCCGTAGCCGGCGAGGCGAAACACGATGTCGATCCCCCGGACGGTGCCGGCGAGCGCGACGCCGGCGACGACCAGCGACAGGCCGAGTACGAACAGGACCGCGTGCTGCCGGTCGCGGTACGCCCCGGTAATCGCGTTCGCGACCATGGTCGAGCCTCGTGCCGGAGCCACTTCTATGGCAGGAACGCCGTGCGACCGGCCCTCAGAGATCCGCCAGCCGCTCGCGCACGTCGTCCCAGTGGCTGCCCCGCCAGAAGTGCTGGCCGCAGTCCCGGCAGCGCCACACCGGCCGGTCGGCGGAGTTGGGTGCGTATTCCGGCGTCGGGTCGCCGTCCGGGACGCGTTCGAGCGGGCCGTTGCACGCGGCACACCGCTCGGGTTCGTCGAGGGTCAGGTCGAACCGCGCCTCCCGGAGCCGTCGAAGCTGGTCGTCGATGTCCTTCGACTCGACCAGGAGCGCATCGTCGGACCGGCGGGCGAGTGTGACGTCGCGGGTCACGAGCCGGCGATCCTCCTCGCGGGCCCAGGCGAGCAATCGGTCGTCGTCCTCGACGCCCCTGTCGAGCGCGTAGGCGGCGTCGTAACCACACATCCGGAGGTAGGTCGCCAGCCGGCCGAGCATGGCGTCCAGCAGCAGTCGAGTCATGCCACGGTGGGCGGAGAGACCGCTCGTGGCCGTGCGGGTCCGCTCCTCATAGTCCCGTTGGCGGGCCGCCGTCGTCCCGGCCGAGCACCTGCCTCAGGAAGTTGATCCAGCGCTTGCGGTCGACGGCCTCCGCGCGCTCGGCCTCGGCCTCGACGTCCGTGGGTTCGAGGCTCTCCAGGGCGTTCAGCGCGCGGTCGATGCCGACGATTGCCTCGACGATCCGTTCGCCCTCCTCGCGGGTGATGTCTCCGTCTTCGAGGCGCTGCTTGCGCGCCAGGCGCTCGCGCCGGAGGTTTCTCTTCGCCCGCTCGACGCGCTCCCGTTCGCCCGGCGGGACCGTCTCGCGACGCTTGACCTCGAAGACGAACTCCTGCAGGTCGACGGCCTCGCCCTGCACCGTGATCCGGTCGGGGATCGACGCGCCCACCGTGGCGCTCTCCCGCTGGATGCGTTCAAGGAGCCGGTCGCGCTCGATCTCGTTCACACCCCGGCTACGGGCCAGGCGCAAAAAAGCGCTCGCGTGTCGCCGGCGAGGTGGCGGGGACGGCCGCCAGAGAGCGGCAGGGCGGCGCCGCGGGCCCACCCGAACCCCTTAATGCCCGGCACCCGAAGGCCTGCCAAATGGCCGAGTGCGACTACTGTGGGACGGAGGAGGACCTGCCGTACGAGTGTCGGCACTGCGGCGGGACCTTCTGTGCCGAACACCGGCTCCCGGAGAACCACGACTGTCCGGGCCTGGACGACTGGAGCGAGTCCGAACAGGTGTTCGCCAGCAGTTTCGACGACACCGTGCGCGACGACCTGAGAGGCGGGTCCGGCGGGCTGGCCGACCGGCTGGGCATCGACACCGGCCCGGGCGGCGCCCTCGCGTACTTCCGGGGGAACGTGACGTTCCTGTTTCTCGGGCTGATGTGGGGGACGTTTGCGCTGCAGTGGATAGTTCTGACGCTCGCCGGCGCATCGGTCCACCAGACGCTTTTCATCCTGACCTCCGAGCGGGTCTTCTACGTCTGGACCTGGGTGACGTCGGTGTTCGCCCACAGCCCGGTCGGGTTCGCCCACATCGCGTTCAACTCAATCGCGCTGTACTTCTTCGGCCCCATCGTCGAGCGCCGCGTCGGCAGCAAGGCTTTCGCCGCGCTGTTTCTGATGGCCGGCGCCGTCGCCGGGCTCTCGCAGGTCGGCGTCGCGATACTCACCAACGAGACGGCGGCCGTCCTCGGGGCCAGCGGCGCCGTCATGGCCGTGCTGGGCGTGCTGACGGTGCTGAACCCCAACCTGCGGGTGTACCTCTGGTTCGTGCTGCCGATGCCGCTGTGGGTGCTGACCATCGGCTTCGCGCTGCTGTCGCTGGTGTTCGTCGGCGCCGGCGGCATCGGGGCCGGCAACGTCGCCCACCTCGCGCACCTCTCGGGGCTCGGCATCGGCCTGCTGTACGGCGAGCACGTCAAGCGCCAGGGGACACGGGCCCCCGAACAGATACGGTTCGGCGGCGGTGGCGGTCCCGGCGGACCGGGCGGGCCGGGGGGACGCCGGCGGTTCTGAGATGGAGGTCGGCCGCCCCGAGTTCGTCCCCGATCCCGCTCTCTCCCGCGAGGAGATGGAGCGGCTCCAGCGGGAGATCGCCGACGCCGCCGTCTTCGCCGACGACCTGCCGTTTGGCCGGGACGCGGTCGGGGTGCCCGCAGCGTTCGACCTCTCGGCGGGCGTGCCCGCACCCGAGCGGTCGCTGGGCGCCTCCGACACCCCGGTCGTGGTCGGCATCGACCAGGCGTTTCTCGACGACCGGGCTGTGAGTGCGGCCGTCGCGCTACAGGGCGACCGGGTGATCGAGCGATCCGAGGCCACCGCAGACCTGGCGATCCCCTACATCCCGGGACTGCTGGCGTTCCGCGAGGGCGAGGTGATCCTCGCGGCCCTGGAGCAGTTGACGGTCGACCCGGATCTCCTCGTCGTCGACGGGAGCGGCCGCATTCACTTCCGGCAGGCCGGCATCGCCACCCACGTCGGCGTGGCCGTGGACGCGCCCGCCGTCGGGGTCGCGAAGAACCTGCTGTGTGGCGACCCGACCCGCCCGCTCGAAGACCCGCTTCCCGCGGGGACCAGAGTC
>JAZKSB010000173.1:0-3807 GCA_036626315.1 Halobacteriales archaeon
TCCAGCTATCGCTTCTGGAGGCGGCGTACCTGGCGGCCCGCGGCGCCGTGGACCTGCCGGCGGGCTACGACAGCGTGGTCGCCGCCGGCCGGGAGGTCGAGGGCGACCGATTCGACCGTCGCCTGCGTGCGTACGCGGCCCTGCGCGAGCGCGGGGTGGTTCCGAAGACCGGGTTCAAGTTCGGCGCCGACTTCCGGACCTACGCCGACCTGACCTCGGTCGAGGACCTGGGCCACTCCGGGCGGCTGGTTCGGGTGCTCGACGCCGACCACGCGTTCGTTCCGCGGGACCTGGCGCTGGACGTCAGGCTGGCCCACGGCGTCCGCAAGGAGATGACGTTCGCGCTCGTTCCCCCCGAGGGCGACGTCGACTGGCTGGCGGTGCGGCGGCTGACGCCGTGACCGGGGGCAGCGCCCGTACGGGCGGGTCGCGCCGCCGGTCAATTGCCCGTTGCGTCGAGCGACTCGGCAGCGGCGATGAGAAACGCGGTGATGGCTGTGACCAGCGCCACCCCGCCGATGGCGACGACGGCGATTGACAGCGTCTCCGACAGTTCGCTGGCCGCCAGGATCAGGAACGCGCCGGTGACGACCCCGATGAGCCCGACGGTCCGTGCGAACCGCGCCCGGTCGAACGCGGCGTCAGTCATTGCCCCTGAGCGTCGCGACGACCCCGCGGTAGTCGCCGCCGGCGTAGGTGTGGCCCAGCGAGTGGACCGACTGGGCGATCCACAACCCCGCGGTGAAGTTGACGAACGCGACGAACGATATCGTGCCGACCTGGCCCTTGACGAACAGCGTCGACCCCACCGCTCCCAGAAAGCCCGCGGCCATCAGCGCGTGGAGGACCAGCGAGCGGATCCCGAAGTCCTGCAACCTTCGTAGCATTGCTCGTTCTACGTGACGGAGACGCATAAGTAGGGAGCGCGACTCGTAAGGGCCGGGCCGCCGGCGCCGGGGCCGCCGCCGGAACGGTGCTCGCGGGCTGGTAAAAGCGAATTGCTTTTGCGGACCCCGCCCGGTGTTCCGGGCGACGCCATGTCCCGCGACACGGACCCCGGCGACGAGGAAGCGCCCGTCGATCAGCCGGCGATCGGCGGGGGGCGCTGGCACGAGCGGTCCCTGCTGGCCGACGGCGGCGCCGCCGGCGCCGACGAGGTGACGCTTGACCCGTGGGGCTCCTCGACGGTCGCGGACTACCGGCGGCTGTTCGAAGACTTCGGCATCGAGCGCTTCGAGGAGGTGCTGTCGGAGGTGCCGACCCCCCACTACCTGATGCGTCGGGGGGTCATCTTCGGCCACCGGGACTACCGTCGGGTCGCGGCGGCGATGCGGGCGGACGAGCCGTTCGCCGCGCTGTCGGGGTTCATGCCGACCGGCGACCCCCACATCGGCCACAAACTCGTGTTCGACGAACTCATCTGGCACCAGAAGCAGGGCGGAGACACCTACGGGCTCATCGCGGACCTGGAAGCCCACTCCGCCCGCGGGCTGACGTGGGCCGAGATCGACGAGCACGCCCGCGACTACGTGCTGTCGTTTCTGGCGCTGGGGTTCGACCCCGAGGATGGCACCGTCTACCGCCAGTCGGACAACCGGGAACTCCAGGACCTCGCGTTCGAACTCGGCGCAGAGGCAAACTTCTCGGAACTGCAGGCCATCTACGGCTTCGACGGCGAGACCGACGTCTCCCACATGCAGTCGGTCGTCACCCAGGCCGCCGACATACTCTACCCGCAACTCGACGAGCCCAAACCGACGGTCATCCCGGTCGGGCCCGACCAGGACCCGCACATGCGGCTCACCCGTGACCTGGCGGCCCGGATGCGCTCGTTCGGGGTCACGGAGGCCTACGCCAGTTTCGAGGCCACCCCGGCGGAGCGGGACCTCATCGGCGCCGCCTACGAGGCGCTGGCGGAGTCGACGGACCCGGAGACGACGGTCCGGTGTGCCGACGGCGCCGACTGGCTGCGCGAGCACCGGCCGGAGCCCGCCGACGCGCGGGCCGGCGCGGTCGAGAAACTCGACGCGGCGGGCAAGGAGCCGCTGCGGCCTCGGGTGCGGTTCCTCGACCAGCGGGCCGACGAGGACGCCTTCGAGGCGCTGGTCGAGGCCGTCGACGGCGAGAAGCGCGTCTACGAGGGCCACGTCGACGCCTTCGAGATGGGCCGTGACGCCGCCGAGGCGCTGGCCCGCGAGGTCGAACTCGACCACGGCGGGTTCGGGTTCGTCCCGCCGTCGTCGATCTACCACCGCTTCATGACCGGGCTCACCGGCGGGAAGATGTCCTCGTCGGTGCCGGCGAGCCACATCTCGCTTCTGGACGACCCCGAAGACGGCTACGACAAGGTCGAGGCCGCCACGACCGGCGGCCGCGAAACCGCCGAGAAGCAACGGGAACTCGGGGGGCGACCCGACGAGTGTCCGGTGTACGAACTGTACACGTACCTGCTCGCCGGCGACGACGACGAGTACGCCGAGCGGGTCTACGACGAGTGTGCCGGCGGCGAGCGGCTGTGTGGCGAGTGCAAGGAGGAGGCCGCCGACCTGATGGCCGACTTCCTGGAGGACCACCAGGAGAAGCGCGCCGAGATGGAGGACGCGCTCGACGACCTGCCGATCAGTTTCGACGCCGCCGACCGCAAGCGGGAGTGACGGCGGCAACCGTTGAGTGACGTTTCGACGTGCTCCGCAGCGGCCTCCGGACGCACCCGCCTCGTCGGCCACGCCTGTTTCGGGTCGGGCACAACGTTTTTGTTCGCCACTCACACACGAACTGGTATGGCGTCCGAACCCCGCCACGGAGGTCGCGCCGCCGGCCAGCCAGCCGCTGCAGCCGCGGGGTTTGGCTTTTTCGGTGCCGCCTGAGCGCGGTGGACGCCGCCGACGGCCGGAACGCGCCGGAGGGCGCGGCCCGCTCGTCGTCGGCCGAAACCGCGCTTCCGGCGGCGTTGCCGCCACGACCAGCGGGGGCGACCTGCCGTCGCCGTGAAACCGACGCCCGGTCGTCGCCCGACCGGAACCGCTAACTGACCGACTGCCGCGAACACGAACAAGAATGCAACTGCCGGACGCACAGGTCGCGGTCCTGGAGGCCGCGAGCGCATCGGAGCCAAAGACGATCGAACAACTGGCCGTCGCCACCGACCGCAAGCCGGAGACGGTCACGGGCGCCGCGTTCGCGCTGGCTGAAGACGGGCTGGTGGCCGTCGAGGAGCGAACGCGGGAGGAAGCCGCGCTGACGGGCGAAGGCAGCGAGTACCGCGAGGCCGGACTCCCGGAGGTCAGACTGTACCGCGCCGCCGTGGAGGCCGGCGCCGACGAGACGCCCGTCCCGATGGGTGACCTCGCGGAGGCGGCGGGCCTGGCCGGCGAGGCCGTCCAGATCGCACTCTCGAACTTCGCCCGCAAGGGGTACGGCCAGATCGACTCGGGACGGGTCGAGGCCGACCCGGACGCCGACCCGGACGACGACGAGGAGGCGGCGGCGCTGGACGCCGTCGTCGAGGGCAAGACGGACGCGGTTGACGACGGGGTGCTCGATCAACTGGCGCGGCGCGGCCTCGTCGAGGTCCGCGATGTGACCGACCGCCTGGTGACCCTGACCGACGACGGCGTGACCGCGCTGATGGAGGGCGTCGAGGCCGCAGACACGGTCGACGAGTTGACTCCCGAACTCCTGACGGGCGGCGAGTGGCGCGACGTCGAGTTCACCGAGTACAACGTCGCGGCGGAGGCCGACGCGCCGACGCCCGGCCGCGTGCACGTCCTCCGGCGGATCGCCGAACGGGTCAAGGAGGTGCTGGTC
>JAZKSB010000174.1:0-3794 GCA_036626315.1 Halobacteriales archaeon
CGGCGGCCGCGGCTCCGTACGGCGTGTCGGCGCCGCCGCCGCCCTCGTTCGCCTTCCGGGCGACCCGGCCGGAAAGGTCCTCGGGAACTTGCAGGTATCGGTCCGTCACGGCGCCGGGATAGTCAGTCCCGGCGGACCGAAGCGTCTCCGGGTCCCATGCGGGGATCTCGCTAACGATCGCGTAGGAGTCGCCCGCCTCGTGGGCGCCGAGGGCTTCGAGACCGCCCTCGGACGTGATTTCCACGTCGACGGCAGGGGTTTCCGCGAAATCGACCGGGCGCCAGGCACCCGGAACGGTCGCGACCGTCGACTGAACCGTGAATCGCTGGACGATCCGCCGGCTTCGTCCGGGCGGGTTCGGGAGAAGCGCCGAGCGGTATTCGCGAGTTCGCCCGGACCGGACCCAGTTCTCGCCCGTGTATCTGTCGTACGCCCCCGCGTGCCACAGCGCGGGCTGGTCGGCCCGGACGGTGAATCTGGGCTCCGGCGAGAGGTTGATCGACCCCAGGATGCTCGCCCGGTTGCCGGTCGAGAACAGGCCGGACTCCAGGGTGGGGTCGGTCCCGCCCCCGGCGGGCGAGGGGCCGTCCGCGAATCCGCTCGCGGGCACTACCCGGACAGTTCGGGCGATCACCACGCCCGCGGCAAGCACGATTCCGAGGTCCTGTATCTGTTTCCAGTCGAGGTCGACGGATTCCAGCGCACCGAAGCCCAGCATCGCGAGCACGCTCGTCGCGCCGACCAGCGTGACGGCGGTCCCGGCGTCGCCGGTCAGCGCGACGAACCCGAGCGCGCTGCCGCCGGCGATCGACGCCAGGTCGTACCGGTGACGGATCGCCAGAAACAGGGTCAGATACACAGGGGCCGGCGCCATGGCGGCGGCCCAGACGTCGGCGGCGATGATCTGGACCACCTGGATGTTGCCGGTCGCCAGCACCTGTGCGTCCTGGACGACCCGGCCGAACGTCGCCCCCGCCAGAACCGGCTCCGGGATCGCGACGAGGTAGGCGGCACCGCCGAGAAGGAAACTGCCCGCCCCGATCCACAGCGCCGTCCGGACGGCCAGCCGGGTGGCGCTCGCCACCCCGGCGACGACGGCGACGAACACGACAGGCACGAGCAGTCCCCGGCCGCCGGCGACGCCGGTCACCTCCCAGAGGACGCTCAGATACGCTCCGAGGAGGACGACTGCACTCGCGAGCGCTAACTGGCGAGTCGTCCTGGACGGGGTCATCTTTGCGACGAACCGTTCGCCGGTGGCGTCCTCGGGTGTCGCGCTCATGTGGTAGCAGGGGGATGGCTGTCGTGGGACAGGGGAGCAGTGTCGAAGGGGGTGCGACCGGACGTGCTGGCTGGCGGTTGGCCGCCCACGTACAAGGGCCTGTCGCCGACGGGAACGGCTTGCGGACGGCCGATGCGAGCAGCGGGCCGACGGCCGGGATTCAGGCTCCGCCGTCGATCAGAGCGGCACGAGCACAGGCGCGATCGCCGTCGGTCAGAACGGGACGAGCGCGGGCGCGATAGCCGCCGCGCCGTCCAGTTTCTCCCAGTCGTAGACGTGGTTCAGGAGCAGATACGTCAGCACGCCCAGCGCCAGACTGACCGACCAGGCCCACGCTGCGACCCGGCCGATCCGGGGATGGATCGTGCGGGGGAGTTCGTCGACGGAGTGGGTCGTTCCCAGGACGACGGCGTGGACGACGACGGGAACGGCCAGGATCGAAAGCAGGACGTGGATCAGCAGCATGGCGGTGTAGACAACGGTCACGACCTCGGCGTATCCCGCAAGCGGGGCGCCGGCGGGGACCACGAAGTCCTTGGTGAACCCGCCGGCCTGCTTCCAGACGTACAGGACCAGAAACGCCAGGATGAGCACGAACGCCGAGAGCATCGCGGCGCGGTGACGGCGGATCCGGCCGCGCTTGACGAACCACCACCCGGCCAGGATCGACAGCAACGCGACCGAGTTCACGACGGCGATGAGGTCGGAGAACAGGCGAACGGTCGCGTCCGAGAGCGACGGCAGTGGGAGCAGACCGGCAAACGACGCCAGGACGACCGCATAGCCGACGGCGCTGACGACGGCTGTGACCCGCCCGGGGTGCGCTCGGGTGCGCTCCCGGAGGGTTCCCGTGACTGTCATGTTCGAGTGAGGGACCCGACCGGTCTTTACGGTTGTGGAACGGAACCCCCACCCCGGTCGCGGGTGGTCAAGGACCCGTCCGACACCGGAGGCTCAGATTTCCGCCGCCCACAGACGAACGTCTTCCGGCAGGCCGTACACCACCTCGAACGTCTGCTCGACGAACTGTGCAATCCGGTCGGGGCCAGCGTGCGTCGCCAGGCGAACGTTCGTCCCCTCGACGTCGTCGGGGCTGGAGCGCGACTCGGTCCTGAAGTCGGGGAACTCCACCAGGAGGTCTTCGAGGCGGGACAGTTCCTCGTCGGTGCAGTCCATGTTGACCACGCCCTCGGAGAACTGGATCCAATCGCCGTCGTCGGTCTCGACGGTGAGATACGGGCTGTCGCGCTCGCGGTGGGCCCGCACCGCGTGCGCGACGAGGTCGCGTCGCGTGGCGGGGTCGCGTTCGTCGAAGCGAGTCACGGTCGCGTCTCGCGGGCGACCCACTAAGGAGTTGCCCGGGTTCCTGCCCGTCAGCAGGGAGGTGCTCGGGTACCCGTCCGTCTGCAGGAAGGTGCCCGGGTCCCCACCCGTCTGCAGGGAGGTGCCCGGGTCCCCACCCGTCTGCAGGGAGGTGCCCGGACGCTCGTCCATCCACGTGAGTTGCCCGGACGCCCGCGTATCTGCAAGCCTTTTAATGCGGCCCTCCAACCGGCGTACATGGCGAGTCCGAAGATTCTGCTGCTCGGCCCGCCCGGGGCCGGAAAGGGAACACAGAGCGACAACGTCGTCGATCGGTTCGGCGTCGACCACGTCGAGACCGGCGACATGTTCCGTTCGAACAAGGAGATGGACATCAGCCACCTCGACGTGGAGTACGACACGCCCGGGGAGTTCATGGACCGGGGCGAACTCGTCCCCGACGAGGTGGTCAACGAGATGGTCCGGGCGGAACTGGACGACAGCGACGGCTTCGTGCTCGACGGATACCCGCGCACGATGAACCAGGTCGAGGCCCTCGAGGGGATGACGGACCTGGACGTGGTCGTCTACGTGGACGTTCACGAGGACGAACTCGCCCGGCGGCTGACCGGGCGGCGGGTCTGCGAGGAGTGTGGCGCGACGTACCACGTCGACTTCGACCCGCCGGCGGAACCGGGCGTCTGCGACGAGTGCGGCGGCGACCTCTACCAGCGGGAGGACGACCAGGAGGACGTCGTCCGCGAGCGCATCCGCGTCTACGAGGAAAACACGGCGCCGGTCGTCGAGCACTACGAGGACCAGGGGGACCTCGCCCGCGTCGACGGGGACGGGACGCCGGACGAGGTCTGGGAGCGCCTGGAAGCCGCCATCGAGGACGCCATCGACGACGACTGACCGCCGGGAGCGACCTCACTTGTCGATCCTGGCGACCGGCGGCCCCGTAGGACGTTCGGACCATCGACTCCACGCGTCGCCACTCGGGATGCAAGACCCACGCGTCGCTAGGCGGGATGATCGGCCTCGTCGACCGCGCGCGTCGCCGGCGAACCCGCCTGCGCCCGGACTGCAAGTAAAAGGTTGATTACGCGGGACCTCTAACCGGCTTTCATAATGGCCCTCACGCAGGACAAGGTAGAGTCCCTCGTCGAGGAGGGCGAGGGCATCTCCGACGCCCTGGAGGCCATCTACA
>JAZKSB010000175.1:0-3676 GCA_036626315.1 Halobacteriales archaeon
TCGACGCCGAACTTCTCCTCGCTCTGGATCTGCTGTTTGACGAGTTCGATCGTAAACGGCGTCGCGATCACCGGCGCGTCGTACCGGTGGGCGAGCTTCGAGATGGCGCCGATGTGGTCGAGGTGGCCGTGGGTGGGCACGATGGCCTGGACGTCGCCCTCCAGGTCGCTCATCACCCGGTCGTCGGGGATGGCGCCCATGTCGATCAGATCGAGGCTGTGCATCTTCTCGGTCTCGATGTTGTCGTGGACCAGCACCTGCGAAAGGTTCAGGCCCATGTCGAAGATGACGACGTCGTCGCCTGCGCGAACCGCCGTCATCTGGCGGCCGACTTCCTCGTAACCGCCGATGGTCGCGATTTCGATTTCCATGGTTGTGTCTCCTACCGAGGCGCCGCCCGGCGTGGCGAGTTCGCCACGCGCCGGAGGGCACGGCGACCGGCAAGCATGCGCGACTGTGCGCCCTGGCGCCGTGAGGCGCCGATTCTTCCCGGCCGCCGACCGGGACGACTGTCCCCTCGCGGTCGGCGCCTGCCGCCGGCCGCGACGTTGCCCCCCGGGGGCGACCGTTGCTCGGTTATCATGTCCTTCGTGACGGCGGGTTAAAAGCTTCCTGTATTCGTGCTCGCCGGGCGCGAAACCACTCGAACCGGACGCAGGGCCCACACTGGTGCCGCCGTGACCAACCAACCGGGGCCTGGCGACGCCGCCGTGACCAACCAGGTCCCCGCGACGCCGCAACCGGCGTCACCGGATCGTCGTCCCGGGCCGGTCGCCGTCGAGAAACGCCGCGAGGTCGTCGGGACCGAAGATCGAGGCCGGCACCGGCAGGTCCGACAGCGTCCGGACCTTGCCGGCCATGCCGCCGGTGACGTCGGTCGCGTCGCTGGCGCCCAGAACGTCGGCGACGTCGCCGAACGACGCTATTTCCGGAATGACCCGGTCGTCAGCGTCCAGCACGCCGGGGACCGTCGAGCAGACCCCGACCCGATCGGCGTCCACGCCGCGGGCGAGCGCGACGACCAGTTCGTCGCCGCTGACGATCGTCGCACCCGCGCCGACGTGGGCGATCACGTCTCCGTGCAGGACGGGGACGAATTCCTCCCCGAGCAGCGTCGCGACCTGGCCCGTCGGGAGGTCGAGGTTCGCTTCCCCGTCCCGGTGGGCCGCCGACAGGGGGTGGACCGGAACGGCGGGGACGCCTCGCTCGTGAAGTCGCGACAGGACGAACCGGTTGAGTGCCGTCATCGCACCGTGGATCGCCGCCACCGCGTCAGCGTCGCGGGTCCCCTCGGTGGCGGAGACGCCGTACTCCTCGGCGTTGTGGTGGCCGAAACTTCCGCCGCCGTGGACCAGTACGAGTCCGTCCGGACCGCCGTCCCACGCGTCGGCGACCGCGTCCGCCGCGGCGTCGAGCGCCGGTGCGTCCAGCGTCTCCGCGCGGTCCTTGTCGGTGATGACGCTGCCGCCGAGTTTGAGCACCGTCGTCATGGCTCCTCCACGCGGACGCCCTCCGTCGCCATGTCGGCCCGGAACGCCTCCTCGCAACTCGGGGCGAACTGCAGCGCCGCCAGGGCCGCTCCGGAGTCGTCGAGCGCGACGATACACCCGCCGCCGCCGGCCCCGGTGAGTTTCGCGCCCGAAGCCCCGGCGTCGCGGGCGGCCCACACCATCTCGTCGAGCGAGCGGGCCGACACGCCCAGCGCCGATAGCAACCCGTGGTTGAAGTCCATGAGTTCGCCAAGGCGGTCGAGATCGGCGTCGGCCAGCGCGTCCTCGCCCTCCCGGACCAGGTCGCCGATCGACTCGACGGTGTCCGCCGCGAATCCGTAGGTGTCCTTCAGCGACCGGACGCCGGACACGAGTTCGCCGGTGTCGCCCGCGCCACCGTCGAACCCCACGACGAACGGGAGTTCGGGGGCGTCGAGGGTGGTGCACTCGTCGCCCTCCACCCGGACGGCGCCGCCCATCGTCGAACAGAAGGTGTCCGCCCGCGACGCCTGGCCGTCCTGGACGTCGTGCTCCACCCGGAACGCCCGGTCGGCCAGCTCCTCGCGCGGGAGTTCGACCCCGAACTCCCGGGTTGCTGCCTCGATGCCGGCGACGACGACCGCCGCCGAGGAGCCGAGTCCCGCGCCGAGCGGGATGTCGCTGTCGATGGTGACGTCGAAGCCGTCGTCGGGGGTTTCCCCCCGGCGCCCGGCGACGGCCTCGCGGGCCTGCTCGATGGCACCCTCGACGTAGCCCATCGCGGCCTCGACCAGCGGTTCGGCGGCCTCGACGTCGGGCCGGCCAGCCGTGTCGCCGTCGTACTCGACGGTGAATCCCTGGAGGCTGAGGTCCTCGGCGTGGACCCGCACCCGCCCGTCGTCGCGGCGCCGAACAGTCACCCGGGCCCGCCGCTCGATGGCACAGGGAACTGCCGGTTCGCCGTAGACCACCGCGTGCTCGCCGAACAGATAGACTTTCCCCGGCGCACTTGCCGTGACCATGTCCGTCTCTTCCGGGCCACCGACAAGAGCGTTTCCGAACCGGCGTCCCGTTCGCGGGACGGCCAGCACCGACCGATCCCCGGCCTAGAGAGGTTTCGCACGGTCAGCAGGTGGTCCGAAAACCCATATCGTTTAACTAATAGGGCCGGAACTGTCAGCCTAACGTAGATGGATCACGCTGAGCGAACATGACTGACCAAGAGTCACTTCCCGGGCAGAACGTCATCGGTTCGGAGTGGGACTACCTGGTGGTCCTGGACGCTGCCCGGTACGACGTGTTCGCCTCAGTACACGACGAGTACCTCGACGGGGACCTCCAGAAGCGCCGCAGCGTCGGGTCCGCGACCCCCGAGTGGGCGGCGAAGACGTTCACCGGCGACCACGAATTCACCTACGTCTCCGGGAACCCGTTCATCAACAGCCTGGGCACCCCCCTGAACGAACTACGGTGGGGGGCGTCGGCGGGTTACGAGTGGACCGCCGCCGACCACATCGCGGACATCGACGACGTCTGGCAGACCGGCTGGAACGAGGACCTCGGCGCGGTCACGCCGAGCGCGGTCAGCGAGGCCGCCCGCGAGCACCTCCCCGCGGAGAACCGCCTCGTCGTCCACTACCTCCAACCACACGCCCCCTACATCCGCCAGGGGAAAGGCCGGAAGCTTGAACGGATCAAGGCTGGCTTCGAGGACGTCCGAAATTCCAGCGGCCAGCATCCCTACTTGCGCCGGATCCAGTCGATGGGGGACCGGATCCGGCGCCGGATCGAGCCCTGGCTCGGTGAAAGTGAACTCGCGATGCGGCTCGGAATGCTGCTGGAGTTGAATCCGGCCACCACGCTCGACATCGTCCAGGACGGCATCGAGGAGTCGCTGCGGGAGTACTACGAGCAGAACCTCCGACTTGTGCTGTCGGAGGTTGCGGACTTCGTCGGGGAACTCGACGGGGAGGTCGTCGTGACCAGCGACCACGGCGAGGCGTTCGGCGAGAACGGGGTCTGGGAACACCACGTCGAGACGTACATTCCTCCCCTGATCGAGGTGCCGTGGCTCCGCCTGGAGTGAACGGTGGCGCCGACGGACGTGCCATCCGACGGGGGTGAGCCGCCGTGAGCAGGCGACGGATCGTCGTATTGGGCTTTCTGGGGTCGCTGCTGCTGCTGGGCGCGCTCCTGTCGGTGGTCGG
>JAZKSB010000176.1:0-3617 GCA_036626315.1 Halobacteriales archaeon
GTCGCCGTCGAGCGCGAGCGCGACGGGCCGCTCCGTCTGGAGGTGGTCGAATCCGGTCAGATACTCGATGCTGGGCGCGGCAAACCACACCGCGGCGTCTGCATCCGCGTCGGCAAGCCGGTCGCGGACCTCGGCGAGACGCTTTTCGAACTCCGAGTCGGGCAGCCTGGTGGCCATGGGCTAGTGGTCGGGGGACTGTGGCAAAAGCGTTCGTGCACCGGAAGCGTCAGCGGTCCGCCGTCCTCTTTCGACGAGCATCAGCGGTCCGCCGTCCTCTTTCGACGAGCATCAGCGGTCCGCCGTCGGCGGTCAGACGGGCGCCCATGGTCCGGGGGTCGCCGTCACCCGGGAGGCCGTGATGCGTCGCTGTCGAGCGCAGGACAGGGGGGAACGTGTGACGAGGGCAGGTGCCCTCTACTACCCAGTTCGACGGCGGGGATTAAATAAACGAGCCTACCGCGGTGAAAGTGAAAACGGTCGAGTCGACACGATGCCCCCGGTCTACACGGGCCAACCGTCTGCCGTGTGTGAGATCGACGGCGGTCCCCGCAACGTCAACCCGCCAATCAGTTAGGCGATAGACTAAACAGGATGGCTACACTAAATGGAATTGCGATGTACGACCTAACGGGGTTCCAGAGAGACTGCCTGTACGTCATCGCGGGGGTGGAGGAGCCGCACGGCCTTGCGATCAAGGAGGAGCTCGAGGACTACTACGAGTCGGAAGTCCATCACGGGCGCCTGTACCCGAACCTGGACGAGCTCGTCGAGAAGGGGCTCGTCGAGAAGGGCCAGAAGGATCGGCGCACCAACGTGTACTCGCTCACCGAGCGCGGCCGCCGCGAACTCGACGCGCGCCGCGAGTGGGAAAACGAGTACCTCGGCGACCTGCTGGCCGACACCGCAACCCACTGACGAGCGCGGCACACACGGTCCACCCGGGGGCGGCACCCGGCGGACGTCCGTCGGACCGTCCCGACGAACGGCACGCACCGGTTCCCGGACCGTTCCCGGTCCGGCGCTGTTCCGTGTTCCACCAGCGACCGAGCCGCCGGCCACAGCCGGTGCGCCACGGCTAAAAGGACCCCCGCCGTACCGGACCCCGTGACCGAGCGGTTCACCGAACGCGTCGTCGACGCCGGCGACGACGCGCACCTGGAGGCGGTCTGGACACTCAAGGAGCGCATTCACGGCGAGGAGGGCGTGCTGGCCCAGCGGCGGGAGTTTTTCGTCAACCAGTACCGCCGCTCGCGGGACTACCTCGTGTTCGGAGACGACACCGACCGGCTGACGGGCTTTGCGGTCGTTCGGGTGGACGGCTACCTCTCGATGCTCGGCGTCGCCCCGGAGTACCGGCGCAAGGGGGTCGGGACGCGCCTGATCACCCGGATGGCCGGCGACCACGACCGGATCACCTGCCACACCCGCGTCACCAACGAGCGTGCCGTGGCGTTCTACACCGACCTGGGGTTCACCGTCGAGAAGCGGGTTGAGTACTACTACCGCAACGGGGACGACGCCTACCTGCTGGCGCTCGACGACGGCAGCGTCGACCTGCTGGACCGGTTGACCGACGCGCTGTAGGCGCCCCGGCGCGGCCCGCGGCCGGCCACGCGTCGCTTTCGCTCGTGAATTCGCCGGTCAGCCCAGGTCGTACGGGCCTGGAGTGACGAAGACGACGCCCGCCAGTCCGCCGGTCAGCCCAGGTCGTACGGCCCCGGCGTGCCGTCGACGACGGCGTCGCCGTCTTCGACGGCCACCCGGCCCGACGCCATCAGTTCCAGCGCCGCCGCCAGCGCAGGGCCGTCGCCCTCCCACTTCATCCACTCCTGGTGGGCGTCGACGTAGTTTCGCAGCGCCGCCTCGGCACCGTGTCTGCGCAGCGCCGACACCATCTCCCGGTTGACCGGGTGCGGCTTCGACCGCACCAGCACCGGCCCCTCGTCGACCGCCTCGGTCACGAGGTGGACAGACGACCGGGTTGCGTCCTCGCCGGCGACGACGGCGTCGTAGACGGGATCCGCCCCGACGTAGACCCGCTCGCCGCCGTCGGTGACCGTCAGGTCCGCCGGATGGACGTTCAAAACCGGCTGGCCATTGATGACCGGCGCCGTGAGCCGCCACATGTACCCCGACAGCAACAGGAGGTCGGGGTCGAACTCCCCGATCGTCTCGGCGGTCCCCCGGTCGAACGCCCGCCGGACGTCCATGTCCCCCGTCTCGGCGCCGCGCTCCTCGTAGAACGCCCGCAGGTCCCGCGCCACGACGGGCACGTCCGCGGCGTCGAGGTGGTCGACGCCCGGACAGTCGGGCTCGTCGGTGAACCCGGCGACGACCTCGTAGGCGTCCCCGTACGCCGGATCGTGGTCGTGGAGGTACCGGAAGCCGCTGGCGCCTCCCGAGAAGAACACGACGACCCGCGGCGGTCGGTCCGCTTCGAACAGAGCCATGCCGACAAATAAGGGCGACCTGGGTTAAACGCTGCCGTGGACACGTTCGGGTTGCCCGCGTTTCGCCACGGGGTTGCTTGCGGCCGGACTACTCCCCGTCGGCCCGACGTTGGTCGCCGCCGGCTTTCGCAAGAACCAGCATCTGCAGTGCGCGGAGGATCGGGGGGGTTCTTTTCCGCCGGGGACTCCGCGCGAAGCGCGTCATCGAGACGGTCTTCGACGGCGTGCAGTTCGGTGGCTCCCCCCGTTCGTGCGTCCCTCCTGGCGTCGTTGCATCACCAGCCCACCACGCGTGGTGGTACAGCCACCGTGTTCATCATCCCCCGGCCGTGTGTATCAAGGGATTTATACTCTCAGCTCAGGCCGCGTCGGCCAGCGCCGGCAGGACGTCGGTCACGTCGGCTTGGAAGACGAAGTCGGCCCGCCCGTCGTGTTTGGTCGGTTCGGCGTTGACCACCGCCAGCGTCGCGCCCCGGTCGGCGGCGCTCATCGGCAGCGACGCCGCCGGCTCGACCGTCAGCGACGACCCGATCGCCAGGAACACGTCGCTCTCGCGTGCCAACCCCGTCGCGCGGCGCCGCTCGTCGTCCGGCAGCCGTTCGCCGAACAGGACCGTGTCCGGCTTGAGGGTGCTCCCACACGCCTCGCAGGCCGGCGGCAGGTCGCCCTCGCGGGCCCGGTCCATCGGCCCGTCGATTTCGACCCGGCGACCGCAGTCCCGACAGACCGCGCGGTCGCCCCGGCCGTGGAGTGCGATCACCGACTCCGAGCCCGCCGCCCGGTGGAGGCCGTCGACGTTCTGGGTGATCACGGCGTCGAGATGGTCCTCCGCCTCCAGGGTCGCGAGCGCCTCGTGGGCGGCGTTCGGCTCGACGCCGTCGGCCAGCATCTCGTCGTGGGTTTCGAGCCACCGCTCCCAGAACGACCCGGGGTCGGCCCTGAACGCCGGGAGGCCGAAGTCCCGCTGGTCGTACTCGGTCCAGAGGCCGTCCTCGCTGCGGAAGTCGGGTATCCCCGACGGCCGGGAGATGCCCGCGCCGGTCAGCGCAACGGCGGTGTCCGCCGCCGAGAGCGCATCCGCCAGGGACTTCATCCGGTGGGGGTTTTCCGGTGGTTGTCTGTGAGGGTGAAAATATTTCCGTAGCTGCGGGGGAACCGGTGGCCGGC
>JAZKSB010000177.1:0-3563 GCA_036626315.1 Halobacteriales archaeon
CCTTCATCAAGATGGCCGGCTCCGAACTGGTCCACAAGTTCATCGGGGAGGGCGCCAAACTCGTCCGGGACCTGTTCGACGTCGCCCGCCAGCACGAACCGTCGGTGCTTTTCATCGACGAGATCGACGCCATCGCCTCGAAACGCACCGAATCCAAAACCTCCGGCGACGCCGAGGTCCAGCGCACCATGATGCAACTGCTCTCGGAAATGGACGGCTTCGAGGAACGCGGCGAAATCCGCATCATCGCCGCCACCAACCGCTTCGACATGCTCGATCGGGCCATCCTCCGCCCCGGCCGGTTCGACCGCCTCATCGAAGTCCCCAAACCCGACCACGAGGGCCGCGAGCACATCTTCAAGATCCACACCCGGGAGATGAACGTCGCCGACTCCGTCGACTTCGCGCGGTTGGCCGAGCAGACGTCGGAGGCCAGCGGGGCCGACATCAAAGCGATCTGCACCGAGGCCGGGATGTTCGCGATCCGCGACGAGCGCAGCGAGATCCGGATGGAGGACTTGGAGAACGCCTGGGAGAAGATCCAGCAGGAAGGCGACGACGACAACATCTCGAAGACGTTCGCGTAAGCACCGCAGGTGCGAACGCGGGCCAGTGAATCTTTTGATCCGCACGGCCCGGCGGGACCAGCCACGAAAATGAACGAGTTTCGGCAATTTTGGAACGCGCCAGACCCGTGTGGGAGCAACTGGCATGATTTTACCGGAGCCGTCTATCGCTTTTCCCACTTGCTGGGAATAAAAAGTCCTCTCTTTGTATTTTCAACAGTATAACACAGGTATGGAGACCCAGCCCGTGATAGCGCCGGAGGCCAACTCTGGGCCGCCGATGGAAGATCGTAACCTGCGGCTCCTTCTGGAGATAGAGCGCGAAGGCCCGTGCGGTCTCGACACGCTGGACGGTGACGTCGTCGACGTCGACGTGCGGTTCGACGCCGGAAACTGCAACGTCGACGCGGCGGTGCGCGACCCGGAGAACGGCGAGGTCTCGACCTGGCACTTCTCGGAGGAACTCTGTCAGCACTGCCCGGGCGAGGTGTTCGCCGAACACGGCCTGCTGCCGCGGTATCTGGAGATAAACGACGGATCGTTCGTCGTCGAGACGTTCGTCTCCGACACCGAGACAGTCGCCGAGCTCGTGAGCGGGATCCGGGACAGGTCAAGCCGGGTGTCCGTCCGGAGCATGGTCTCGACCGAAACGTCCCAGTTCCGGGAGGACCGCTCGGTTGACCTCTCGGTGCTCACCATGAAGCAACGCGAAGCGGTGACACAGGCAAAGGAGATGGGCTACTACGACCCGGACACGGACGTCACGCTCGAAGACGTCGCCGACAGGCTCGGCATCTCCCCGTCCGCACTCTCGCAGCGACTCCAGCGGGCCGAGGGCAACGTGCTCCGTCAGATCTCCTGTGAGTGCGCCTGCAGCGACACGTCGGGTAGCTGCTAGCCGGTTTCGGCCGACGTGGCCGCCGGTCGCGGTCGTCGGGACCGTCCCCATCCCCGTTTGCTAACTCGAAACGTGACTTTTGTTTGCACATGCCCTGCGAGTACGTGGACTCCTCGAGCAGATATTCGGCGAGAACGCGGTTTTCGCCGACGTGTGCCCAGTCGCGTCCCGTCGCACGTGGCCGGACGACCACGGCGATCGTCCCTGCGTTATAAAGCCTTAAACGGTCCCGAGTCAGCGTCATCTCCATCGGAGTCCTTGTTCGACGTGTATGGAGCGAGACTTCAACCGTCGACGGTTCCTCAAGCTGTCCGGGGTTGCCGGGATGGCAGCCATCGCCGGCTGTTCCGGCGGCGGCGGGACCGACACGGCGACGCCGACCGACGCAGAAACCGACCAGCCGGCCACCGACACGCCCACCGAGGGGACGACGGACGACTCCGGCGGCGACCTGCCGGATCCGACCGCCACGGAGAACGCGCTGATCGAGCCCGCGACGCTGAAGGAGTGGCAGGACGCCGACATGGTCAACACCCAGTCCACCGCGGAGGAGCGAGTCGTGATCCTCCGGGTCGACACCAGCGGCTACGACGCCGGCCACGTCCCAGGCGCGCTGAAGTGGTCCACGGAGGACGGCGCCGGGCCGTCCGTTCTCACCGAAACCCGCCTCGAGGGGCTTGCCGAGACGCCGGTGATGGTCCCCAGCGGCGAGGTCATGGACCAGATCATCCAGAGTGCCGGCATCGGCCAGAACACGAGCATCGTCCTCTCGGGGACGGTGCCGTTCCGCATCGCCCGGGCCTACTGGACGCTGCGCTACTGGGGCTTCCCCAGGGAGCGGGTGAAGGTCCTCAACGGCGGCACGACCGCCTACAAGGAGCAGTACGACCTGGAGTTCGAGGCGCCCGACCACCCCACCTGCTCGTACACCGTCAAGGCCCACGAGGAACCCAACTACCAGCTCCGGTTCGGACTGAACCAGATGATCCAAGAGGTCGACGCGAAAAACGCCGGCGAGAGCGACGCCGCGTTCCTCGACCTGCGCGGCGACGCCACCCCGCGGCCCACCGGATCGACCACGGACCCGCCGGCCAGTTACCTGCAGGCCGACGAGTTCACCGCCGACGCGCCGTGGCAGGGCGCCGACGCAGTCGCTGACCACGTCTGGGGGCTCGACGGCGTCGAGGAGGGCCAGAAGATCGTCACGTTCTGTGGCAGCGGCTACCGGGCCGCCCTGGCGTTCTTCGCGCTGGACGGCATCCTCGGCTACGACGACGTGGCCCTTTACGACGGATCCGTCTCCAAGCAGTGGGTCCATTACGACGCCAACAACGACCCGGTGCCCAACGACGCCTGGCGGGTCGACATCAACGGCCGCACCGAGGGCGACACCGGCGACAGCGGCCTCGAGATCGATCCGGATCTCAACCAGGAACTGACCGAACTCGCCCAGCTCGATTCCAACCAGATCAAGAAAGCCGACATCGAGTACATGGGCGGCGACACCAGCGGCGGCGGCTACGGGTGCGGCTCGTAGTCGGCGCTCCGCGGTCGCAGCCGAACTCGTTCTCCCTCGTTCGGTGGGTCACTGCGCCGTTCTCCCCCAACGGGAGCCCACCGCTCGGTTCTCCCTCGTTCGGTGGGTCACTGCGCCGTTCTCCCCCAACGGGAGCCCACCGCTCGGTTCTCCACACTAAGCGCCGGGCACGCGGGCGGTTTTCGATCCCCTGGCTCGACAGTCCCGCCTGGACCCCACGACCCGACCCGGTCCACCCCGACCCGATCAACCGTCAACCCAGGCAGGCAGTCTCGCCAAGAATCCACAAACGGCGAACGGGTACTTATAAAGCCTTAATCGGTCCCGAGTGTCGGCTATGGCCGTCCGGAGTCTACTGTAATCCAGAAGAGACCCATGACTACACGACTCCACCAGACGCTGGTCGGCGGGGCCGAGCGGGACCGGGTCGCCCGGCCAGACGTCGCAGGTCCGGGAGGACGATACGATGAGTGAAGAAAGCGCCGCAACCGGGACGCTTACCCGACGTAGCCTCCTGAAATCCGCAGGTGCAGTCGCCGGCGCCGCGGCGCTGAGCGGCTGT
>JAZKSB010000178.1:0-3538 GCA_036626315.1 Halobacteriales archaeon
CACACCTGGCTGCCCGACGCCCACGTCGAGGCGCCCACGCCGGCGTCGGTGATGCTGGCGGGCGTCCTGCTGAAGATGGGCACCTACGCACTGCTGCGGTTCAACTTCACGATGCTGTCGGAGACCGCCCGGGAATTCGCGTGGCTCATCGCGCTCCTGGGCGTCATCTCGGTTATCTACGGCGCGATGCTGGCGATGGCACAGCGGGACCTGAAACGCATCGTCGCGTACTCGTCGGTGTCCTCGATGGGCTTCGTCCTGCTCGGCCTGGCGGCGTTCACCGAGTTCGGCCTGGGCGGGGCGACCTTCCAGATGGTCAGCCACGGCCTCATTTCGGGGCTGATGTTCATGACCGTCGGCGTCATCTACAACGTCACCCACACGCGGATGGTCCAGGACATGAGCGGCCTGGCGGACAAGATGCCCTACACCGTCGGCGTGTTCGTCGCCGCGGCGTTCGGCTACATGGGGCTGCCGCTGATGAGCGGGTTCGCCGGGGAACTGTTCGTGTTCCTCGGGAGCTTCGGCGAGTTCCCCGTGCTGACCGCGGTGGGCATGTTCGGCATCGTCCTCGTGGCGGGCTACCTGCTGTTTGCGATGCAGCGGACGCTGTTCGGCCCCTTCGAGTACGACGGCGACTACGAGATCGCCCGCGCGGCGGGCCATGACGTGATGCCGCTGCTGGTGTTGCTCGGGCTGGTCATCGTCGTCGGGACGTTCCCCGACGCGTCCATCTTCGACATGATAACTGACGCAGTCGCTGCCCTCGCTAGCGGAGGTGGTGCCTGATGGCGACCGAACTTCCCGGCTGGGTCGGCCTGGCGCCGACGCTGCTGCTCGCGGCAACGGCGCTGGCGCTGCTAGTGTTCGACATGATCGACCCGCGGTCGCGCAACCGGACGGCGCTGGCCGGCATCACGCTGGCCGGCACGCTGTCGGCGGCCGGCATGGCGGCCTGGTACCTGGTCTCCGGGACCGGCCGGGCCTCGACCGGCGGGCCGATCTCCCTGTTCGACGGTCAACTGCTCGTCGACGGGACGTACGTGTTCTTCTCGCTGGTGTTCGCCGCAGTCGCGGCGCTGGTCGTCGCGGCGAGCTATGACTACCTGCGGGACCACGCCTACCAGGCGGAGTACTACTCGCTGCTGGCGCTGGCGGCGACGGGCATGTCGCTGATGGCCTCGGCCAACAGCCTCGTGACGGTGTTCGTCAGCCTGGAGCTATCGAGCCTGCCGTCGTACGCGCTGGTGTCGTTCCTCAAGCAGAACGAGGGCTCCGTCGAGGGCGGCCTGAAGTACTTCGTCGTCGGCGCGGCGGCGTCAGCGGTGTTCGCCTACGGCATCTCGCTGGTGTACGGCGCGACCGGCGTACTCCAGCTCGACGCCGTCGCCGCCGGCATCGGCACCGCCCCGGCCGGCCTCGTCGGCATGGGCCTCGTGATGGTCGTCGGCGGGTTCGCGTTCAAGACGGCCTCCGTGCCGTTCCACTTCTGGGCGCCGGAGGCCTACGAGGGCGCGCCCGCCCCGATCAGCGGCTTCCTCTCGTCGGCCTCGAAGGCCGCCGGCTTCGCGGTGGCGTTCCGCGTGATCACCACCGCGTTCCCGCTGGAGCAGGTGGCCGCCGCGGTCGACTGGGTCGTGCTGTTCCAGATCCTGGCGGTCGCGACCATGTTGCTGGGCAACTTCGCGGCGGCGGTCCAGGAGAACGTCAAGCGGATGCTGGCGTACTCCTCGATCGGCCACGCGGGCTACGCGCTGATCGGCCTGGCCGCCGCGGGCGGCGCCCTCCCGGAACTGGTGATGGGCGCGGCGATGATGCACCTGCTGGTCTACGGCTTCATGAACACCGGGGCGTTCATGTTCGTCGCCCTCGCGGAGTACTGGGGCGTCGGGCGCACCTTCGAGGACTACAACGGGCTCGCGAAGCAGGCGCCGATGGCCTCGCTGGCGATGACGGTGTTCCTGTTCAGCCTCGCGGGGCTGCCGGTCGGCGGCGGCTTCCTCTCGAAGTACTTCCTGTTCCTCGGAGCCGTCGAGGCCGGCTTCTGGTGGCTGGCGGCGGTCGGCGCGGTCGTCTCGGCGCTGTCGCTGTACTACTACTCCCGGCTCGTCAAGGCGCTGTGGCTCGAGGAGCCGACCCGGGAGTTCGAGTTCGAGACCCAGCCGTCGGGCATCTATGCCGCCATCATGATCGCTGCCGTGGTGACGGTCCTGCTGCTGCCGGCGTTCGGCGTCGGGTTCGAGACCGCCGTCGACGCCGCCGGCCAGCTGGTCGGCTGACCGGGCCGTAGCGGCACCCGCGTCGTTTCTGCGACTCCGTCCCCTGCGGCTGAACTGCGAGCCATCCCACATTTCGGCTACATGGCGGAATCTGCGGATTTCCTTGCGTGCGTTCGTGGGCCTCGCGCCGGACTGAGCCGTCCCGCCCCCGTCGCCCGTGCCCCGTCTTTCCGGAAACCGGATCGCCGGAACCGACTTGTATCCGCAACGCAGTCGCATCCGTGTTCCTACCGTCCCGCTGCCCTGGGTGGGTTTTGGCTGCCGACCCGCCGTCATAAGTTTTGCGTATTGGAAATCAGGAAATGCCATTCACAAACTTTTTCTTTGTATACGAAAAATATTGGGGTGCTATGGTAGACGACACGTCCGACGATTCGCCAGGGATGCCCCTGATCGGCGATCAGTTCCCCGAGCTGGAAGTCAACACGACTCACGGGACGCTCACGCTGCCCGACGAGTACGACGGCGAGTGGTTCGTCCTGTTCAGCCACCCGGGCGACTTCACGCCCGTCTGCACGACCGAGTTCGTCGCCTTCGAACGGGCTCGCGAGGAGTTCGAGTCGATGGGCGTGAACCTGATCGGCCTGTCGGTCGACCGGGTGCACTCCCACATCAAGTGGACGGACTGGATCGAGGACGAACTCGATGTCGACATCGGCTTCCCGATCATCGCCGACGAGGGCGGCCACGTCGGCGGCGAACTCGGGATGATCCAGCCGAACGCGGGCACCAGCACGGTCCGCGCGGTGTTCATCGTCGACCCGACCGGCACCATCCGAACCGTCCTCTACTACCCCGAGGAGGCCGGCCGCAACATCGACGAGATCATCCGCACCGTCGAGGCACTGCAGACGTCCGACGAGAACGGCGTCGCCACGCCGGCGGACTGGCCGAACAACGAGGACTTCGGCGACCAGGTCCTGCTGCCGCCGCCGGGCACCGAGGCCGACGCGGAGGCCCGCCTGGCCGAGGCCGACGAGGAAGGCTACGAGGCCCGGGATTGGTGGTTCACGCTGCGGGACCTCTGAGAAGGGGTGTCGACCGCCCGCGGCGTTCGGTCGATTTTTCGAACCGTACGTGCGAAGCACGAACCGTCCGCAAGCAGCAGCCACGGTAGTCGGGGACGGGAGAACTTTGCCCGGAACCGGCGAGGTTTATGGGGTCTACAGCCACGGAGGACCCGACGTCTGATGTTCGACCTGCCGATCCGGAGCGTTCGTCGAAAGGGGGGAGAGTTCGGGGGGGAGTTGGGGGTGGGG
>JAZKSB010000179.1:0-3519 GCA_036626315.1 Halobacteriales archaeon
AACAGCACCTCGTAGGGATCCCGGTCGGGGTCGATGTGCGCTGCGTACTCCCGCTTGAGGTCGACCAGTTTCTCCAGGGTCGGCGCGAACTGCTCGAAGTCGTCGTTCTCGCGGGCCTCCTTCCAGACGGGGTGGGCCTCGCTGGTCGTCTCCGAGATCTCCTCGACCAGGTCGGTCGGCACGGCAGTCTGGCGGTCGTACTGGCGGCGCATCTCCCGGACGACGGCGTGCTGGTCGCGGGTCAGGTCGGCGTCCTCGAGTTCCGCGAGGAGCGTGCCGGTCTCGTCGTCGACCAGTTCCTCGTGGGCCATCGCCGACAGCGCCGACTTCTGCTGGGAACGGGCGGGCGTGCCCCCCTCGGGCATCATGACCTCCTGGTCCCAGCCCAGCACGCCGTTTGCGGCCTGGACGTTCGAGATCCGTTTCACCCGCTCGACGAACTCCTCGTAGGCGTCGGGCGTCTCCCCGGCGGCGTCAGTTGCCATTGTATTATGAATCGAAACACCCCTCCCCCATGAATCCGACGTTTCCGGAGAGCACACCGGCCAAAGAACACGTCGCAGGCGCGGTGATGAGACGACTCCCGGCGAACCGGGACCCCCGCGGCTACGACCCCCCGGGAACCGGCGTGACGGATTTATCCCGGGGCCGACAACCCCCGACGATGGCCGACCCGGTGGTCTACGCGCTGGCGCTCGTGCCGGCGGTGCTGTGGGGGTTCACGCCGATCCTCTCGAAGCGCGGGATGGCGGGCGGGGGCAGTTCCCTGCAGGCGTCGCTGGGCGTGGTCGCCGTCGACAGCACGCTGTACTGGGCGGTGCTGCTGGCCCTGGAGGGGGCCGCCGCATTCGGGCGCATCTCGCCCGGCGCCGCGGCGCTGTTTCTCGGCGCGGGCGTCGTCGGCACCGCACTGGGCCGACTCGCGGTGTTCACGGGCGTCGACCGGGTCGGCGCCAGCGTCAACAGCACGGTCATCAGCACCCGGCCGCTTTTGGCGACGGTGCTCGCGGTGCCCGTGCTGGGAGAGGCGGTCGGGCCGCTCACCGCCGCCGGTGTCGTCGTCCTCGTCGCGGGGCTGGTTGCGCTGACCGGCTCGAAGGGCGGCGACGTCGAGGGATGGCGTCCCCGGGACCTGGCGTTTCCGCTCGCGGCGGCGTTCTTCTTCGCGCTCGGCAACGTCGCCCGGCGGTGGGGACTGCTGGCGTTTCCCGACGCCGGCCTACTCCAGGCCGTCGCGCTCAACGAGACCGCCGCGCTCGTCGTGCTCGCCGGCTACGGACTGGTCGCGGGCCGGGGGGACGTGCTCCGGGCGCCCCGCCGGACCTACGCCTTCTTCGCGGGCAGCGGTGCCATCACCGCGGTGGCGCTTTTGGCGCTGTTCGCGGCACTCCAGCGGGGCCGTGTGGCGGTCGTCGACCCGCTGTCAGCAACCGCGCCGCTTTTCACGGTGGCGTTCGCCGCCGTCCTCCTGCGGGATCTGGAACGGGTCACGAGGGGCGTCGTCGCCGGCGCCGCGCTCGTCGTCGTCGGGGCGGCCCTGGTGACGGCGGCGTGATCGGAGGGGCGCCGAAACGGTCATCGACCGGCCGCCGACGCGGTCACCGACCGCCGCCGAGACGGTCATCGACCGACCGCCGAAACAGTCACCGACCGACGCGTTACTCCGGTTCAAGGGGGACGCGGTCGGCAAATTCGTCGTACGACTCGTCGCTGGAGAGGATGGCGTCGTCGCCGGCGTGGACGAGATGGAGCGCGTCGAACGGCGTCAGGCCGTTGTCCTCGACGTGGCTGGCCGCGGCCAGGATCGGTTCGGCGTCGCCGTCGACCTCGATCAGCGCCTTGGCGTTGGCGACCACCCGCTCGGCGTTCAGTCCTTCCCGGTAGGCGACCAGCAACAGTTCGACCAGCGTGTGGGGCGAGGTCCACAGGTCGTCTTCGTGCTCCTCGTAGAGCGTCTCGGCGCGCTCGCCGAGCCAGTCGTCGTCTTTCACCAGCGCGAGCAGGAAGTCCGTCTCGACGTACATCCTACCGGCCGGCCTCCCGGAGCCCCTCCTCTCGGGCCCGCTCGCGGAGCCGGTCGGCAGGCACGTCGGCGTCCTCGAACTCCGCCCGGAGCGCCGCCAGCGGATCCTCGGCGACGGGTAGCAACACGAGGCGGTCGCCGCGGTCGACGAGTTCGAACCGGTCCCCGAACTTGCGCCGAATCCGCTTCGGCAGGTAGATGCGGCCGTCGGAGGCGTCGACTTCCATGTGCCCCCGTTTCTTCCGCAGACGGGTCAATCTTCCGGGAAAGCAAGTTTTCTCCAAAGAGTCGGGAGTTTCCCAAACGGAAACCGTTCCCGTCAAGTTCCGTTTCGAACCCGCACGTCGATCGGTGCCGGCGGGGCAGGGCCGCACGTCGGTCGATGCCGAGACCCCCACCTCGAACGAAACCGGCGACGGGTCGGTGCGCCCGAGAGCGCGAACGCACGCCCGGCGCCGACCGTGGCAGTACAACCCTTTTCAACGCTCGACACCCTATCGGGAACATGAACGTCGTACCGGACACGAGCGTGGTCGTCGACGGCCGCGTGTCCGAGAAGGTGGAAGACGGCACGTTCGCGGGGGCGACCATCTCCGTCCCGGAAGCCGTCGTGGCCGAACTGGAGGCCCAGGCCAACGAGGGCCGGGACGCCGGCTGGGCGGGCCTGGCGGAACTGAAGCGACTCGCCGAACTCGCAGCCGACGGCGAGATCGACCTCGAATACGTCGGCGAGCGCCCCGACGACGTCGGCCCGGAGGCCGCCGCGGAGGGCCGCATCGACGCGCTCATACGGGACCTCGCGGAGGAGCTGGGCGCCACGTTCGTCACCAGCGACGTCGTCCAGAGCGAGGTTGCCAAAGCGAAGGGGTTGACCGTCGAGTACGTCTCCCCGGAGGTCAGCGAGGTGACGAGCCTCGCCGTCGAGGAGTACTTCGACGACGAGACGATGAGCGTCCACCTCAAGGAGGGCGACGTCCCGCGGGTCAAGCGCGGGGAGATCGGGGACATGCACTACGAGGTCGCCGACGAGGACCCGCTGTCCCACGACCGGATGGACGAGTACGCGAAGGAGGTCGTCAACGCGGCCAAAGAGTCCAGCGACGGCTTCCTGGAGCTGTCCGAGCCCGGCATGGACATCGTCCAGTTTCGCGACTACCGCATTGCGGTCGCGCGGCCGCCGTTTGCCGACGGCATCGAGGTGACGGCGGTCCGGCCCATCGTCGAGACCAGTCTCGACGACTACGAGTACGCCGAGGAGCTGAAAGAGCGGCTCCTGGAGCGCCGGCGCGGCGTCCTCATCGCGGGCGCGCCGGGCGCGGGCAAGTCCACGTTCGCACAGGCCGCCGCCGAGTACATCGGCGAGCACGACTACGCGGTCAAGACCATGGAGAAGCCCCGGGACCTGCAGGTCGACCCGTCGATCACCCAGTACACGGCGCTGGGCGGCGAGATGTCGAAGACCGCCGACTCGCTGCTGATGGTTCGGCCGGACTACA
>JAZKSB010000180.1:0-3519 GCA_036626315.1 Halobacteriales archaeon
ATCCGGGCGTGGCCGCCCGGGCACGGCTGGCGCTGCCGCCGGCGGTCGTCTCGGCGTCGGGCGCCTGGTCGAGCGACCGCCCCGCCCGGGTCGTCGTCGAGTCGGCGCCCGGCGGGCTCTCGGTTCGGCTGGCGGAGGGGTCGGCGTGACCCGCCGCCCGACGGGGCGGGCGCGCGGCCAGTCGAACCTGGTGGCGGTCGCCGCCGCCTTGCTGGCGGTGACTGCCGCCGCCTCGCTGGGGCTGGCGATGGCCGACGCCGCCGTCTCGGGGGCCGACCGGCCCGTCGAGCAACCGCGGGTGGCGATGGCGCTGTCCGAGCGCCTGGTCGCGCCGTCGTCGCCGGTCGCCGCGCGGGCGAACGTCCTGAACGCGACCGAACTCTCGCGGCTCGACGCCGCCCGCCTGGCGGCGGCGTTTCCCGTCGTCGGGAACCGCTCGGTCGCGATACGCGTCGACGACCGGACGGTCGCCGAGCGCGGCGACCCCGGCGGCGAGACCGTCCGGCGGGTCGTTCTCGTCCAGCGCCGGCGGGCGGTCACGCTGACGCCGCAGTTGCACGACGGTGCGGTGACACTCCCGCGGCGGACCCCGCGGGTGCGCCTGCGGCTGGCCCCGCCGGACGGCACGCGGGTCACGACGGTTCGGGTCGGCGACCGCGTGGCGCTGCACGACCCCGACGGCCTCGCGGGGACGTTCGTCGTCCGGACCTCGCCGTACCGCAACGCGACCGTGTCGCTGTCGGCGAACGGCTCGCTGCCCCGCGGCAGCGTCGAACTGACCTACTACCCCGCGGAGACGACGAAGGCGGTCCTGGAGGTGACCGTGGGTGACTGAGCGGCCGGCACGTGGCGGTGGCAGCGCCCGCGGCCAGCTGTCGCTGTCGACCGTCGAGGCCGCCGTGGGGGTGGTGCTGATCCTGGGGGTGGCCGTCGGGTTCGCGCTCGGCGTACCCGCCCCGGACGGGCGGGCGGCCCAGCTCGACGCCTACGCCCGCGACGCGGCGACGGTGCTGTCAGGGGAGCCGCCGCGCCACGGCGGCGCGACGCGGCTCTCGGAGCTGACCCGGTCGGCGTCGTCGTTCGACCGCGAGCGGGCGGCGCTGCGCCGCCGGGTCGACCGCATCCTCCCGGACAACCTGCTGTTCCGGGTGACGACGCCGCACGGCAGCGTCGGCTTCCGCACGCCCGCCGGCGCGACCGTCGGCACGGCGACGGTGACGACCGCCGGCGGCGAGGTCCGGATCGAGGTGTGGTACGCATGAGTCGGGTCGCCCGACCGGACGACGGACCGATCGGACGCGGCCAGCTCGTGCTCGTCGCGGCGGGCGTGGTCGCGGTCGCGCTGGTCCCGATTCTCGGCGCCTACCTCCAGCTGGGGTACGCCGCCGACGTCGACGCGCGTGCGGACTACACCGCGCCCGCGCAGGACGCCGAGGGAACCCTCTCGCGGGCGGTCGACGACGTGAGCCAGGGCATCCCCGGCGCGTTTGCCTGGCCACGGGGCGAGGCCGCCGCTTCGGCGGTGCGCTCGCGGCTGTCGCCCGCGCTGTCGTCGCTGCGGACCGCGCGGCTGCGGGCGGGCACCGCCTCCCGGGTCGAATACAACGACACCCGCGCCCGCCGGTGGGCCGGTGAGCAGTGTCCCGGCGGCCCCGCCAGGCAGTTCGGCGGCTGCGTGGCGTTCGGCGGCGTCGTCGTCCAGAACCGGACCGGGCGGACCCACGTGGTCGCGGTGGCGCTGGACCTGACGGTGGTCGGCGAGCGGCGCACGGTCGAGAAGACGCTGGTCGTGCGACCGATACGGGGTATCGGGTAGCTCAGGCCGTCTCCGGCCGCTCGGGTTCGGGCGCGGTCCGCTGGCCGAGCAGCCAGAGGATTGCCGCGAACGGCAGCAGGGGCAGAAAGACGATCGCCAGCACGGCGATCATCACGTACCCGATGGCGTTTATGTGGGGGACGCTCTGATACATGTGGTCGGGACCGATCGCGCCAGCCATGTGCGAGTGTACGGCGGGCAGGCCCAAAACCGTTTCCGGTCTCTTTCGGCCGGCGGTCGGGCCGCCGGCCGCAATGTGGCGAGCGCGAATCCGGTTCACGGGTGGTGCCGACACCGACTCCCCGGGTGGGCCCCGCACCCGGCCCGCGACGGGGGAATCGGGCAGTACTTGGGCGTCGGCACCGTATACAGGGGAATGACAGATTCGTCACGCTCGCGGCGGGTGTCCTCGCTCGTCGACCGGCTTTTCGGCGACCCCCGGGTCGCCCCCCTCGACAGGGCGCTGGGCGACTGGATGGCCCGCTGGAGCGTCCCCGTGTTGCGGGTTTCGCTCGGAGTGGTGTTCGTCTGGTTCGGCGCGCTCAAGGTGCTCGGCGTCAGCCCCGCCGGCGAACTCGTCGCCCGGACGGTGTACTTCTTCCCCCCTGAGGTGTTCGTCCCGATGCTGGGCGTCTGGGAGGTGCTCATCGGGGTGACGTTTCTCTATCGCCCGCTCATCCGGGTTGGCATCCTGCTTCTGTTCCTGCAGATGCCCGGCACGTTCCTCCCGGTGGTCCTGCTGCCGGACGTGGTCTTCGCGACGTTTCCCCACGCGCTGACCGTCGAGGGCCAGTACATCGTCAAGAACCTCGTCATCATCGGGGCCGCCCTCGTGGTCGGCGGCACCGTCAGGGACGACTCCGGGGCGAGCGAAGACGCGTGACCGGGCCGCCCCCACGCGAGGACGGCGTGCCCGCGCGCACCTCGACGAGCGGGGGATCGCCCGCGACGGATCAGGCGACTTAAACGGGACACCGCCCTCGCCCCGGGACGTACGAGTGGTCCCCGACGCATCCGGCGACGGGCGTTCGGCCGACGACGACGGGCGTGCGCCCGCCGCTGAGACGACCGACGAGGCAGTCCCCGCTGAGGGTGCTTCCGGCGAGGAGGCGACTGGCGAGACTGTCGAGGGTACTTCCGGCGAGGAGACGACCGGCGAGTCCGCAGAGAACGCGCCCGGCGCAACCGTCCCCGAGGACGAGCGCGAGGCGCTTCTGACGATCGGCCAGGGGGCCGTCGTCACCTCCGGCGGCCAGACCCTCCAGCGGGCGCTGACGACGGGCGCCGAGTACGCGCTCGCACAGGGACTGGGTCCGGTCGTCTACGGTGTCTACGCGTTCGCCTGGCGGATCGCCCAGTTGCTGTTCCGCCTGGTCAACCTCGGGTCGATCGCGACGCTGCAGCGGTACCTCGCGGCCTACGACGACCGCGTCCGCCAGGGGCGGGTGGTCGGGCTGTCGTATCTGACGACGCTGGTGGTCGGGGGCGTCCTGGCCGGCGGGCTCTTTCTCGGGAGCGACCGCCTCGACGCCGCGACCGTCGCCCATCCGGACTTCCCGCCGACGATCCGGCTGTTCGGGGCGTTAATCGTCCTCGTCGGCCTGGTCCGGGTGCATGCGGGCATCCTCCGGGCGATGCGGTCCGCGCGCGGCGAGGTGCTGTTCAACCGGGTGCTGCGCCCGGCGGTCAGGCTGGGGGCGGCG
>JAZKSB010000181.1:0-3510 GCA_036626315.1 Halobacteriales archaeon
TTCTCGACTCCACCCTGCTCTGGTACTGCCTTAATATGCGATCCTCGCGATCGAAAACACCTGAAAGTGCAAACCTGCGTCCGCCCTGCCCCCGATCAAAAACGACCCCCTCCCGAAACGGTCACTCGGGCGCGTAGTAGTACTCGCCGGCCCGCTTCTGTTCCTTGTCCTTCTGGCTGTCGGGCTTGTTGATCCGGGGCCTGCTCGTGCGCTCGTCGCGCCGGAACGTGACGTCCAGGTTCGTGAGGAACTCGTTCATCCCCGCCCGCATCGACTGGGGCGGGCTGGCGTGGCCCGCCACCGCGGGTTCGCCGTCGAACACCATGAGCCGGTCGCTGAGCAGGTCGATCATGTAGATGTCGTGGTCGATGACGACGACGGTGGTGTCGTTGGCCTCGGCGTACCGCCGGATGGCCCGGGTCGCCCGCACCCGCTGTTCGACGTCCAGGTGGGCCGACGGCTCGTCCAGCAGGTACAGGTCGGCCTCCCGGGACAGCGCGGCGGCGATGGCGACCCGCTGGCGCTCGCCGCCCGAGAGGTCGGGCAGCGTCTGCTCCATGATCCGTTCGAGGGCCAGCGGCTGTGCGACCTCGGTGTTCCAGTAGGAGGTCCCGAAGTCGTCGGTGATCGACGAGAGGAACGCGTCGACACGGATCGCCTGGTCGACCTCGACGTACTGGGGCTTGTAGGAGATGGTCAGGTCCAGGTCCAGGTCGGCGCCGTCCGGCTCCAGCCGCCCGGCGAGCAGCTTCGCGAACGTCGACTTCCCGATGCCGTTGGGGCCGACGATCCCGAGCACCTCGTCCGTCCGGAGTGTCCCGCCCTCGACCTCCAGGGCGAACTCGCCCTCGCCGAAGGACTTCGCCATGTCGGGATACTCCACGAGCACGTCCGCGCCCGCGACCGGGCGGGGGGCGTGCTCCTCGAACTCGATGGGCTCGGGCCGCACGCGCATGTTCTCGTTCTCCAGGTAGCCCGCCAGGTACTCGTTGATGCCGTTGCGGACGGACTTGGCGTCGGTGACGACGCCGTAGGCCCCGGGTTCGCCGTAGGCGACGTGCAGCGTGTCCGCCAGCATGTCCAGGATGGCCAGGTCGTGCTCGACGACCAGCATCGACCGGTCCTCCCGCTCGGCCAGTTCCGACAGCAGCCGCGCGACCGCGACCCGCTGGCCGATGTCGAGGTACGGCGTGATCTCGTCGAAGAAGTAGAAGTCCGCCTCCCGGGCGAGCGCGGCGGCGATGGCGACCCGCTGGAGTTCTCCGCCGGAGAGGCTGTCGATGGCCTGGTCCATCACGGGGGAAAGCGACAGGCGCTCGACCAGTTCGTCCAGCGCCCCCCGCTCGTCGGTCGACTCCAGCAGGTCCCGGGTGGCGCCGTCGAACCGGTCGGGGATGTGGTCGACGTACTGGGGCTTGCGCGAGACGGTCACCTCCCCCGTCCGGACGGCGGCGACGTAGTCCTGGAGTTCGGTGCCCCGGTAGGCGTCCTGGACGGCGTCCCAGTCCGGCTGCTCGGCGTAGTTGCCGAGGTTCGGGGTGAGTTCACCGGCGAGTATCTTCACCGCGGTCGTCTTCCCGATGCCGTTCGGTCCGAGGATGCCCGTGACCTGGCCCCGCTGGGGGACCGGCAGGCCGTACAGCGAGAAGGCGTTCTCGCCGTAGCGATGCACCGGGTCGTCCTGGAGTTCCTGTGGCAGGTTGATGATCTCGATGGCGTCGAACGGGCACTTCTCGACGCAGATGCCACAGGACTCGCCCAGACAGATCTCCTCGCTGATCCGCACCTGGTCGGGCTTGCCGGCGTCGGCGTCCTCGCCCCGGAGCGTGATGCACTCCTTGCCGGTCCGGTTCGGCGGGCAGTAGTTCTTGCACTCGTAGTTGCACCGGTCGGGCTGGCAGCGCTCCAGATCGACGACGGCGATGCTGTCGTCGGCCATGTTACAGCGAGGCGCCGGCGGTCAGCAGGATGCTCCAGACCACGAACCACATCGAGAAGGCCATGAACGCGACGTACAGGTGGTCCTTCGCGCCGAACTCCTCGACGTCGATCCCCAGCGCCTGGAGGACCGGATACTGGATCAGGATGAACCCGCCGACGACGTACAGCCCCGTCATGGACGTCGGGTCCGAGACGACGGCGGAACTGACCAGCGCCGCTGCCAGCCCCGAAAGCGACGCCAGCGTCGTCACCGTCAGCGACCGGAAGTGGTCCTCCGGAATGCCCAGAACGGTGGTGCTCATGGGCCTTTGTCCGTCGTGGCGGGTGAAAAGGGGTTCGCTTGTCGTCGGCCGCGGGGCGCCGACTGCGCCCGTTCGGGTGCCGTGTGGCGGTTTCGAGCCGGACGTGGGAACGGGAGGTGCCGGGGTCGCCCCCGACCCCGACGCCCTCGGTGGATTCTCCGGCGACCGACGCCGGCCGGCCTGAAGTTTTAAGCCCGAGCAGGTATTTCGATTCGTAATGATGGCCCAAGCCACACAGGAGGAGATCGAGGACATGCCCCCGAGTGCGAAACTCGTACTGAAGGTCCTCGAATACAAGGGAGCGCTCACCCAGAAGGAGATCATCGAGGAATCGATGCTGTCCGCCAGGACGGTGCGATACGCGCTCGAACGACTGGAGGAGATCGGCGTCGTCGAGGAGGACTTCTACTTCGCGGACGCGCGCCAGAACCTCTACGAGGTCACCGACGTCCCCGGCCAGCAGGTCGAGGCCGACGGCGGCGCGGAGGCCGACGCGAGCGACGAAGCCTGCTGCGGCGACTGAGTCGCGTTCTCTTTCTCT
The DNA here is from genome assembly GCA_036626315.1 of Halobacteriales archaeon. Classification (GTDB taxonomy): domain Archaea; phylum Halobacteriota; class Halobacteria; order Halobacteriales; family PXRE01; genus PXRE01. The sequence goes on from JAZKSB010000181.1 coordinate 2,785, forward strand.
CCGTCTGCCCGCCGGACAGCGGCAGCGCTGCCGGTCTGGCGTTCGGTTGCCGGCGTCGGGGGCTCGTTCCCGTCCTCGCCTGTCGGTGTCGGGGGCTCGTCGCCGTCCCGCTTGCCGGTGTCGCCGATTCACCGCCTCTCCGCCCGGTCTCGCGACGAACGCGACTCAGGCCGGTTCGACCGTGATGGTCTGCCGCCGGTCGATGGCCCGCTCCAGTTCCTCGGCGATGGCGCTGCCGCGGGAGACTCGGATCTCGCCGCCGCGGCCGACGGTCGCGGTGAACAGGTACTCGCCGTCGGCCTGGATCTCGACGGTCTCGCCGTCGTGGCCGTCCAGCGGGACGACGACGTGGCGGGACTCGACCTCCGGCTGGACGATCTGGCCGGCGCCCGCCGGCCCCGACGACGAGTCGCCGCCGTCACCGCCACCGCCGCCGCTTCCGGCCCCGCCCGGCCGTTCGTCGAAGGTGCGGACGTCGATGTCGATGCCGAGTCGGTCCTCGACCTGGGAGATCCGGCCGCCGCCCTTGCCGATGACCGTCGAGATGTCGTCCTCCTCGACGTAGACGACCGCGCGGTTGTCCCCCTGGATGTCGACGTCGACCCGGCCGCGGGCGATCGACTTGATCTCGCGGGCGACCTCCTGGCGGGCGATCCGGGCGACCCCGCTGTCGCGACCGTCCTCGCCGTCGCCCAGCGGGACGGTGACCACCTGGCGGTTGAACGT
>JAZKSB010000182.1:0-3469 GCA_036626315.1 Halobacteriales archaeon
TTCGAGCCCGAGCCGGACCGGCCCGCGGTCGATGCCGACGTCGGTCACCGCGACCAGGCCTCCTCGGCCCGCCTGAGCGCGACCGCCAGGTCCTCGTCGGGGTGCCAGTCGACGACGCGCACGCCGGCCTCCCGGAGGTCGTTCAGCCGGACCCCCCGCTCGATCCGTGCGATCCGGTGGCCGGTCGTCCGGTCGGTCGTCACGTCCGGGCTGACGACGGTGACGGGGTGGCCGTAGGCCCACAGTCGGCGCGCGACCGTCACGACGTAGTCGTCGACGGCGGGCGTGAACAGCACGAACTGGGCGTCGGACGGGGTGCGTCGCCGGACGTCGGCCAGCCGCGCGCTCGGCAGAAACGGCCCCTTCGGCGGGTCGTCGGCGAACGCCGGCGCCTCCGCGAGCGCCCGCCGAACTCGCCGACGCTGGTCGGACCCGGCGCCGGGGGCCACCCACGCGGCCCGCGGGCCAAACGACGCCAGGCCGACCCGATCCCCGCCCGCCAGCAGTCCCTCGAAGATCCGGCCGGCGGCGTGGACGCTGCGGGCGACGGCGTGTGCCTCGCCGGGGCCGGGCGCACGGTAGGCAGTCTCGCGGGCGTCGACGAGCATCACGACCGTCGCGGCCCGCTCCTCCCGGAACAGAAGCGTCGCGAGTTCGCGGGTGCGGGCGTGGCGGTTCCAGTCGATGCGCCCGGGCGGGTCGCCGGGGCGGTACTCCCGGGTGGCGTAAAACTCCACGCCGTCGCCGCCGGTCTCGGTCGGCACTCGGCCCGTGTACCGGGTCGCGGTCCCGTACAGCGGCAGGGTGCCCGGGTCCCGGTACTCCCGGACGCACGCGAGTTCGCCCGGCGCCTCGACCGCGCGCTCGCGCTCGCCGGCGCCGCTGGCGTCGCGGGCTATCACCTGCAGCGGCCCGAACTCGTGGCGGCCGCGCTCGGCCTCGACGACGTAGGAGAGCGTCGCCGTCCGCCCGGGCCGCAGGGCGGTTCCGAGCCGGGGGCTGCCGTCGACGACCGTCAGTCCCGGGGGGACGCCGTCGACCAGCCGGAGGTCCGACAGCGTCCCCGTGCCCGCGTTCTCGACGATCACGGTCACGCGCACCCGGTCGCCGGTCGACGCCTCCAGGCGGGCGCCGTCGGCTCGACCGCCGTCGGCAGCCGCCGTCGCGTCGGCGTCGGCGTCGGCGGCGGTTGCCGTCTCGGCGGGGGCCGCCTCGTCGACGGGGGTCAGCCGCCGCTCGACGGCCAGGTCGACCGCCGGCGGCCGTCCCCGGAAGGCGTAGGCGGCGTAGGCCACCCCGACGACCGACGCGAGCACCAGCGCCGGCCGTGAGACCGCGACCCCGAGGCCGCCGGACACCAGCGCCAGCGCGCCGACGCCGGTCCAGCGGCCGGTCTCGCGGTCGACCGGCTCCGACGGGGCGGCGCTCGCCGGGCCGGGGCGGAGGTCGTCGGCGAGACCGTCGTCGTCGGCGTTCGTGTCGGCATCGGCGTTCGAGTCCTCGGCGTTCGTGTCGGCGGCCAGGTCGACGATCGCGCGAGCCGTCCGGCGGGCACCCAGCCCCTCCCGCGACCGGGCCGACAGCAGGGCGGTCAGGCGCTCGCGCGTCGACAGATCCACCGCCAGGTCCTCCCCGCCGAGAAACGACGCCGCGAGCGGGTCGTCGGTCCACTTCCCGGTGGCGATCCGCCTGGACGCCGTCTCGCGGCTCACCCCCTCGCGGCGGCCGACCGCGGCCGTCGCCGCCCGGTGGAGCCGCTTTCGAATGCGGCGCCGGGACGACGTCGCGATCCGGCCAACCCGGTCGATCCGGCGCAGGTCCGTCTCCAGTTCCGTCCCGGGCGTCGGGAACGGGCGGCGACACTCCGGGTCGCCCGTCTCGGCGGCGTCGCGCTCGGCGCGGCGGCGCTGGCGGGCGAGCACGACCCCCGCCAGCAGCGTCGCCGCCGCGACGCCGAGCACGAGCGGTCTGCTGCCCGGCAGATACCGCGCGACCCCCGGGACGGCGACGACGACCGCGCCGGCGACCACCACGACGACGCCGACGAAAAGCGTCGCCCGCGACAGCCGCGGCGTCGCCCGCTCGGCGCTCATTCGGCGTACTCCCGCTCGATGCGGCGCAGCGTCTCGACGGCGGCGCGCTCGCGCTCGTCGGTCGGCTCGACGCCCCCGTAGCGGACGGCCTCGAACAGGTCGGTCAACTGCTCGACGTCCCCGCGGGCCATCCCGGCGGCGACGGCGGCGTCGGCGAACTCGCCGGGCGTCGTCGCGTCGGGGCGGTCGACCTGGAGGTGACCGACCATCTCCCGCCAGGCGCGATACACCTCGTTGTCGAGGGACTCCGAGGCGTCGATCCGGTCGGCGGTCTCGCCGGCGACCCGCCCGATGGCGGCGACTGTGGCGGATTCCGGGCCGTCCTCGTCGGTCGCCTCCCGGGGGTCGACCGGCTCGTCGTCGGTGTCACGGAGCACGACCGCCACCGCGACCAGCAGGATCAGCCCCAGGACGGCCAGGACGACGGTCGGTGCCTGGACGACGTTGCCGGCGGCGTCGCTGCCCGGCGCGCCGCCGCCGCCCGGCGCGCTCATGTTGATGGAGGCGTTCTCCGCGAGTCCGAGTTGCTCCACCCGGTTCGGGTCCCCCGGACAGGCCGAGATGAACAGGTACACCAGAAACAGCGGCGTGCCCACCGCCGTCAGCACCGCGAACGCGACCAGCAGGTTCCGCCGCCAGGTGAGCACGGCAAGCGCGACCGCGACGACCAGCAGGGCCGCCGCGACGAACTCCGGCGACCGGAGGAACGCGTTCTCCTCGCAGTCCGAAACGATGCCGCCGGACGGCGGGCTCACCCGTCCGCGGTCGTCTCTGGGGACGACGCTGTCGCCGTCGTCGTCGGCCACGCCGGCGTCCTGGGACGACGACGGCCCGACCCCGCCGCCCATGGTCCGGGTGTCGTCCAGCGTGGCCGCCGCTGCCGACAGGGCAGCGACGGCTACCAGGGCAATCACGGCGACGCGGACGGTGCGGCTGTCCACGCGGGACACGTAGCGAGTTGTACACTTAGGCGTTCCGTCTGTCGCTGCGGCGGTGTTCGGATGCGGATCGAAGCGTGAGGTGTGGCGGTTTCAAACTGAAGCACGAATCCGCAACTGTCCCACGACGACGATTCCCCCGGGGTAGAGCCGTCAAGATCGGGTTTCCACATTGCTCCGGATTCAGTTCCCGTGCGTCGGCGGGATGGCTGGAAACTTTACTTCGATATAGGACGAATTACCTCAATCTATATTAAGACAGGGTGCGAACTGTCGCGTATGACCGACGACGAAGCGAACGCCGAGCGCCTGATGGATCGTCAGACCACGGGTGAAGACCGCGTCCGAATGGTCGCCCGGCAGCTGTCGGAGCCGCGGACGGCAAACTGGATCGCCTCCGAAGCGGACTGGTCACACGAACCCACCAAGCGCGTCCTC
>JAZKSB010000183.1:0-3422 GCA_036626315.1 Halobacteriales archaeon
GTCGGCTGCGGGCTCGACCGCCGTCGCGTCGCCATCGTAGACGTCGACGTCGTCGGGCGCAGCGAGATCGAGTGGCTCGTCCTCGAGGTCGGCCTTGAGAAGTCGGAGACGCTGCGCCGTTTCGGCACCGACCAGTTGTTTGACCGTCTCGAACTCGAGCTGGTCGTCGTAGTACTTCGTCGCGACCAACTCCTGGAAGGTCTCGCTGTCGGCCGTGTCTTCGATGTACTCCCGGATGGCCTCGACGAGGAGGTCCGTCCGATCTTTGTCGAAGAGTTCGGCGATCGCGTCCAGCCGGTCGACGAGATACTCCGGGGACTGGAAATGGACCCGCCGGGGATCGTCGCTCGCGCTCATTCTATGTGCAAGTTCTGCACATAGAGTGATAACCGTTTCGGCGTATGCACAGAGCTTGCACATCAGAGTACGTGGACCAGCCCTGGTCCCCAGCGAGTCTCACCCGTCGTCCTCGATGTTCAGTTCGTCGAGAAAAGGACTGAAATTCGAGCGCAAGCTTCGCCCTTCAGGGCGGGGAGGATGTCAAGCGTGCTCGGGATTGCCGGTTCGCTCACGAACGTCGGAGAGGGGCTCAGTGTCGGGCATCCCGCGTCACTCTGAGGTATCTCCGTCCCGCTCGGCTTCGTCGGGGATCTCGCCGCCAGCGAGAGGCGTTGAATAAGAGATTAGGCCGATGTTTAAATACGGTGCCGGGAACAGCAGTAGTCGTCTCGGTACGAACCGAGACCCCCACCCCACCTACCCCCTGCGACCGACCGTACAGGCCGATGTTCCCCCATACCCCATTGGACCGGTCCCGTCAGTACCGTTGCCAGCCGCCGGAGTCCGCGAACGGTCGTCGCCCCGACCGTGTGGCGGCGCTCACAGCCGTCTGGACATCCGGTGGGCCATCCCCATCGGGTTGACGGTGCTGAATCCGCCGGTCCGGCTGTACCACTTCTGGAGTCGGCGCTCGGAGGCGCCGACCGACAGCCAGACGTACCCGATCCCGGCGTCGCGAGCGTGGCCGAGTCCGGCACGCAGCAGCGTCGTCCCGATGCCGGCCCCCTGGTGGGACTGGTGGACGAAGATGGCGAGTTCGTGACGCCCCGTCCCGTCCGGGACCAGCATGACGTGGCCGACGACCCGCTCGTCGTGGACCGCGACGGCGTGGACGCCGTCGAGCACCTCGTCGAGCCACGACCGGACACGCTGCTCGCCGAGCGGCGGCGTTCCCTGGGCCCTGTCGGCGGGGTCGAAGTCGTCGTACATCCGGACCAGCGGCTCGACGTCGCCGTCCTCGTAGGGCCGGTAGGTGATCCGCCGGCCCGCCTCGTCGGTCGCCGTCAGCGGCAGTTCCGGGAGCGAGTCCCCGCGGTCGCGCACCCGCTCGGCGGCCCGCCGGACCGCCTCGCCGGACGTCGACAGGGTGGTCCGCACCGCGTCCAGCAGCGTCGGCTCCATCGGCCGGCCCAACTGGGGCGTCCGCCGCAGGTCCGGGTCGGGCTGGTCGCCTCGCTCGGCGATGGTGGACGCGTCGTTCGGTTCCGACATTTCTCAGAGGTCCCTGGACCGGCTGAGATGTCTGAGTTCGCCCCCGCAGGCCGGACAGAACCGGCTGTCCGGGGACGTCGAGCGTGCACCGCACTCGAAACATTCGTACAGTTCCATCTCGTCTTGCGCCGTATTCGGTCGCATATATTCCCGATAGTGCTCGATACACCTCAATCTGACCCTAGAATTCCTAGTAGACTCAAAATTCCCCGGCGCAGCCGGTGGACGAACGTCCGGATCGGCAGGCGAGCGGCCCCGGCAGTCGAAACGTCGGTGGAAAACGGCAGGACCGGACACGGCCGGCGAGAACGGCGACGGGCGACGACGGGAAAACGTCGGGACCGGACACGGCCAGCGAGAGCGGGAGCGGGGGCGAAAGCAAGAGCGGGAGCGGGGGCGAAAGCAAGAGCGAGAGCGGGGGCGAAAGCGAAAGCGAGAGCGGAAGCGGGTGGGTGCCGGACGTCCCGGGCCGGGCCGTCGATCTGTCCGATGGTCACTGCCGGGGCGAGCGGGCCTCGCGGACCGTCGCCCCGTCCCGGACACGGTCCTCGCAGTGGGGGCAAACGCGCGGGTCCTCCATCCCGTTCGGCGCGAACACGCGGGCGTACTGGCGGGTGACGAACGACCCGCAGTTCCGGCACTCCGGCATGGTCACCCCTGTGCGACCAGTTCGGTGAAGTCCTCGCCGCCACAGCGTCGACAGCCGGTCTGGCCGTTGACGCTTATCCCGCCGTCGTCGGCGACGTAGGCGACCTGTGCCGCGCCGCAGGCGTCGCAGGCGACCAGCGTCTCCCGGTGAGTCGTCTGTCCCATGACAGCACGGACGGGTCGGGACATGAAAGTCACTCGACCTACACAATTAGGGTGGCGGGGCAGCAAACGGGAAACCCTGGTCGGGCACTCGCCCGCTGGGGGGCGTGCGACCGCCGGTCACCCGGGGTCGTCGAGGTACGCGCCGATGAGTTTTCGTTCCGCCTCCCGGAGGTGCTCGTGCAGCGTCGGCGGCGCCAGTCCCAGCGCCTCCGAGACCTCCTCGGCGGTGCTCTCGCGGGGCCACTCGAAGTAGCCCGCGCTGTAGGTCGCCTCCAGCACCGACCGCTGGCGCTCGGTGAGACCCTCGTCCAGATCCCGCCGGAACTGCCCCGTCGACTGCACGGGGCGGTCGACGGCCCGCTTTGCGCGCAAACTCGTCTCTGGGAACCCGCTCTGGACGGCCTCCAGGACGGTCCGGACGTCCGTCCCCGCGGCTATCTCGGCGGTGAGGTGACCCCGGCCCTCCTCGACGAACAGCGTCCGCAGATTCGCGCCCGCGCCCAGCAGCGCCAGCACGACCGAGTCGTCCTCGAGGGTGCACTCCAGCAGCGTCTCGTCGCCGGTCTCGTCGATGCCGCGGTGGTTGCGGACGGCGTCGGCGGCCGCGAGGTACGCGAACACCTCGGCGGCGTCGGCCCCCGAGACGGTCGCATAGCAAGTCACCGCCCCGTCCGCCGACGGGACGAACCCCTCCAGGTCGAAGGTGGCGCCGAGCGAGCGCGTCAGGTCGACGAACAGGTCGGCCCCGTCGGCGATCCGGAGTTCGAGTTCGACCACGCTGTCGGCAAACAGCAGTTGCTTGCTCTCGACGGCGTTGATGGCGTTGGCGATGGCGTCGCCCAGTTCCCCGAGGACGGTCCGCTCGCGGTCGGTGACCGGGTGGCCGGTCCGGGCGGCCACCAGCAACACGCCGTAGACGGTCTCCCGGTAGGTCAGCGGCACCGCGACGCCGCCCCGCCCGGCCGACGCTTCGAGGCCGGGGTCGGGGCTGGAGGCGGGGTCGGTGTCAGGGTCAGGGTCGGGGCTGGAGGCGGGGTCGGTGTCAGGGTCAGGGTCGG
>JAZKSB010000184.1:0-3360 GCA_036626315.1 Halobacteriales archaeon
TGCCGGTCACCAACATGTACCGCGACGAGATCCTGCTCGACGACGACCTCCCGCTGAAACACCAGGCGGTGAGCCCGAACTTCCGGCGGGAGGCCGGCGAGCATGGCACCGAGACCCGCGGGTACGTCCGGGTCCACCAGTTCAACAAGGTCGAACTGGTCAACTTCGTGCGCCCCGAGAACTCCGAGCAGCGCCACGAGGAACTCGTCGAGGAGGCCGCCGAGGTCCTGCGCCGGCTGGAACTCCCCTACCGAGTCATCGAGATCTGCACCGGCGACATGGGATTTCCCCACTACCGCCAGTACGACATCGAGGTGTGGGCCCCGGGCGACGACATGCCCGACGGTCCGGAGGTCGGCGGGCGGTGGCTGGAGGTCTCCTCGGCGTCGAACTTCACGGACTTCCAGGCCCGCCGGGCCGGCATCCGCTACCGCCCGGAGCGCCACGAGTCCGCCGAACACCTCCACACGCTGAACGCGTCGGGGGTCGCGCTTCCGCGGGTCGTGGTGGCCATCCTGGAGTATTACCAGAACGAAGACGGCACCGTCACCGTCCCCGAGGCGCTGCGGCCGTACATGGGCGGCCAGGAGGTCATCGAGGGGCACCGGAAGGTCGGCGAGAGCGCGGTCGGCGCCGGCGACCGCGAATAAAAAGCGAGGTCGGCGCCGGCGACACTACGTCCCCGTTCCAGTCTCCCTCCCCCTCTCCGAACGTGTCTTCGCCCTTGGGGGCGGCCCGCGGTCGAGTCCGTTAACAGTCCTGGCGACCTATCGCCCCCGTGGACCTCCACGTCCGCTACGAGGGCGACGACGACCCCGACAAGTGCACGGCCCGGAAACTCGCGCGGTTCGACCTCGCGGAACTGCACCACAGCGACCGGGCGACGCCGTACGGGATCGTGCTCGATCCCCACGCCGAGCGGGCGCTCTCGCCGGCGGACGCCCCCGATGCGGACGGGCCGACCGACAACCTCGTCGCGCTGGATCTCTCCTGGGAGTCGGCGGACGAACTGGCGTTCGACCTGGCGGGCGAGCGCCGGGCGCTGCCGTTCCTGGTGGCGGCCAACCCCGTCAACTACGGCAAGCCGTTTCGGCTGACGACCGTCGAGGCGCTGGCGGCCGCCCTGTACGTTCTCGGGGAGCGCGACCACGCCGAGCGCATCCTCTCGAAGTTCCGGTGGGGCGAGACATTTCTGGAACTGAACGCCGAACCGCTGGCCCGGTACGCCGACTGCGAGGACTCCGCCGAGGTCGTGGCCGTGCAGTCGGAGTACCTGGGCGAGTGACCGACTCCGGCGCGGCGACCCGACCCGGCACGACCGAACTCACGACCAGGACAGCCCGCGGGGGTCCGTCGGTGGCGACAGCGGGCTTGCGGGCAGGTCCGGGTCCGGCTCCGGGTCGTTGTAACCGGTCGGCGCGACGTCGTTTGGCGCCTCGGGGTAGAACAGCGACGCGAGCGCGTGAGCGTGCTCGCGACCGGCCCCGAGTTCGAACTGGCCGCCGCCGTACAGCCGAACGTCGTGCTCGCGGGCCCACTCGACGGTCGCGAGCAGCGACTCGACGGTGCCGAACCGCGAGGGCTTGACGTTCAGCCACCGGGGCACGAAGGGCAGGTCCCGGACCGCGTCCAGCCCCGTGATCGGGTAGTCCCAGGCGATGCGGTCGGTTTCTCCGACAAGGACGGGCCTGGTGTCGTCGGTGACCTTCGGGTCCTCCAGGACGGCGTCGGGGAACGCCGCCGCCATCTCCCGGTAGAACTCCGGGTCCGCCGGCTGGCCGACCGTCTCGTCCTCGTACAGGCCCTTGAAGTCGAGCACCCGCACCCGGTCGAGATCGGCCAGCGGGTCGATCAGCCGGTCCGACCAGTCCGGTTCGGGGTCGAGTTTGAACTCCGCGTCCGGGTTCGCGGCGAGCAGTTGCTCGATGCGGTCAAAGCCGGCCTCGCCCAGGCGCGTGCTGACGACGAAGCGGACGGGGTCGTACGTCCCTCCCATCGCCGTCGCGAGGTCGGTGTCGTTCTGGCGCAGGGCGAGGTCGAGCGCGGCGCTCTCGACCGCCCATCGCCGGAATGACGGCGCGAGGTGCTGGTCGGACGGCTCCGGGAACAGGTCGACGCCGTCGAGAGCCGCCGAGAACGCCCCGAACGTGAACGCCCCCGTCGGGACCGGCGGCGGCGACCGGTGGAGCGCGTCGTGGTCGCTGGCCTCGTAGCAGACGTCCTCGCCGCGCCCGGTTTCGTCGCCGCCGTGGAGGCGAAACGTCGTGGTGACCCGCGTGAACTCGGGTGTGTCCCGCTCGCGACGCCGCAGGTCGTACCCCTCGACAGTCACCGGCAACTCCGCGAGGGCGTCGTAGCGCTCCATGGCCGACATACGCCGTCGCGGGCCTAACCCCTGTCGTCCGTCGGCCGCTGCCCCGGAACCCGACCACTCCGAAGAATTATGCCGGCCACGGTCGAACGACGGGCCATGACGAGTCGCTCGCCAGAAGGCTCCGCCGCGCCGCCGTCGGGCGACGCATGACCGCCGTCGACGAACTGTGGTACCTGGCCGACGAGGCCGAGCGCCGCGCCGAGGAGTTGTATCACGACCTGCGCGACCGCCACGGCGAGGTCATGGAGCCGTCGCTGACCCGGCGGGTCCCGCGCCCGCACTTCCGGCGGGCCGTCGAGCGGGCCAGCGAGACGGGCGCCCCCTACGGCGTCCACACCGTCGTCTACCGGCCGTCGGGTGCGCTGCTGCTGGCGCGCCACGGGCAGGTCGACAAATGGGTGCTGCCCGGGGGGGAGATCGACGGGGGGGAGACCCCGCGGGAGACCGCCGAGCGGGAACTGCACGAGGAAGTCGGCGTCGAGGTCGACTACGACGGCCTGGCGATGCTCATCCGGGCGGACATTCGGGCTGACGGCCACTCGACGCAGGGAATCGTCCCGGTGTACGCCGCCGAGGCCGAGACCTACGAGCCGTCCGTCTCGGACCCGGACGGCGAGATCGCCGACGCCGCCTGGTTCGAGGACCTCCCCGAGGACACCCGCGACCGCGAGATACTGCGGGACTGGCGCGAGCGATACCTCTGAGTCGTACTGGCGCGAGGGCCGCCTCTGAGCCACCCCGTCGTGAGCCTATTCATCGTCGCCGGAGACATCCAGCGGCCCCGGCGCGAGCCTATTCGTCGTCGCCGGAGACGTCCAGCGGCCCCGGCCCGTTGTCGTGGCCGTGCCCGTGGCCGTGGCTGTGGCCGCCGCCGTGGTCGTGGCCGTGCCCGTGGCCGTGGCTGTGGCCGCCGTCGCCGTGGTCGTGGCCGCCGCCGGTCGACGGCGCCGGGTCGCCCTCCACGTCGTCGGGGGTGTAGGTGTCGC
>JAZKSB010000185.1:0-3350 GCA_036626315.1 Halobacteriales archaeon
GTTTTCCCCCCGTCGTGACACCCTTCGGGGTGGCGGCTGCACTCGCGCAATCGCGATTCCCGATTTCCTCGAATCCTGGGGGTTCGGGCCCTCTATTGCTCGACCGGGAACTTGGTCGCTCGCGCGCTGGCGGTTGGTTTGGTTCGAACACAGTGATCGGAAACGGCGGTTTCAACAGTACTTGCGGACGATTTCCCGATGTGTTCAAATTCGGCCCCGCGACCGGAGCATCGGAACGGATCGCCGCCGGCAGTCACGGTCACCACCGCCAGGGTCCGGGGGCGAGTGGTCGGGCGGCCGGCTCCGGAGCCCACTCGACGGCGCGTACCGTTCGCCCCGGGTGGGGTCACGGGAGGGTGTGCGAACCGTTCGACGGCACCCTCCCAGCACGAAATGAACTGCAATTCCCGCACCTCGGCCGGCCAGGACGCCTCCACGTCGCGACAAGGGGAGATCCAGCACGGAATCCAGAGGACCACCGACCCGAAATCACCCTCAAACCCCCGCCTCGCCGGCCTCGCTGACCTCGACGCCGCCGACCAGTTCCGTGTGGGGATACGGCATGTCGATCCCCTCGGCGTCGAACCGCGCCTTGACGCGTTCGAGAAATTCCGCACGCACCGCGCCGTAACTGGCTTCGGCTGGGTCGATCCAGATGCGCCCGGAGACGACGACCGCCGAGTCGCCAAGTTCCGCGACCCGGGCCGTGGGCGCCGGATCTTCGAGCACCCCCTCGATGGCGGCGCCTTCCTCGACGATGGCGTCGATCGCGGCCTCGACGTCGTCCCCGTAGTCGATGCCGAAGCCGACCGACACGCGGCGGCGGTCGTTGGCGTCGTTGTTGATCAGCGCCGCGCTCGCGAGGTCGCTGTTCGGGACGGTGAGCAACTGGTTGTCGAACGTGTCCAGTTTCGTCACCCGCAGGGTGACCTCCCGCACAACCCCGGCGTTGCCGTCCCACTCGATCCAGTCGCCCGTCGCGAACGGTTCGTCCTGGATGATGAACACCCCCGCCACGAAGTTGGCGATCAGGTCCCGGGCCGCGAAGCCCACCGCCAGCGCGAGCGCACCGCCCAGCGTCGCAAACGCCGCGAGGACGACGCCGAACCCGGCCACCGTCGCCGCCAGCGCGACCGCGACGACGGCGACGACCACCCCCGTCGTGCTCACCGCCAGGTCGACCAGCGTCTCGTCGACGTCACGGAACGCCAGGCTGCGTGCTACCGCCGGGAGCACGAACCACCGCCCGAGGAGGTAGATGACGACGAAGGCGACGACGAACAGCACCACCGTCGTCGCCGCGCTCACCACCGGCGGGACGTACTGCTGTGGATCGAGAGCGATGCCGTTCTGAAGCGGTATCATGGATCGTGCCCACAGACGACGGAGGATCACTTGGCTCTACGGACGTCTCCGGGGAGCGACAGGAACGGCGAGCGGCGGGCCATCCGGGGACTCATCGGCGGAGACGACGCTGTCGAACCGATCGCCGGCAAAAGCGCACCCACCGGACCAGTCGTCGCCGAAGGCGCCGCCGCCGACCCCTTCCCGGACGGACCACGTCGCCGCCGGACCTGCGATGCCGACGCCGGGCGGTCCTCAGTCGTCGCCGTCGAGTCGCCGTTGCCACTCCCGGACGGCGGCGAGCACGTCCACGGGCGGCGTCTCGTTGACGTCGAGGCCCCGGAGTTCCGCCAGAACCGCCTCGGCGTCGGGGTCGGTCGCCGGGGAGGCCGCCTCACTGCTCATGGCGTTACCATCCACCTCACCGCCCGGGGCATCACCATCCACCTCACTGCCGGGGGCGCTGTCGCCCGACCCGCTGTCCCCACCCGCACCCCCACCCGCCTCGCGTCGGAACTCCCCGGACCCGAGGTCGAACACCGCCTGGACGGGTTCGCCGCCGCCGGCCCCGCGGGCCTCGACGGCTTTCTCCTCGCGCAGTCGGTCGAGCACCTCGCGCGAGCGGTCGACCACGGGGTCGGGCACCCCCGCGAGTTCGGCGACGTGGATGCCGTACGAGCGGTCGGTCGGCCCCTCCCGGACCGTCCGCAGGAACGTGACCTCGCCCGCGGACTCGTCGGCGGCCACGTGGACGTTCGCGACCCGGTCGAGGTGGTCGGCCAGCCCCGTGAGTTCGTGGTAGTGGGTGGCAAATAGCGTCTTCGCGCGCACCTCGTTGTGGAGATACTCCGTGGCCGCCCACGCGATCGAGATGCCGTCGTAGGTGGCGGTCCCGCGGCCCACCTCGTCGAGGACGACCAGCGAGTCCGCGGTGGCGGCGTGGAGGATGTTCGACAGTTCCTGCATCTCGACCATGAACGTCGAGCGGCCCTGTGCGAGTTCGTCCAGCGCCCCGACTCGCGTGAAGATGCCGTCGACGGGGGCCAGTCGAGCGCGGTCGGCGGGGACGAACGACCCGACCTGGGCCAGCAGCGCGATCAGCGCGGTCTGGCGCAGGTAGGTGGACTTGCCGCTCATGTTCGGCCCCGTCACGACCAGGAACCGCCGGTCGGCGTCGAGGGAGGCGTCGTTGGGCACGAAGTCGGTCGTCGCCTCGACGACGGGATGGCGCCCGCCCTCGATCTCGAGGACGTCCGCGTCGGCGTCGTCGAGCAGCTCCGGCCGGACCCAGCCGTTCTCGACGGCGTGGACAGCAAGCGCCGCGAGCACGTCGACCTCCGCCAGCGCCTGCCCCACCGACTGCAGCAGGGCCGCCGCGTCGGCGACCCGCTCGCGCAGGGCCGCAAACAGCGCCCGCTCGAGGTCGCCGCGGCGCTCCTCCAGCCGGAGCAGTTCCCGCTCGCGCTCGGCGAGGTCGTCGAACGTGAACCGCTCGCTGTTTTTCAGGCTCTTGACGTTCCGGAAGTGGTCGGGGACGGCGTCGGCCTCGCTGTTGCCGACCTGGACGTAGTAGCCGTCGGTCCGGTTGCGGTCGACGGTGACGTGGGTCAGGCCGTGGCGGCGCCTGATGCGGTCGGCGAGGCCGTCGAACCACGACTGCAGTTCGTCGTGGCGCGCGACGAGTTCGGCCAGGTCCTCGTCGTATCCGGGGTCGATGACCCCGCCCGCCGCGGGCGACGACGAGGGGTCGGACGCGAGCGCCGCCGCCAGGTCGTCCCGGAGGGCCGCCGCCCGCTCGGCGTCCGGCGTCCCGAGCAGGGTCGCGACCGGCGAGTCAGCCAGCCGCGGGTCGGCCTCAACCGCCGCCCCCAGCGCCGCGAACGCCGACAGCGTGTCCCGGACCTGCAGCAGGTCCCGGGGGCCGGCCCGCCCGCCGGTCGCCCGCGACGCGAGCCGTTCGAGGTCGGAGGCGTCGGCCAGCACGTCCCGCACCTCCTCGCGGGCCA
>JAZKSB010000186.1:0-3274 GCA_036626315.1 Halobacteriales archaeon
GTGCCGGACCGTCCGAGCACGTACGCGCCGAGGTTCGCGCCCTGGTTGCACCCCGAGACGACGAGGTCGGCATCCGGGAGGAGGGCTTCGAGGCCACCCACCACGCAGGAGGCCGGCGGCCCGTCGACGGCGTAGCCGAGTTCGTGCTCGAACACCGACGCAGACTGCTCGATCGACCGGCCGACGGCGCTGTGGTCGTCTGCGGGCGCGACGGCCGTGACCTCCCCGACCTCCGAGAGCGCGTCGTACAGCGCGCCCAGCCCCGGACTGTCGATGCCGTCGTCGTTGGTCAGCAGGATGACCGGGTCGTCCATGCGACGGACTACCGGCCCCGAGACAAAAGGGGTAGCGCTCGCGGAGGCGGAGGCGCCCTCACGGCGCGGCCACACGGTCGACGACCGTCTCGTCGTCGACGACCAGGTTGTAGGCGCCCTCGTCGTCGTTGTACAGCGCGAGCGCGCCCTCGACGGCGAGGACGTCGCCGTACTCGGCCCGCCGCATGGCGGCGTTCAGCGCGGTTTTCCGGGCGAGCACGGCAAAGTGACCGCGGGACTCGCTGCCGTCGCTCACCTTGAAGACGGAGTTGCCGTCGCCCTCCGCGAGGTCGTGGCTGAGTTTGACCGCCAGCAGGTCGATCCGGTTGCCGACGTGGTCGCCCATCTCGGCCATCTTCGCGTGCCGGTCCGGATCTGCGCGCACGTCCAGCCGCCGCTGCCCGTCCAGTCGGAGGACGGCGTGGGAGTACTGGACGTCCACATTGACG
The DNA here is from genome assembly GCA_036626315.1 of Halobacteriales archaeon. Taxonomy (GTDB): domain Archaea; phylum Halobacteriota; class Halobacteria; order Halobacteriales; family PXRE01; genus PXRE01. Next base: position 764 of record JAZKSB010000186.1, read on the forward strand.
AACTCGCCGCTCCCGTCGTCGAGTTTGCGCTGGAACGGTGGGACCGCAACGTCGGGCCGAACGGCGAACGACCATCCCCGGTCGGACGGCGACTCGCCGGGCCAGAGACGCAGCGTCGGTGAGAAGACGGTGCAGCGGTCGTCGAGCGCCCGCTCGACCGACCGGAGGCCGGTCGACGTCTCCAGGTCGGCGGGCGCGATGGCGACGGCCGCCCCGTCGGCGGCGAGGTGGTCGAGGTAGCGGTCGACGACGGCGACCGGGTCCTCGAGTTCGCTCAACACGTTCGCGAACAGGAGCAGATCGTATGCGGGGTCGGCGTCGTCCCCGGTCGAGGTGCCGTCGTCGGGACCGTCACCGGCCCCCAGCGGACCGGCAGGGTCGAACGTCTCGGCGCGCTCGCGATGGATGGTCGCGCGGAAGTTTCGGCCCGTCTCCGCGAGCATCGCCTCCAGGACGTCGGCGCCTGCGGCGGGTTCGACGGCGTGGTACGCCACGAGCGCGTCGTCGGGGAGGTAGTCGTGAAGCCCGAGCATCGGACCGCCGACGCCGGCGCCGACGTCGAGCACCCGGAGCCGTCGGGGCAACAGTCCCTGCCGGCCGAGTTCGTCGAGCACGTACTGGACGGCGGCGTAGTAGTCCGGCAGGTGGTAGACGGCGTACCCCAGCGCCGCCGCCTCGTCGTACTCGACGGGGTCGCCGCGGTAGTAGTCCTCCTTCAGCCGGCGGATTCGCCCGCGCAGTCCGGCGCCGGCGTCGCCGCGGTGCCAGTCGGACCCGAACCGGTCGACCAGCAGGTCCGCCAGTCGGCGCGCGTACCGCTCGGGGAACGCCTCGACGCCGGTGAAATCCGGCGACAGAGGGCCTTCGTCGACCGGAACGAAGGTGCCGTCCTCGCGCTCGATCACTCCGAGGTCGAACGCCCGCTCGCGCAGCACCTGGCGCACGGCGGCGGCGTGGGGCCGCCCCTCGACGTACTCGCGGATCTCGTCGGGGTCCAGCGGGCGCACCTGCCGGAGGTACTTTGCGCTCTCGAGGACCCGCCGGCGCTGTTCGGCGTTCACGTCCCCTCACCGCCGCCGTCGGCGTGCTCGAACCGGAGGCCCGCGGCCTCGAACAGGTCGGCGAACTCCTCGGCGTCGGCGTCGGCGATCCGCTCGGCGGCGGCGGCCACGTCGTCGGCCCCGTCGAAGGCGCCCTGGATGTCGGCGTAGACGCGAGGATTGCCGTCCGTGACCAGTTCCGCAAGGTCGGTCAGCGGTCGCGAGACGGGGGTGTGAAACTCCTCGCGGACCTCGCTCGCGGCCAGGGCGTACGCGAGCACGGCGGCGTGGGCAGCCCCCTGGACCGACGACATCGCAGCGTCGTGCTCCTCGGCGGTGGTTTCGAAGAGGTCGTTGCCGCGGTCGGCGAGCGCCGCCCGGAGGTCGTCGGTGATGGGGCCCGGTTCGTCGGGGACGACCGCGAGGGTGCCAGGTGCCCGCTCGGGCGCGAACAACGGGTGAAAGCTCACGCGTTCGGCGCCCGGCGCGTGGTCGGCCATCGCGGACACCGCCGTTTCCATGACGCCGGTCACGTCGACGACGGCCCGGATCGCGTGGTCGGCGTAGGTCGCTATCGCGTCCTCGACGGCGGGGATCGGAACGGCCACGCAGACGGCGTCGAACGTCTCCGGCGGCGGAGCGGGGACCGCCCGGCCGCCGACGGCCTCGGCGGCGCCCGCGGCGGCCTCGGGGTCGCGGTCGGCGAACGCGACCGACTCGACGGCGTCGCTCGCGGCGGCGGCGAACCACCGGCCCATCGCGCCGGCGCCGACGACGAGTAGATCCATGTGGGCCAGTACCCGGTATGCCGGGAAAAGCCCCCGGGTCCGGAAGTCACTGTTCGGAGGTGATGCCGGCCTCCGGCCGGGTGGAGGCCTCCGCACCGGGCTCGTGGCTTGGCTCGACCGGACTGTCAGCCACCTGGAACCCGCCAGTCTCCTGGCGGCCCGACAGTTCCCGCTGGGGGTAGGGAATCTTGATGCCGACCTCCTCGAAGGCGGCGTAGACCGACCGAAGGACGGCGGCCTTCGCGCGCCACTTGCGCCGCGCGGAGGGTTTGTCGATCCAGAAGCGCAACTCCAGGACGATAGCCGAATCTGCGAACCCCGTCGGCACGACCTGAGGTCGCGGGACGGGCATCACGTCGTCGACCTCGTTGATCGCGACCATCGCGACCTCCTCGGCCCGTCCCGGTTCGACGGAGGAGTCGACGCCCACCTCCAGACGGATCCTGAGCCGGCCCTTCCGGGTGCGGTTGAGGACGGTGCTGGTCTCGACGACGTCGTTCGGAATGACGACGTACCCGCCGTCGAAGCTCTCCATGCGGGTGTTGACGATGGTGATGTCCGGGACGATCCCCTCCCGGCCGTCGACCTCGATCCAGTCGCCGACCTCGAACGGCTTCGAGAACATCAGCACGAATCCCGCGAGCACCGACCCCAGGGTCTGGCGGGCGGCGATGCCGACGACG
>JAZKSB010000187.1:0-3181 GCA_036626315.1 Halobacteriales archaeon
CCCCACCCAGGCCAAGGAGATCCTCGTGGAGGCGATCGAACACGACGGGTTCGCCCACGTCGACTTCCTGACCCAGTGTCCGACCTGGAACAAGGACGCCCAGCAGTACGTCCCCTACAAGGACGTCAACGAGAACGACGAGTTCGAGTTCGACGAGACCGACCGGCGGGAGGCCCACGAGATGATGCACCAGACCGAGCAGCGCCTCTACGAGGGCGAGGTGCTCACCGGGGTCTACTACCGCGACGAGGAGCGTCCCTCCTACCAGGAGGAAAAGCAGTCCATCGGCGAGATGCCCGACGAGCCCGCTGCCGACGCCTACTGGGAGGACGACCGGGAGTGGGAGCGCTCCTACGACCTCCTGGACCAGCACAAGTAGCCGACTGCGTCGGGGACGTTGCCCCCTGAACGAGTTTTTTGGTTCTCCTAAAACCTCGTTTTGTTTTCGAAAGATATTTTTTCCACCGGCGGAAAGGGTTCTGCGTGAGCACGGAGTCAACGGAACAGCGGATCCTCGACGCCCTCGAGGAGGACGCCCAGGCCTCATACGCGGAGATCGCCGAGCGGGCCGAGGTCAGCAAGCCGACTGTCCGCAAGTACATCGACGAACTGGAGTCGGAGGGGGTCATCGTCGGCTACTCCGCGGACGTCGACCCGAAGAAACTGCCGAACCAGTCGATCGCGCTGGTCGGCATCGACGTCGAGAGCGAGCGCTACGTCGAGGCCACCCAGTCGCTGAAGGGCCTCGACGCCGTCGAGGCGCTATACACCTCCAGCGGCGACCACATGCTGATGGCCGAGGTCCGGGCGACGGACGGCGATGAACTCGGCGAGATCATCAACGACGAGATTCTCGACATCGATGGGGTCACCGCTGCCCACCCGTCGTTCCTGCAGGAACGTCTGAAGTGATCGCCCGCCGAAGTGCTGCCCGTCCGGGGACCACGCCCGCGAGCGCAACGACTCCTCCCCCCGGGGGCCGCAGCGGTTTGCCCGTCATAACTGATTTCGACGTCCTGCTTTTCCGGTTCCGGGCCGAACTGCACCCGTGACGACCTACAGCCGACGAACGCGCGTCGCGGCACCGCTGTCTGCAGTCTGGGCGTTTCACTCGACGGTCGACGGCCTCGTGGCGTTGACCCCCGGGTTCATGAACCTCCGGGTCGAGGGCACCGAAGGACCGGACGGAGCGCCGGACCCCGACGAACTCGTCGCCGGGTCGCGAGTCCACGTCTCGGTTCGGGCGTTCGGCGTCGGTCCCCGGCAGACCTGGACGTCCTACATCCGCGAGCGCGAGCGGGGCGAGACGGACGCGTACTTCCGGGACGTAATGGAGGACGGCCCGTTCCAGCGGTGGGACCACGTCCACCGGTTCGTGTCCGACGGAGAGGCGACCGTCGTCGAGGACCGCCTGACCTACGCGCTCCCGGGCGGCCCGGTCGGGCGGGCCATCTCGCCGCTGGGGTGGGTCGGCATGGAGCCGATGTTCCGGTACCGCCACCGGAAGACCCGGGAACTGCTCGAATGACCGCGCAGAGCTACCGGTGTGCTGGTCGTGGAGAGTCGCGGGTGTGCTGGTCGTGAAGAGCCGCTGGTGTGCTGATCATGGAGAGTCGCGGGTGTGCTGATCGCGGAGAGCCGTCCGTGCGCCGACCGGGACGGTCGCGAGTCGCCGCTCCGGCGCGTCCGGGGTACCCCCCTGAAATCCCCGGCGCAGTCACCTTTATTTCAGAGGACTCGTAACGGCCGTCCATGACCCACGTCGCAGTGGTCGGGGGTGGCCCCGCAGGGCTGTCAGCCGCACTGTTCGCCGCGAAGAACGGTCTCGACGCCACGGTGTTCGACGCCGACGACACCTGGATGCACATGGCCCACCTGTTCAACTATCCGGGGATCGACTCGATGGACGGCAGCGAGTTCATGGCGGTCACCCGCGACCAGGTCGACGAGTTCGGCGTCGACCGCCGCCAGGGGGAGGCGGTCGTCGCGGTGGGCGAATCCAGCAACGGGTTCGTCGTCGAGACGGAGGACGACGACTACGACGCCGATTACGTGGTGTTCGCGACCGGCACCGACCGCGACCTGCCCGAGGCGCTGGGCTGTGAGACGACCGAGGAGGGACCGGTCGCCGTCGACATCGACATGGAAACGAGCGTCGACGGCGCCTACGCCACCGGCGCGACCGCCCGCGCGGAGAAGTGGCAGGCGGTCATCGCCGCCGGCGACGGCGCCGCCGCCGCGCTGGACATCCTCAGCAAAGAGAAAGGCGAGAAGTTCCACGACTTCGACACGCCCGAGGACGCCGAGTGAGGGTGTCGGTCCCCCGGTGAGGGGTCTGAACTTCGTCGTCCCCGGACCAGCCGGTCGCTTCCACAATCTGTAAGCGGGCCGGGGGCGTCCAACCGTCCGTGCGAATCGATGCCTGGGCCGACGAGCGGGTGCCGCCAACCGCCGCGCTCGCGGTCGCCATCGCCGCGATCAGCACGAGTGCCATCCTGGTTCGCTGGAGCGACGCGCCGGGCGTCGTGAAGGCGTTCTACCGGGTCCTGTTCATGACCGCGCTGGTCGCGCCCGTCGCGTTTCGGCGCGACCCCGGCGCGATCCGGCAGATCGCAAACCGCGACCTCGTCGCGGCGATCGGGGCGGGCGTCGCGCTCGCGGTCCACTTTGCGGTCTGGTTCGAGAGCCTGCGGTACACCAGCGTCGCCGCGAGCGTCACCCTGGTCCAGAGCCAGCCAATCTTCGTCGCCATCGGGGCGTACGTCCTGCTCGACGAGCGGGTGACCCGCCGGACGGTTGGGGGCATCCTGCTTGCGGTCGCGGGCGCGGCGGTGATGAGCCTGGCCGACCCCGGCGCGACCGTCCCCGTCCAGGGGCGGGCGCTTCTGGGCAACGGCCTGGCGGCATCGGGCGCGGTGGCGTTTGCCGCCTACGGGCTGGCCGGGCGGTCGATCCGCCAGCGGGTGGGACTGTTCCCGTACGTGACCGTCGTGTACGCAGTGGCCGCGGCGGTGCTGTTCGCGTTCGTCGTCGGTCGGGAGCTGGCGCTCGGTCATTCCACCGGTGCCCTTGCCGGGACCTTCATGGCGTATCCGCCCCGGGAGTGGCTGCTGTTTCTGGCGATGGCGGTGCTGCCGGGCATCTTCGGCCACACGGTCGTCAACTGGGCGCTGGAGCACCT
>JAZKSB010000188.1:0-3126 GCA_036626315.1 Halobacteriales archaeon
GATCTCCGGGTTATGAGCCCGGCGGAATCTCCTGGCTATCCCATCCCGCTACCGCTTTCTATCCCCGAGCGACAGTTAAGGGTTGTGATTCGATTCCCCCGCCGTGTGGGGAATTTCCATGACACCGACGTCCCCGCCCGCCGGTCTGGACCGGACCGATCTACGCGTGGACCCGCCAGGTGAACAGGCTCTCGAAGGCGTAGTTGACGAACATGGCGATGCCGATGGCGATGGGACTGGCAAGCAGGAACCACCAGTCCGTTCCGAACGCCACCAGTTCGAACACCAGCACCTGGGTCAACACCCAGTAGACCGAAAGCTGGACGGTCGTGCCGCCGGCCCGTACGAGGTGCGAGCGCAACAGCCGGCGGAGAAACGCCCCCCGCCCCGAGGTCCCCTCGTCGGCGAACGTCCAGTGCTCGTTGACCAGAAACATCACGAGGATGGCCGTCTCCGCGCCGACGGCCTTCGCGGGAAACTCGGGGACGCCGACGCCGAGGTGCAGCGACACAAGGACGGCGTTGTCGAACAGCGCGCCGACCGCGCCAACCGAAACGAACTGTCCGAACCGCACGCCCGAGAGCAGCGACGACACCGCGTCGGCGGCCCGGTCACTCATCGCGGGCCCCCTCGACCCGGTCGACCAGCGCTGCCGGTCGATCCCGGCGGGCGGCGACGACCGAGTGCAGCGGGTGGTCAGCGAGCAGTTTCTCGCGGTGGCGCACCGCCAGAAGCGCCCGGAACAGATCGACGGCCGTCCCCAGCGGGGAGACCGTCGATCCGGGCTGGTCCTCCCATCGGACGGGCACCTCGGCCACCCCGCAGCCGAGCGCCCCTGCCATCGCGACGAACTCGACGTCCCAGGCGAACCCCGGCTCGTAGAGGTGGCCGCGGACCCGCTTCCAGGCGTCCCGCGTAACCGCCTTCGCGCCACACTGGTAGTCGTACAGCGGAACCGACAGCAGCCGCCGGGCCAGCCACGCGAACCCGTCGCCCAGCCAGCGACGGGCGTACGTCTGGTGGGTCGCGACGTCGGCGTCGGGATGGCGTCGCGACCCGACCGCCACCTCGGCGTCGCCCGTCGCGGCGGGCGCGACGACCTCCGCAAGCGAGGGCGCAGGCGTGCTCCCGTCGGCGTCGGCGAACGCGAGCACGTCCGTCTCCAGCCGCTCGAAACCGGCGGTGATGGCGGCGCCCTTGCCGCGGCGCTCGGCGGCGGCGTGGACCGTCACCGGCATCTCCGCCAGCGCGGCCTCAGTCTCGGCCGTGGGCGCGTCGACCTCGACCAGCACGGTCGCCGGCGACAGCTCCGCCCGGATCGCCGCGACGTACGACGCCAGCCGGTCGAGGTCGGGGCGGTAGGCCGGGATCACGATGCCGACGGACGCGCTCATCGCCCGCAAGCAGCCGGCGGCGGGGTAAAAACCGTTCGAAACCCGGACACGGCTCCCCCGGAACGGAAACTTCGAAACCCGGACACCGCACTGCCGGGGGCGAGACCGGACGACGGGCCGGCGGCGACGCCGAAAACCGGAAGGGATTTACCCCGAACGCCGATTGGCTCGCGTGATGGAGTACGGCCTCGTCGCGATCTGGCTGGTCGCCTACCTGGCGGTCGGCGCCGCGGGCCTGCCCGTCGCCGCCGCCCTGCTCGGTCGACTCGCCGACGACGGCGCCGGCGTCGCGCTCCCGCTGGCGCTGGCTCCGGTCGCGCTGGTCGCGCTGTGGGTCGGCCACGTCTCGTTTCCGTGGCCGGCGCTTTTCGCCGGGCTCGCGGTCCTCGCCGGCCTGGTCGCTGCCGCCCGACGGCTCGGAGACGCGGAGCCGAACTGGCCGGTCGCCGCCGAGACGGGCGCCGTGTTCGTCGTCGCGTTCCTGTTTCTCGTTGCGGTCCGAGCGGTCGATCCCGCGGTCCATCCGCTGGCCGGCGAGAAGTTCCTGGACTTCGGACTGGTGAAGTCGCTGTACCGGGCCGAGACGCTGCCGCCGGCGGACTTCTGGTTCGGCGGGGAACCGGTCGCGTACTACTACGGGGGCCACCTCGTGACGACGCTGTTGGGGCGTGCCACCGGAACCGCCCCGCAGTACGCGTACAACCTCTCGCTGGCCGGCTTCTATGCCATGTACGTCACCGCGGCGTTCGGCGTCGGTGGGTCGCTCGCCGCCGCGAAAGGCGCCTCCCGACGGCTCGGCGGGCTCCTGGCCGCGTTTTTCGTCGGCTTCGCGAGCAACCTCCAGACCGCCGGTCGGGTCCTGGTGTGGGCGCTGCCGGACGCCGTCTCGGGGCCCGCGGTGGATCTTCTTGCTGAGGGCGTCGGCGTGGAGACCGCGAAATTTCCCCTGGCGCCCGGCGAGTTCAGATACTGGGGCGCCAGCCGCGTCATCGAGGGCACGATAAACGAGTTCCCGCTTTTTGCGTTCCTGAACGGCGACCTGCACGGCCACATGACCGTCACGCCGTTCACGCTGCTTCTGGTGGCGCTGCTGGCCGCCTACTTCCGGACGCCGCCCGGGCGGCGGGCCCGCCGGCGACTGCTCGCGTTCGGGGCGACGCCAGCGGTCGGGGGGCTGGTGGCCTTCACGAACACCTGGAGCGCGGCGTCGGTGTTCGGGCTGAGTGCGCTCGCGCTGTTGCTCGCGCCCGCCGATCCGGTGTCGTTGTTGCCACAGCGCGTGCGTCGCCGTCTGGAAGCAACAAAACAGCAGGGGCCGGCGGCCCGCGAACTCGTCCGTGCCGGGACGGCGGGCGCGCTCGCAGTCGGGATCGAGGTGCTCGCGCTGGCGTGGGTGCTGCCGTTCCTGCTGGGGTCGGCGAGCGGTCGGTCGCTGGCGCTGTTTCCCGATCGGAGTTCGCTTGGCGGACTACTGGTGGTCCACGGCGCGTTTCTCGTGGTGTCGGCGGTCTATCTCGCGACCCGTGCCGACCTGGAGCGCGACGAGTGGCTCCAGGTCGGTATCGGCGTCGCCGGCGTGCTCGGGCTGGCGACGCTGTACGGCGCTGCCGCCGTGGGGCTGTTTCTCCCGTTCGTGGTCGGGGGGATGGTGCTGCTCCGGCGCCGGGCCGTCGCGGGCGAGTCGTCGACGGCGAACGACGCCGACGGCGGAGCGGCAGAGTCGTCGACGGCG
>JAZKSB010000189.1:0-3035 GCA_036626315.1 Halobacteriales archaeon
CCAGGCCTTGCCCCACAGCGCCAGCCCCAGCGCCGTCGACAGGGCCGCGACCGCCAGCCAGCGCAGGTCCGCGCCTGACAGCGCATCGAGCACCTCCGCCCACCCGACCGCCCACCCCAGCAGGTACATCAGCACGACCGCGACCCCGAACCCGACGGCAGTCCGAAGCAACAGCGTCCGGGAGAACAGGCCTGACAGCCCGCCACCGCCGTCGGACGCGGATTCCGAGCCGTCGGGGACGCCGCTGCGACCGCCGTCGCCCGGATGCTCGCTCGCCGGATCGACGCCGCCCGGATCGTCGCCCGGCGGGTCGGCGGCGCCCGGATGCTCGCCCGACGGACCGGCGTCGCCCGCACCGTCCTCGCTGGGACTCTGGTCGGTCACGTCAGTCGATGTATCCGAGGTCCTCGAGGCGTTTGCGCGCCTCCTCGTCCATGCCGTCCAGCGCCTCGTCGTCGCTCGGGTGGTCGTCGTCGCTCTCCCAGCGACCGACCCGCGATTCGTAGGCGGACAGCGCCCCCTGCAGGTCCGCCGCCAGCGGGTCGTCCTCGCCGTGGCGGTCGTCGGTTTCTCCGGGGTCCTCGTCGAGGCGGTAGAACTCGTCGTCGATGCGCTCGTTGCGGATGTACTTGCCCTCGCTCGTTCGCACCGCCCGCATCCGGGAGTAGTACCGGGACTGCTCGTCGAGGTCGATGCCGGCGGTGGCGGCCTTGTTCTCGAGCTGGTTCAGTTCGACAACCGGGCGCGTGTAGTCCACGTAGGCGTACTTCCCGGGGTCGCCGTCGCCGGCGGGAGGCGCCTCGCCGACGACGGCTTCGAAGTCCCGGTGTCCGTCGGACAGCAGCGACCGCGCCGGATTCAGCGGGACGGCGCCGTCGGCGGCGTCGACGCCGGCAGCGTCGAGGACAGTGTGATAGAGGTCCTGAAGTTCGAACTGGTAGTCGTGACGGGCCGGCTCCACGTCGGGGTGTTTGAGCAACAGCGGGACGTTGACGACCGGGTCGTAGAGGTTGAACTCGTGGCCGTAGAGGCCGTGCTCGCCGTGGAGTTCGCCGTGGTCGGCGGTGACCACGACCGTCGTGTCCTCCCAGTGGCCCTCCGCCTGCATCCAGTCGAACAGTTCTCGGAGGTTGTCGTCGACGTGGCGGATCTCCGCGTCGTACAGCCCGCGGATGGCCTCCCATTCCTCGTCGTCGATGTTCCGGGCCCCCGAGTTGTACTCCTTGGAGTTCTGACACACCGCGTCGGGATCGACCCCGGGCGCGAACTGCTCGCGGTACTCCTCGGGCGGATAGTACGGCAGGTGGGCGTCCATCAGGTTGACGAACGCGAAAAACCGGTCGTTGGCCTCGATGAACTCCCTGGTGCGGTCGACGATGTGGGGGGTCTTGCTGTCTTCCGACTCGGAACCTGCGAACCGCTCGTGGACGCGGTTGCCCCAGTCGACCAGGGAGTCGGCGACCCCCCGCAGGGCGGGGCTGTCGTTGAGTCGCTTCCAGAACCCCGCGAGCGCCCCCGACAGGAACTCCCCGGGCATCACCTGGAAGAAGTTGTCCTGGTCGTCGAACCCGTCGGTGAGGTGGGTATAGGGGGTGATCCAGGCGTTGCTGGAGTAGCAGGCCGTCGCGTACCCGGCGCTCGACAGCGACTCCGCCAGCGTGGTGGCTCCCTCCAGATACGGCGTTTCCTGGCTGGCGCCGTGTTCGCTCGGATAGAGCCCGGTGAACATCGACGCGTGGGACGGCAGGGTCCACGGGGCCGGCGCGACCGCACCCTCGTAGACGGCCGCCTCCTCGGCGAACGCTTCAAGCCCCGGCGTCGTCGGTCGGTCGTGGCCGTAGACCGACAGCCGGTCCTTGCGGACCGTGTCCATGACGACGAAGAGCACGTTCGCCGGCCCGTCGCTCTCTGCCATGAATGCATCTCCTGCCCCCGAGGTGGTTAAATATCCTGATTTCGCGTTGCCGGCGGCCGGTAGCGTCCGTGCGTGTCGGGCGGCCTCCGCGGCGTGCCGGTCGAGCGGCACTCCCCGGCTTCAGAAGGGCGCTTCGGGCCCCTCGGTCGACCCGTCGTCGTCGGACAGCGGCGCGCCGCCGCCGAGGTCCCCGTCAGTGCCGGTTTCGGCGTTGACCGACTCGACCTCCGGGATCTCCTTGACCATGCGGCTCTTGATCGCCTGGACGGTCATCGGCGAGATGCCACATCCCGAGCACGCCCCCCCGAGCGTGACGGTGACCTCTCCGGTCTCCCGGTCGACGTTCCGGATGGCTGCCGTCCCGCCGTGCATCTGGATCTGCGGGAAGTTTCGCCTGAGGAAGTTGGCGATGCGATCCTCCAGGTCGTCCCCCTCGCGTGACTCCGTGCTCATGTGACTCCGGGTAATGACCACGACCGCTTAGGCCTTTGGTTGCGCGCAGCCGGCGCATTTCCGGCGCACTCTCGGGGTTCCGGGGCGGGCAGTCACCCGCCGTCGAAGCCAAAGACCGCCCGCAGTTCCGTCTCGATGCGCTCGACGTACGCGGACAGCACCGCGTCGAACTGCGCTTCGTCGTCCAGCGCCGCGCCGGTCCGCTCGAACGGGTCCGCCGGAAGTTCGACACGGAACTCGCCATCGCCCTCGTAGAACGGCTCGGACTCGTCGAGCACCTGCTGGTCGATGGCGTGGACCAACTGCGAGTCGTACTGCTGGTTCATCCGCTCGAAGGCGTTCTTGTATGCGCGCTGGAGTTGCGGGAAGTAGTGGGCGTACTTCTCCTCGAACCGCTCCGGGTCGAACTCGACCATGGCCTCCGGAACGGGTGCCGGATGCAACAGGGTGTCGGTCCTGGCGGACCGGCCTGCACAGAAGTCGATTCCGGTCGTCCCGATGCACAAACATGGTCTCGTGGGATGGTACAGCAGTACGAAGCGGAAGCTATCGCTACGTACAACTACATAGATGAACCGGGGCTATATTGTACACGTGACCGCTCGTTGTGGGTCGTGACGTTAATATATCGTTCATATTAAATATGATAAGGACACCTCGTCCCTAC
>JAZKSB010000190.1:0-2865 GCA_036626315.1 Halobacteriales archaeon
ACAGGGGGATGCGAACCGTTCTATAACACCTTCCCCACTCCGTCAAAACACCGGCCTGTCCCGGGCGCCGGGGAACCGCCCGAGCGCCCAGATCCCCGCCAGCGCCGCGACGACGACGGCAAGCGCGACGAGCAGGCCCTGGAACACAGCGGCGTAGCCGTAGCCGGCGGCGGAGAGCGTCCCGACGGCGGTGCTGCCGGTCGCCTGCATGATCATCATCCCGCCGCTGTAGACGGCGTAGGCGCCGCCGCGGTGCTCGTCGGGCAGCGTGTCGAGCAGGTACGTGTCCATCGCCGGAAAGAGGCTATGGATGACATAGCCCAGCGCCGCCGTCGCCAGCACCAGCACCGTGCCGCCGGTCGCGGTGACGACGAACGACGCCGCGAGAAACGCGACCAGGATGGTGAGGATGTACGGCACGTGGGGAAACCGGTCGGCCAGCCGCCCGCTGACGAAAAATGCGGGCACGCCCGCCGCGAACACGACGGTCAGGAGGTTGCGCGCGGCGGGTTCGGCGAACCCGCGCTCCGCGATCAGAAACGAGACGTAGAAGTTGAAGATCCCCTGCCAGACGAACCCGGTCGTCCCCAGGATGATGACGCCAGCGGCGACCAGCGGCCACTGGCTGCGCACGGCGCCGACGAGGTCCCGGTCGGCGCCGCTTGCCGCCGGCATCTCGGTCCGGCGGGCGACGACGTAGAAGACGGCGGTCGTCGCGGCGCCGGCGACGGCGATGGCCGCGAACACGTCGGACCACGTCGCCAGCAGAAGCGCCGCCGACACCAGCGGCGCCGCGACCACCGCGGCCACCTGCGAGGCCATGCCGTGGATCCCCATCATCCGGCCCACGCGGTCGGGATAGAGTTCGCTCACCAGCGGGTTCGCGGAGACGAAGTAGACGCCGCTCGCAAGCCCCATGCCCAGCGCTCCGGCCCCGAGCAACAGGACGGAGTTGGCGGTCGAGGCGAACCCCGCCGCGACGGTCATCACGAGGCCGGCCCCCAGCACGACCCGGTGGCGGGGCACCCGGGTCAGGAGCCATCCCGTCGGCACCCGCGGGAGCGCGCTCCCGACCCAGACCAGCGTCACCACGACGCCGATGACGTCGGCGTCCACGCCGAACGCGGCCTTCAGCGGCTCGACCAGCGGCGCGTACACCAGCCGCGAGAGGTTCACGAGAAAGACCAGCGACGTCAGCGACGCGAACAGTCGGCCACGGGACACACTCCCGATTTCGCGGGGGCGGCATCAAAGCTTTCGAAACGGCGGCCCGGCGGTCGCTCGCGGGCGCCACGAGGCCACCACGACGGGAGGTCCACGTCGGCCTCGACGCCAACCCCCGCACGGCCCGCCCGCGGGGGGTCGTGGGTTGGCTTTTTAAGTTAGCGTCCCGAACCGTCGGGCCATGAAATCGGTCCAGAAGGGGCTCCGTGACGGCGACATCGAGAAGGACGTCTACGGTCGACTCGTCTGCACGGAGTGTGACGTGAACCTCCAGACCGAAAACGACCCGGACGAACTCGGCTCCGTTCGCCGCTGCCCCGACTGCGGCGCCGAGTTCAAGGAACTCCGGACCTGACTCGCGGGTGGACCCGACTCGCGGGTGGCTCTAATCCGCCGGCCGCTCACTCGAAGGTCGCGTCGAACGCGCCGGCGTCCATCGGCAGGTGCTCGCCGGCGGCCACGTTCTCCCGGACGTGCTCTCGCGTCGCATTCCCGACCAGCGACGTCGTCACGCCCGGCGCGCTCCTGGCGAAGTTCAGCGCCCGCTGGGCCGGCGTCTCGCCGTTCAGTCGGGCCGCCACCGCGTCCGGGAGCGCGTCGGCGTCCGCGAGGTCGCCCTGCCCGATGCTGGCGCTGGTGAACACGTCCAGGCCGGCCCGGCTCGCGTATTCGAGCGCGCTCACCCGGCCGTCCGGCCCCTCGTGGGCCGGGAGGGTGAACGCGTCGGCCATGCGGACGTTGAACGGCAACTGGACCGCCTGGAAGTGGGTCGTCTCCGTCCCGGCGGCGTCGCTCGCGGCCTGCGCTCGCCGGTGGACCTCCGGCAGCGAGAGGTACTGCTCGTGGTCCGGGGGGACGCGAAACGCCTCCCACGTGGCCACGCCGTAGTGCGCCAGGTCGCCCGCCGCCGCCCGGCGTTCCAGGCGGGCGAACGCCGCCTCCAGGGCGTCGTAGACCGCCGCGCGCGAGCGGTCCCGGAGCTGGAACTCGGGGTTGTGGACGTAGTAGCAGTCGACGGCGTCCAGCCCGAGGTTCGACAGCGAGCGGTCCACCATCGCGTCCAGAAAGTCGGGCGCGAGGCTGTGGACGTTGCCGACGAGGTCGTCCGGGTCGACGAGTCCCGGGTCGAGAAACGCCTCGTGGAGATACCGCGCGGGGTCGTCCGGGCGGGTGCCGTCGAACGGCACGAACCCGCCCTTCGTCGCCACGACGACGGCCTCCCGATCGACGTCGACGCGCTCGACGGCCGCGCCGACCGCCCGCTCGCTGCGCTGGTGGCGGTAGTTGATCGCGGTGTCGACCACGTTGACGCCGCCCTCGAGCGCCTCGATGATCGCCTCCTCGTAGGCACGGTCGACCGCGTCGGTCGCGTCGCCGAGATACGTGCCGACGCCGATGCTGGAGACGACGGCGTCGCCGAACAGCCGCCAGTACGCCCTGGCGAACCCCTCGTCGTGTCCGTCGCGGTAGGCCCACGTCGCGTCCCGCGTCGCCATGCCCGCGGTTGGTGGGCCAGGGACAAAAGCGGCCGCCCGCGAGGCCCGGCCGACGGCTCGGATTGGCCGCTCGCCGCAAGTCCGGAGAAACCATTCGAACTCGCCGCCCGCGTCAGGTTCGGAGGGACCATTCGGACTCGTTGCT
>JAZKSB010000191.1:0-2843 GCA_036626315.1 Halobacteriales archaeon
GCGGTACATGTTGGTGACCGGCACCTCCGCCGTCGGCAGCAGCCACAGGTCGTCGTCGTCGTAGGGCTCGCCGTTTTCCCCGCCCAGGCGGTAGGCGTCGTCGACGAACTTCGGGAACTGGCCGGTCCCCCGCATCGACCGGGAGTTGACCGGCAGCGGCGGGAACACGTCGGTGTACCCTTGCTCGCGGTGGAGATCCAGCATGAACTGCACCAGCGCGTACTCCAGGCGGGCGCCGTCGCCCTTCAAAAACTGGTACCCCCCGCCGGCGACCTTCGCACCCCGCTCGAAGTCGATGACGTCCAGGTCCTCCGCGAGGTCGTAGTGGGGGACGACGGGGTGCGGACGCTCTCGCAGGTCATCGAATCCCCACCGGCGCAACTCGACGTTGTCGTCCTCGCCGTCGCCGACGGTGACGTCCTCGGCGGGGACGTTCGGCACGCGCAACAGACGTTCCTGCAACTCCGCCTCCAGTTCTTCGGCGCGGGCCTCGACCGCCTCCAGTTCCTCTTTGAGTTCCCTGGAGCGCTCGATAACCTCTTGGGCGGCCTCGTCGTCGCCCTCGGCTTTGAGTTCGCCGATGCGGTCGCTGACCTCGTTGCGCTCGTGGCGCAGCCGGTCGCCCTCGGCTTTGAGTTCGCGCCACTCCTCGTCGACCTCGAGCAACGCGTCCAGGTCCACGTCGTCGACGCCCTTCTCCCGGAGCCCCCGACGCACCTCGTCGGGGTTCTCCCGAACGTACTGCCTGCTGAGCATTCGTGTCCCCGCTTTCTCGGGGGGTCGGCAAAACCGTGTCGCTCCCGTGTGAACGTCTCATGAGGGGGCGATGCCGGAAAAGCGGTCGGACGAGGTGGAGACGCGGTCGGAAAGGGGTGGGGGGTGGGGTGGGGGTCGGTCGACGCACGCCCCGGAGCGGTGAAAACGCGCTCCACGGCGCGCAGTCGAGATGCCGAGCCGTCGGCGACCGGAGCGCAGGGTGGGCAGACCACGCCGACGCCCGTCGTCGCGCCGGCATTTCCCGGTCCAGCCGACACGTACTCGACGCGCACTCACCCTCGCGGGTGAGGCATCCGAGCGTTTGCGCTCCTCGCCCTTGAGAACATCGCTTCCGGCCACGGCGCGGGGGCGATTCACATACTTCCGACCTCGGTGCGGTGATGGTTCACGTGCTCCCGACCATGGCGTGGGGACCACCCCCACGATTTCGTGACTCAGGGAGCGAAGTGTCGGGGATGGCGGCGGCAAACGGCAGGCAGCACGGGCGACGGAAACGCCTATCCACCGTCGCTCCGTGTCTTCGGCCATGGCAATCGGCGACGTCTTCCAGGTCGAGGCACGCGGCGTCACGGATCTGTACTACGTCGACACCGGGATGTACGACACCTCCGAGTACGGCGCGGTGTACGTCCTCGACGCGGAGCGGCCCGCGGTCGTGGACACGGGCATCGGGACGAACTACGACCTGCTGCGGTCGGCGCTGGACGACCTGGACGTCGTCCCCGAGGTGATCGCACCCACGCACGTCCACCTCGACCACGCCGGCGGAACCGGGTTCCTGGCCGAGGACTTCCCGGACGCGGAGGTGGTCTGTCACGAGGTCGGCGCGCCGCATCTGGTCGACCCCGGACGGCTCTGGGAGGGGACCAAGCGGGCCGTCGGCGAGCAGTTTCAGTTCTACGTCGAGCCGAAACCCGTGCCGGAGGACCGGGTCAGGGCGGTCGAAGACGGCGACGTCGTCGACCTGGGCGACCACGAACTCCGGGTTCACCACGCGCCCGGCCACGCGCCCCACCAGGCCGTCTTCGAGGATCCGGCAAACGACGCGGTGTTCACCGCCGACGCCGCCGGCATCTGGGTGCCGTCGCTGTCCGGCATCGAGCCGACGAGTCCCCCGCCGAACTTCGACCTCGAGCAGAGCCTCGACGACGTCGACCTCGTCGAGTCGCTGTCTCCCGACGTGTTGCTGTACGCCCACTTCGGCCCCGTCGAGGGCACTGCCGCGCTCGAGGAGTACCGGGAGACGCTCACCGAGTGGGTCGAGGAGATCGAGGCCGTCCGGGCGGACCACGACGACGAGGCGGTCGTCGAGCACTTCGTCGAAGCGGCGCTTTCCCGCGAGAGCCTGGTCGACGTCTGGGGGGAGACGAAGGTCCGCGCCGAGACCGGCATGAACGTCCAGGGCGTCCTGCGGTACCTGGACACGCGGTAGGGGGCGGTTAGTGGCGGCGGTCTCCCGGCTGGTGGCGGCGGTCTCCCGGCTGGTGGCGGCGGTCTCCCGGCTGGTGGCGGCGGTCTCCCCCGCGGCAACCTCGGATTTCCCGGTTCGGCCGCCGCGACGGCCGTTTTTCCGCCGGCAGGCCCCCTTCGGGGCGTTCTGAGCGGACGGAACGTCGACCGTCCCGCCGCTGTGCGGCGATAAACTACCAGCAAGCGGGGATAAATTCCCCTAACGTTTTACGTTGTGCCGTGGTAGCCAGTCTCTATGAACTGGCGGGACGCTGAGCGCGACTACGACGACGAGGTGATCGGGAAGACGACCATCCCGACGATGTTCGAGGAGGCCGTCGACCGATACGCCGGCCAGCCTGCCCAGATGTACAAGGGCGGCATCTACGACCGGTCGCTGGTACCGGCCGTGCTGCCGGCGGGACCCGACGGCGAGTTCGCGGAGATCACTTACGAGGAGATGCACGATGTCGTCCGCAACCTCGCGGCGGGCTTTCGGGATCTCGGCGTCGAGAGCGACACGCGGGTCGGGATCTTCGCGGACACGCGCATGGAGTGGGCTCAGACGGACTTCGCGGTGCTTTCGGCGGGCGGCGTCGTCACGACAGTCTACCGGA
>JAZKSB010000192.1:0-2821 GCA_036626315.1 Halobacteriales archaeon
CGTCGGCCTTGAACCGCACGCCGGTGTACTTGTTGACCCGCTCGACGCGATGGAGCGTGTCGTGTTCGACCAGGTCCGCGAACTGCCCGGTCGCGTTGTTCTCGACGACGATCACGTCCTCGGCGGCCTCGAACTCCTCGGTGAGGTCCGGCCGCGGGAAGACGTACGGCACCGAGATGAACCGCACGTCGGTGCCGTCGGCCGCGAGGAAGTCGACGGCCTCCCGCATCGGGCCCTCGTTCGAGCCCCACGAGACGACCAGCGCGTCGGCGTCGGGGTCGCCGAACTCCCGGTAGTCCCAGTCCTCGCGCTCGCGGGCGGTCTCGACCTTGCGGGCGCGCTTGTCGACCTGCTCCACCCGGACCTCGGTGTCCTCGGTCCGGCGCCCGAGTTCGTCGTGCTCCAGGCCCGTCGTCATGTGCGCGCCGTCGGCCGTCCCCGGCAGCGCCCGGGGGCTGATGCCGTCGTCGGTGACCGCATGGGCGCGGAACCGGCCCTGGTCGTCGAGCCACTCGTCGACCTCGCCCTCCTCGACGATCTTGCCCCGCTCGATCTCGACGGCGTCCATGTCGAACTCGTCGGGTTCGTAGGTCTGCTCGGTGACCGAAAGCGACAGGTCCGAGACCAGATAGACCGGCGTCTGGTACTTCTCCGCGAGGTTGAACGCCTCGACGGTCTTGTGGAACGCCTCCGCGACCGTGGTCGGCGCCAGCACGAAGCGGGGCACCTCGCCGTGGCCGCCGTACAGCGCCATGTTGAGGTCGCCCTGCTCCTGTTTGGTGGGCATGCCCGTCGACGGCCCGGACCGCATCACGTCCGCGATGACCAGCGGCGTCTCGCTGGTCGCGACCAGCCCGAACGTCTCGGACATCAGGTCGATGCCCGGCCCGGAGGTGCCGGTCATCGCGCGGGCGCCCGCCCGGGCCGCGCCCAGCGCCATGTTGACCGCCGAGAGTTCGTCCTCGGCCTGGACGACGTGGCCGCCGAACTCCTCGATGCGGCCCGTGAGATACTCCATGATGTCCGTCGCCGGCGTGATGGGATAGCCCGCATAGAAGCGACAGCCGGCGGCGATCGCGCCCATCCCGATGGCCTCGTTTGCGTTCAGCAGGACGTAGTCGGCGTCGGTCGTCTCCAGGTCGTAGTCGGTCTCGACGCCGACGGTCTCCCGGACGTGCTCCTGGCCGAGACGGGCCGCCCGGCGGTTGGTCTCGACGATGTTCTCGCCCTTCGCGGCGAACCGCTTCTCCAGGGCGCTGTCGAGGTTCTCGATGGGGAAGTCGACGACCTCGGCGGCGGCGCCGAGCGCGACGATGTTGCGGACGATCTCGCCGCCGGCCTCCTTCGCGAGCTCGGTCAGCGGGACGTCCAGTCCGACCATTTCGCCGGGCGGCTCGTAGTCGTCGAACTCGGTGCGGCCGCCGTCGTAGATGATGACGCTGTCGTCGTGCAACTCGTCGAGGTTCTCCTCGACGGTGCGCTCGGTCAGCGCGATCAGGACGTCCAACCGGTCGACCACGCTCTCGACCTTCTCCGTGGACGTCCGGATCTTGTACGCCGTGTAGCCACCCCGGATCCGGGACGCGAAGTCCTTCGAGGTGTACACGTGCCGACCCGCCCGGGAGAGCGCCTGTGCGAAGATCTTCCCGGTCGAGTCGATTCCATCGCCGGCTTCGCCGCCGATGGCCCAGTTCAGGTCTCGTGGCATAGTGTCCCGAGGGTTGCGAGGCGGCGAGCAAAAGGGTTCTGGAACGGGGAATTTCGCACCCATCGTCGTCCCGTCCGTTGGACGATCGTCGACCATGCATGAGGTTCACTACCGTCCAGTTTCGGGGTCGATCCGGCGAGCGCCGGCAACCGTTGTCCGAGCGTCCCGACCACAACCGTCTTGCCGACGCTGCCGTTACCGCGGGGCATGGCCGAATACGAGACCGCCGTCCGGGCCGTCCGGGAGGTCGGACCAGACACCGTCGCGGTCGATCTGGCGCCCCCCGCCGACTTCGACGGCCGGCCGGGGCAGTTCGTGCTCGTCAGGGTGCGGGTCGACGGCGACGGCCACCCCGTGGCGGACCAGGGCGCGCCACCGGACGACGAGGGGCCGCGGCGAGGCGCGGAGACGGTTACCCGTGCGTACACCATCTCCTCGCCGTCGGTCGACGAGCGGGTGGAGATCACGGTCGGGGTCGACCCGACCGGCGACCTGAGTCCGTGGCTCGCCGGCCTCGAGTCCGGCGACGTCCTCCCGTTCGACGGACCGTTCGGCGAGGTCTACTACGACCCCGACGAGCACGGCGACGCGGCAGTGCTGGCCGGCGGACCCGGCGTCGGGCCGGCGGTCGCCGTCGCGGAGGCGGCCCGGGCCGTCGGCCACGACGCGGCTGTCGTCTACGAGGACGAGACGCCGGCCCACATCGACCGCCTGGAGGCGCTGGCTGCCGGCGGCGCACGCGTCGCCGTCGTCACCGACGCCGACGTCGGCGCGACCATCGGCGCAACCGACTTCGAGACCGAAGTCGCCGCGGTCGTCTCCGGGGCGACGCCGTTCGTGTTCGGCTTCGAGCCGTTCTGCCGGCGCGCCCGCGACGCGCTGGCCGACGCCGGGGTCGATCCGGCGACGACGCTCGTCGAAAACTTCGGGTGACGCGGGGGCTGCCGGGGCGAATCCCGCGGCGGGCGGCAGTTGGCCGGCCGCCGGCTGCCGGCCGCCGGCTGCCGTCCGACCCCCTCCCGCCGCCGCCCGTCGTCTGCCGCCCGCCAGCCGCCATCTACCGTCCGGCGTCTGCCGTCTGCCGTCCGTCAGACGCCGCGACAGGTTCTTGCC
>JAZKSB010000193.1:0-2807 GCA_036626315.1 Halobacteriales archaeon
CCGCCGGAGCCATCCCGGGACCGCCACCGGTCGCCCCGACGGCGGGCCCGAGGCCGGTCCGGACGCCGCCGCCCGCCGGAAGCTCCGGCCGACCGAGCCCGACGTGCCGCCGGGAGGTGGGTCGGAGTGACGGGGTCGGCCCAGGTCCGCCGGACCGGCGCCGTCCGACGGGTCGACGGGGCGCTGTACGCGCTGTTCTCCCGCCACGCCGACCGCACCCGCCACGAGGCCGACCGGCGCCGGTTTCGCGGGGCGGACCTTTCGATAGGCTTCGAGATCTACCTCGCGCGGGTGTACGCGGCGTCGTGGCTGGCGTTTCTGGCGACGGCGGCGGCGACGTTCGCGGCGGCGGTCGCGCTGCCGGATACGACCGTCGCCGCCGTCGCGCGGACGGTCCACGCCGGCGTTCCGGTGGTCGACCGGGTGTCGGTGCCGGCGGTGCCCCGAACCTGGAACGCCGCCGGGACGGCGCTGGCGGTCGGACTGGCGGCCAAACGCGGGACCGTCGCCGCGGGCGGCCGGTATCTCGGCTGGCGGTCGCGGGCTCGCCGGGCCGACATCGAGCGCACCCTGCCCGGCGCGGTTCGGTACCTGCGGGCGCTGTCGGCGGGCAGCGACGACCAGCGCGAACTCCTGGGGAAGGTCGCGGACAGTCCCGACGCCTACGGCGAGACGGCGGTCGCGATGCGGCGGGTGCTCAACAAGGCGTCGCTGGCGGGCAGCCTCCGGGAGGGATTGCGGCTGGTCGCGAGGGACACGCCGTCGCGGGATCTCCTGGCGCCGTTCCTGCTGAAGTTCCGCGAGCACGCCGAGCAGGGTCCGGACGAACTCGCGGACTACCTCCAGATGGAGAGCCGGGTGCTGGGCCACCGCCAGTCCCGTGCTCGCGAGCGGGCGGGGTCGTATCTCGAACTCGTCGCGGAGCTGTTCGTCGTGTTGCTGGTGTTGCCGGCGCTTCTGGTCATCGTGCTCACCGTGATGGGCGTGCTCGCGCCGGGGCTGGGCGCGCCCGTCCGGACGCCGCTGGGGGCGACCACCGTGCGGGCGCTGCTTCTGTACGGCAGCGCCGGGTTCGTGCTGCTCGTCGGCGCCGGCGCGACGCTGGTCGTCGAGTCGCTGCGGCCGGCGGGGCTGGCCACGACGACCTACGGGCGCCCCGGCGGGGTGGCGACGCTGCGGTCGGCGCTTTCGAACCCGGCGAGCGCCGCCGTCGTGGCACTCCCGCTGGGGCTGGCCGCCGCCGCGGTCGTCGCGTGGCTCGGCTACGACGCCGCGAACGTGGCGCTTCTGGGCTACGTCGGCTACGCCGTCCCCGTGGGCCTGGTGGCGACTCGCCGGGCCCGCCGGGACGACGCCAAGGACCGGGAGATCACCGACCTCGTCCACGCCGTCGCCGGCCACGTCAGCCTGGGCCGGCCGTTCGGCGAGGCGGTCGAACTCGTCGCACGCGAGGTCGACCTGGGGCCGCTGGAGCCGGACGTCGCCGACCTGGCGCTGAACGCCGGACTGACGACCGGTGCCGCCCCCGACGTCGACCGCCGCACGGCGGCGCTGGACCGGTTCGTCGACGCGGTCGGGACGCCGCTTGCCGAACAGACCATGGGGCTGGTCACGGGGGCGCTGTCGGTCGGCAGCGACGCCGACGACGTCTTCGAGACCCTCCAGACGGAGATCGGCCGGCTCCACCACGAGAAGGAGGCGCTGCGGTCGAACATGGCCGTCTACGTCGCGGTCGGGTGGACGACGGCGCTGCTGCTGGTCGGCATCATGGTCGCGGTCAACGCGTTCGTTCTAGACGGGTTCGCCCA
This sequence comes from Halobacteriales archaeon, assembly GCA_036626315.1. GTDB lineage: Archaea > Halobacteriota > Halobacteria > Halobacteriales > PXRE01 > PXRE01. The sequence continues at coordinate 1,809 of JAZKSB010000193.1, forward strand.
GCTGGGGTCGGTCTCCGGGCCGATGGCCTCCTCGGCGCTGGCGCCCGACGCCGTCCAGCCCGAGCGGGACCGCTACCGGTTCTACATCGTCACGCAGGCGACGATGCTGGCCTCCGGGTGGTTCGCCGGCACCGCCAGCCGCGGACGGTACGCCGCACTCCTGCACTCGGGACTGCTCGTGCTTGTCGCGTACTTCGTGTTTGCGGGGGTGGGGATGTTGTGAGCGGTCGCTCGCCGCGCGGCGGCACCCGCGGTCGGCCGGTTGGAACCGCGGGCGGCCGGGGCGCCTGTGGCCGCCGCGGTCAGTCGGAGGTCGTCGGCGTCGCGCTCATGCTGGGCGTGACGCTGGTCGCGCTGGGGACGCTCACCGCGAGCATCGGCGCCGTCGTCGACCAGCAGGCCGGCAGCGCCGACGCCGCGCGGGTCGGCGCCGACCTCGAGACCGCGCTCCGGCCGGTCACCGCGACCGGCACCGACCGGGGGTCGGTCTCGTTTGCCGGCGGCGAACTCGCCGTCGTCGACCGCCAGGTCCGGATCCTCGACGGCGGCCGGGTCGTCCGAACCGTCGACGCCGGCGGCCTGGTCTACCGCAACGACCGCCATCGTGTGGCCTTCCTCGCGGGGGCCGTGGTCCGGGGCGAGGGCGACCGGGCCCGGTTCCGGCGGGCGCCGCCGGTCACCGTCGGCGAGCGCGTGGTGGTCGTCGGGGCGCCGGCGCTGAACGCGAGTCCGGGCACCGTCGCCGCCGGTGGGCCGACCACGCTGCCCGTCCGGACGAACGTCAGCCACCGCCGGCACTCGCTCGGAAACGGGACCTGGGCGGTCGCCGTCGAGACGGCGGTGCCGGGGCCGTGGCGCTCGTACTTCTCGGCCCGCGGCGCGACGGTTTCGATCCGGGACCTGGATGGCGACGGCGTCGACAGCGTCGTCGCCCGCTTTGCGGGCCGCCGGACCGCCTACCTGGTCGTCCACGCCATGCACCTGGAGGTGGCTCCCGAT
>JAZKSB010000194.1:0-2785 GCA_036626315.1 Halobacteriales archaeon
GTCCTCCAGTGCCGTGGAGCCGAACGTGACGATGGCCCCGGTGCCGACGATCGCTATCCCGAGCAGCAGGACCGTCCCGAGTGTCTCCGACTGGCCGCTCCGGTCGCGGAAGAACCGGTAGACGAGCGGTGTCGGCGGACGAGAGCGGTCCTCCCTCGTTCATTGCATGCACGGACGGCCTGATAAAGCGTGTGGCCGGGCGCGCGGGGAAAGTGTCCCGGGGCCGGGGAGTTCCCAGCGCCGGGGAGTTCCCAGCGCCGGGGAGTTCCCAGCGCCCCGGAATTGGAACGCCCCCCAACCTCCGGGAATTGCGGCGGCCTCTCGGATCCCTGAAACCGGAGCGACGATGCCCGACCGACGCGCATTTGGGCGGGGCCCCACAACGCTCGGCACCATGACCGATCCACGACAGCGCGCCGCAATCGTCGAGCGGGCGGCCCGCGAGGGCGCCGCCGTCGCCGCGGACGGCTTCCGCGACGGTCTCCCCGTCGAACTGAAGGACGGCAAGACGGACGTGGTCACGCAGGCCGACCGCGACGCCCAGCGGCGGGTCGTCGAGGTCATCCGCGCGTCGTTCCCCGGGGAGCCGGTGGTCGGCGAGGAGGGGGACCTCCGGAAGACGGTGCCCGAGGACGGGCCGGCGTGGATCGTCGACCCCATCGACGGCACGAACAACTACGTCAGGGACGTGTCGGTGTGGGCGACCAGCGTCGCCGCCGTCGAGGACGGCGAACCCGTCGCGGCGGCCAACGTCATGCCGGCGCTGGGCGAGACGGTTCGCTCGGGGCCGGACGGAGTCACCCGCGGCGGCGAAGCCGTCTCGGTCAGCGAGCGCGACGACCCCGAGGAGTTCGCCGTCGTGCCGACCTACTGGTGGGAGATGGACGACCGCGAGGCCTACGCGGGGGCGGCCCGGGCCATCGTCACCCGGTTTGCGGACCTGCGGCGGTTCGGCAGCGCACAGGCGTCGCTGTCGATGCTGGCGTACGGCGGCGTGGAGGGCGTCGTCACCAACCGGCGGATGCACCCCTGGGACGCGGTCGCCGGCGTCCACATGGTGCGGGAGGCCGGCGGGACCGTCACCGGCCTCGACGGCGATCGCTGGCGCCACGACAGCGAGGGCCTGGTCGCCTCGAACGGCCGTCGCCACGACCTGGTGCTCGCGGCGGCCCGGGACATCTGACGCGGGAACGCCCGGGCGGCGGTCGGGCGTGGCGGCGGGCACGCCGGTCACGTCGACGGAGCCTCAAACCTTTTGCCGCCCGCCACGTGCGGTCGGATATGGAACTCGACGAGACCGACCGAGAGATCCTCCGAATACTCATGGAGGACGCGCGGACGGCGTTTTCGGAGATCGCGCGCCGGATCGACATGTCCAGCGCGACCGTCCACGACCGCGTGGGCCGCATGGAGGAGGCGGGGATCATCGAGGGCTACCACGCGAAGGTCGACCCGAAGGCGGTGGGGCTCGGCATCTCGGCGTTCGTCGGCCTGCGCGTCGAGCAGGGCAGCGAGCAGGACACCCTACAGCAACTGTCGAGCGTCAACGGCGTCCAGGAGATCCATCTCACCACCGGGGAGTGGGACGCAATCATGCGGATCTACGCCGTTGACACCGAGCAACTCCGGGAGCTGATGTTCGAGACGGTCCTCCAGATGGAGGGACTGGCCCGCAGCCAGACGATGGTCATCCTCGGCACCCACCACGAGGGGCAGAAACTCCCGCTGACGGGCGGGAACTGACCCGGTACGCCGGTCGTGCGCGGACGCACGACTATCCGAGCAGTCGCGAAGGCCGATCCGTCGACGGTCGGGATTCGAACCGCCACGCGATACCAGAAGCGTAATACCGCCGCCGCCCAGCCAGCCAGACATGACCGACGAGGACACCGGCGAGGGGTTCGACGTTCCTGGCATTCCAGGCCGGATCGACCCGATGCGTGCGTACCTGGCGGTGCTGGGAGCGGTGGTCGTCGCGCTGGTCGCCGGGTCGGTGCTGTTCCCGAAGGAGGTGTACGGCGGCTTCATCTGGAAATATTTCTGGGGGCCGGTGTACGCCGACGCCCACGGCGTGGACTGTGCGGTGCTGCAGGGGGGGACCGGGGCGGTCGAGTTGCACGCCTCCCGTGCGGCCTGCGAGGGAACGAAGTACGGCGGTATCGTCGGCTACAACCTCGTCAACGAGGTCGGCTACGCCACGACCCTGGTGTTCGCCGTCGTCGGGGTCGTCATGCTGCTGCGGCGACTGGACGTCGGCGACAGCAGGGACCTGTTTTACGGCCTGTTGCCGTTCATGTTCTTCGGCGGCGCGCTCCGGGTGCTCGACGACGCTAGCAACGCGGCGCTTCGGCAGGGCGTCGACACGGTGCTGACCTACCCCTGGAACGCGCTGATAATCAGCCCCGTCATCTACTTCACCGTCTTCGTGCTGGCGCTGGCGGCACTGCTCGCGGCCGTCGAACTGGCCCGACGCGGCGTCGTCGACGCCTACGAGGTGGCGCTGTGGCGCATCGGCGCCGCGGTGCTCGCGGTACCGAGCCTGATCCTGCTGGCGCTCGCGTTCACGACCGACTACGTCCACTTCCTCCCGCAGTTCACGGTCGTGGTCGTCTCCATCGCGACGCTTGTCACCTGGGTCGTCTGGCAGGGCATCGAGGCGTACGCCCCATGGATGAACGCCGGCACCGGCCGGATGGGTGCGGTCATCATCTGGGGCCACGCCGTCGACGGGGCCGCGAACGTCGTCGGCCTCGACTGGGGGGCCGAACTCGGCTATCCCGGCGGC
>JAZKSB010000195.1:0-2757 GCA_036626315.1 Halobacteriales archaeon
GCATTGTCACCTGTTCGCGAGTCCGGACCGCGCGAGCGGTCGGGCCGTTCCCGGTCGGGTCGTCCTCGTCCAGGCTGATAGTTATCTCGTCGAGATAGTCCGCCCCCTTGCCGGCCCACTCGCGGGGCCGAACCCGCCCGTCGTCGACCTCGCCGATCCAGGCAAACAGGTACGGATCGGCCTCGCTGATGGCTCCGCAGACGGCTCGCTCGATCTCCTCGCGGTCGTCGGCCCGCACGAGCGCCTGGTTGACCTCGTTGATCAGCACCCGGACGCGGTCGAGGTCGGCCGCCCGGCGGCTGGCGCGGTACTGTCCGACCACATTTTCGATCCGGTTTGCCAGCAGTTCGTACTGCCCGGTCTCGGTCTCCTTCCGGAGGTAGTCGGTGGCGCCGTTTCTGATGGCCTCGGTCGCGACCGCCTCGCTGCCCTCGCCCGTGTACAGGACGAACGGCAGGTCCGGGTGGCGCTCCCGGAGCGCCTCCAGAAACTCGATGCCGTCCATCCCCGGCATGTCGTAGTCGCTGACGACGCAGTCGAACGCCTCCCCGGACAGCCGTTCTAGCGCCCGCTCGGCCCTGGTCTCGGTCGCGACGACGAACCGGTCGCGTTTCCGCTCGAGAAACCGCGCGGCGAGATCCGCGAAGTCGGCGTCGTCGTCGACGTGGAGCACGCGGATGTCTCCCGATGAACCGGTCATTCCTAAGACTGTCCGAGTCCACGAACAAATAATGATCGGACCACACGCGGTGGGCTGGCGTTACGGCGGCAAGGCCTGACGCGGGCGGAGCAGGCATTTATGCGTCCGTGCGTATCCCGAGCCATGTCGACGGACACAACCTCCGGCGGCCGGATCGGGACGGAACAGCGCACGCAGCGTCCGTCGCCGACGACAGCGGCGCCCCGGTCGTGTCCGGGAGGTGTGACGCGGCGGAGCGCTCCGGTGGCGGGCCGGGACCGGTCCGGCGTGCCCGGCCGGTCGTGGCCGGTATCGGCAGGACGTGGCGTACCCACAACGCCGTCGCGTCAGCAGTCGGACTCGGGGGTGACCGCGCGGTGACCGACAGCGGGGCGCTGGCCGCCTACACCGTCCGGCTGGAACTGGCCGACGAACCCGGCGAGTTGCTCCGGGCGCTGGAGCCGATCGCCGACCACGGCGGGAACCTGCTGTCGATCTACCACGAGCGGGGCGACGTCACGCCCCGGGGGCGGGTCCCCGTCGAGGTGGACCTGGAGTGTCCGCCCGACCGGTTCGACGACCTCGTGGCCGCGCTGCGGGACGCGGGCATCGACCTGGTTCGGGCCGGCCACCAGCGCTACGACGAGTCGGTGACGGTGCTGCTGTCGGGCGACCTGGTCGAAACCGACCTCTCCGGAACCATCGACGCCCTCCAGGACCGTGCGGGCCTGTCGGTCGTGGACTTCGAACTGTCCGCTCCCGAGGGCCCAGAAGGCGTCTCCAGCGCCCGGTTGCGCCTGGCCGTCGAGCGCGGCGGCGTCGAGGCGGCGCTGTCCGCCGTCAGGCAGGTCGCCGACCGGAAGGACCTGCAGGTCGTCGAACCGCTCGGCGCCCGGGCCGGCACGCCGCGGGCGGACGGCGGGACGGATGTCGGGGATCGCGCCGAGTCGTCGCGGGGCGGCGACCGTCCGGGAGGTGACCGCCGGTGAGACTCGCCGTCGTCGGTGCCGGCGACGTCGGGCGAGCGGTCGCGGAGATGGCCGGCGACCGCGGCCACGAGGTGGTCGCGCTCGCGGATTCGGAAACCGCCGTCGTCGACGGAGCGGGGGTCGACGTCGACGCCGCGCTCGCCCGGAAGGGCGAGTCGGGCCGGGTCGGCGACGCCGATCCCGATGCGGCGCTGTCGGCGGACTACGACGCGCTCGTGGAGGCGACCCCGACGACGCTGGGCGACGCACAGCCGGGGTTTCGTCATGCCCGGACCGCGCTCTCGCGGGACCGCCACGTGGTCCTCGCGAACAAGGGCCCGGTCGCCGAGCGGTACGGCGACCTGCGCGAGTCCGCCGGGGACAGCGCCGGCCGGGTGCGGATGGAGGCCGCCGTCGGCGGCGCGGTGCCGGTGCTCTCGACGATCGAGGACCTGGGCGCCGGCCAGGTGACCGCGGTCCGGGGCGTGCTCAACGGGACCGCGAACTTCGTGCTCTCGCGGATGGCCGCCGCCGGCCTGGACTTCGAGCACGTCCTCTCGGAGGCCCAGGACCTGGGGGTCGCGGAGGCCGACCCGTCCTTCGACGTCGAGGGGACCGATGCCGCGCTGAAGTGTGTCATCCTCGCGAACGTGCTCCGGGACGGCACGCCCGGCGAGCGCCCCGGGGGATGGCTGTCGCTGTCCGACGCCGAGGTAGACGGGATCCGGGATCTGCCCCCCAGCGCGCTGGCGCTGGCCCGCGAGGACGGGCGGACGGTTCGGCTGGTCGGCGAGGTGACCCGGGAATCGGTCCGGGTCGGGCCGCGGCTGGTCCCCGAACACGGGACGCTGGCGGTGACGGGGACGCGCAACATTGTCGAGATAGAAACCCGGGACGCCGGTCGGCTCGCCATCTCCGGACGGGGCGCCGGCGGGCCGGAAACCGCGAGCGCGGTGCTGGCGGACGTGTGGCGGCTGGGGTGAGTGTGGTGCTGGCGGACGTGTGGCGGCTGGGGTGAGGGTGTCGTTTCGGGTGGGTCGTGGGCCGGCGGGGGGTACGGAGTCGTTTCGGGTGAGGCCCGGCCCGCAGGAGCCTACAACGGCCCGATCC
>JAZKSB010000196.1:0-2715 GCA_036626315.1 Halobacteriales archaeon
CGCTGGTGTACGCCCACCTCGACGACAAGGACCGGGAGGCGATGCGCGAGCGCGCCGCCGATGTCCGCCGCGGGGTCGCCGCCGGCGAACTGTGAGCAGGACCCGAGACCCCGCGACAGCTGTAGCCGGCGACCTGCGCCTGCCGGAAGCCAAACGGTAAACCCCGCGCCGCCGAAACCGTCGTCCATGACGCTCCAGCGCGACCTGCGCCAGCGGAACCCGGTCGTCGGCACCTGGCTGTCCATCGGCCACCCTGCCGTCGCCGAGATCGCTGCCGGCTCGGATCTGGACTTCGTCGTCCTCGACACCGAGCACTCCCCGACCGACCTCGAAACCGCCGAGAACATGCTCCGGGCGGTCGAAGCCGCCGGCGGGACCGCGCTCGCGCGGGTGCCCTGGAACGACCCGGTCCGCATCAAGCGACTGCTGGACGCCGGCCCGTCCGGTCTGGTCGTCCCGATGGTCGAAACCGCCACCCAGGCCCGGGAAGCCGTTGCCGCAATGCGGTATCCGCCGGAGGGCGACCGCGGCGTGGCGGCGGCCCGCGCGGCCGAATACGGCCGCTCCTTCGAGGAGTACGTCACCGATGCAAGCGACGACTTGCTCACGGTCGTGCAGGTCGAAACCGAAACCGGCGTCGGAAACGCCGGCGACATCGCTGCCGTCGAGGGCGTCGACGCGCTGTTCGTCGGGCCGGCGGACCTTTCGTCCTCGCTCGGGTCGTTCCCGGACTGGCACGACGAGCGGGCCGTCGACGCCGTCGGGACCGTCGTCGAGGCCGCCGACGCCGCCGGCGTCGCCGTCGGCACTTTGGCGGCAGGCCCCGACGAGGTCGACACCTGGCTCGACCGGGGCATGGACTTTCTCGCGGTCGGCACGGACGCCGGGATGCTCGTCGACGCCACCGACGAGGCCGCCGCGGCCTTCGAGCGAGCCACGGACTAGCTGGGCAGGGCGGTCGGCCTCACAGCCAGCCGTCGTCGACCCGCTCGACCAGTTCGGAGCCGGCAGCACGCCAGTCGTCGGCGGCCCTTGCGAAGGCCGCCTCGGCGCGGTCGCGGGCCGTCTCGACGACCGCTCCGGCGTCCGCCGGCACGAACGTCCGGTCCCGGATCACCCACTCGCCGTCGACCAGTACGCTCAGGACGGCGGCCGGCCCGGCGGCGTAGACGAGGTTCGGGACCGCTGTTGCCAGCGGCTCCGTGACGGTTGGCGCGACGCCCGGGTCCGCGAGGTCGACGACGACGAGGTCGGCCCGCTTGCCGGGCTCCAGCGACCCGACGCGGTCGTCGATGCCGAGCGCCCGGGCCCCGCCGAGGGTGCCGAGTCGGAGCGCGTGCCAGGCCGGGAGTGCGGTCGGGTCGGTGCGGTCCGTCTTCGCCAGCAGCGCTGCCGTCCGCAGTTCCCGAAGGAAGTCGTGACCGCCCGGCCCGGGCGCCTGGTCGGTCCCGAGCCCGACTGCGACGCCGCGCTCTCGGAACCCCTCGACCGGCGGGACCGCGCCGTCGATGGCCGCGATGGAGCTCGGACAGCCGACGTAACTCGCCCCGGATTCTGTGAGCAGCGCCCGCTCGGCCTCGGTGGCGTCGTGGGCGTGGACCGCGACGAGTCGATCGTCGAGCAGCCCGCGCTCGTCGAGCACGCCGACGGTGGACGCGCTCTCGCCGTAGCGTGCCCGTATCTGGAGCCGCTCCCGGCGGCCCTGTGCGACGTGGACGTGGACGCGCCTGCCACGCTCGGCGGCGTGGTCGAAGGCGGCCGACAGCAGGTCGTCGGGCACCATGTCGACCGCCTGGGGTCCGTACATGGGTTCGACCAGCGGGTGATCGTCGTACCGGTCGGCGAGCGCGTCGGCGCGGGCGAGCGCCTCGCGTCCCTGCTCCCGGTCGAACGGATACGGTTCCCCGGGATCGAGGTCGGAACCGTCTCCGGCCACGGCGTTTATCGTCTCGGTGGCGGCGACGCGGATGCCCCACGGCTCGTAGACCTCCTCGACGAGGGTCGACACGTGGTCGTCGTACTCGCCGACCGTGGTCACCCCCGACCGGACCGCCTCGAGGACGCCGAGTTTCGCGCCGGCGATCCGGTCGGATTCGTCGAGGTGGCCCGCCAGCGGGCCGAGCGCGCGGTTCATCCACTCGATCTCGGGCACGTCCTGGGCGCCGCCGCGCAGCAGCGCGAGCGCCGAGTGGACGTGGGCGTCGACCAGCCCCGGCAGGACGGCGGCGTCCGCCCCGTCGACGGTCTCCCCGGGGTCGCCCTCGAAGCCGTCGTCGGGGCCGACGTAGACGAGTTCGCCGTCACGAACGCCGACGGCCCCCTCCTCGACCACGTTCGGCCGGCCGTCGGCCATCGTCACCACGGTCGCACCCCTGATCGCGAGGTCCATGACGGGTGGATGGCCGCCCCGGTGGAAATACGTTCGGCGGTCTCCCCTCGCTGCGTGCGGGTACTTCGTCTCGGTGAACTCGCCAGCCGAGACGTTCGCCCGCGGCGCGTCCTGCGCCGCGGTCTCACGGTGGGACTGGGATTTGAACCGGAGCCAGACGGTCGCTCCCTACGGTCGCACTGCGACTGGCAGGGTTCAAATCCCCGCGACCCCGTTCAGACGTTCACAGGACGCGAGCACACGCATGCGGTGCTCGCGAGCGTTCACTTCAAACGGTGGGACTGGGATTTGAACCCAGGAGGCCTCTCGGCCACCTGCTCTCAAGG
>JAZKSB010000197.1:0-2711 GCA_036626315.1 Halobacteriales archaeon
CATCCGGCTGCCACGCCGGCGTCGCCGGCCCCGTTCACTCGACCATCCGGCTGCCGCCGGGCGGGAGGAAGTGCTGGATGCGGTCGGGGCTGGCGATCTTCCGGACCAGCGAGGTGTCGGCGAACCGCTCGCGGAACTCGCGGTAGATGCGCTTTGCGACGTCGCCCTGGGCGTACTTGCCGGGTTCGACGTCGACCGTCGTCTCCGCCTGAGCCTCGATGGGGTCGGCAGGCCCGCCGACGACCCGCGTCTCAGGTTCACACCGGATGCCGACCGCGACGTCGACGGCGGTGTCCTCGAAGTAGGTGCGGTCGCCGCGGATCGCGAACCCGCCTTTCTCCAGAAACTCACCGCTCTCGGGGGTCTTGCTCACCTGGTCGTAGTCGACCATGTAGACGTCGCCGGCGTACTTGCCGTCCTTCCAGACCGACGAGTACGACACCGCGAACGTCGCCGCCTCCCGCATGCTCGACTCGGGAACGTCGACGTCCCGGGCGGATTCGCTGGGGCCGGTCGCTTTCAGGATCGTCGCGGGGCCGCCGTGGGCCTGTGCATGGAAGAACAGGTCGCCCCGGTCGAGGTACTTCTTGACCAGTTCCTCGTTCTGGTCGGCGTCGCGACCGCCGATGACCAGAAAGCCGTCCCCGGTGTGAAACCAGCGGAACCGCTCGTACCAGTGGTCCTCGGTCCGGATCGGCACGGATGGCCGGTCCAGCCAGTCGACCTCGCGGTCGGTCTCCTCGTCGCCGTCCTCGTCGCGTTCCGTCCCGCTCCCGGCTTCCCACTCCTCTCGGCGGCGCTCCCACTCGGCCAGTTCCTCGCGGGTGTCCTCGATGGCGGCCTCCGCGCCGGCTTTCTTGTCCTCGATCCGCTTTGCCTCCGTGTAGAGCCTGTCGGCGTTCTTCTCGACGCCGACCGTCGGGTCGAGTTCGACCCGGGTGTCCCCCAGATCGACGGTCACCGTCCCCCCGGAGCCGTCGACGCCGGCGACGGCTTCCGCCGCCTCGATGCCCCGCTCGGCCCCCTCCTCGAAGGTGTCCGCTATCTCGTCCCACCCGCGGCCCTGCTCGCGGGCGTCCCGGACCGTCGAGAGTATCTCGTCGACGAGGTCGTACTCCGCGTACAGCAGTTCGGCGCGCTCGCGCTCGCGGGCGGCCCGCTCGTCGAATTCCTCGATGGCCCCCTCCTGCTGGGCAATGATGCGCTCGCGTTTCTCGATTTCGGCCTCGAAGTCCGGGCGGGCCGAGGCCTCGGCGCCTTCCTCCTCCTCGGCGCGGTCGAGTTCGTGGAAGTAGGCGTCGAGCGCCTCGTTGAACCTACCGTGCGGGTCCGCGCGCAGGTGGTCGTACTCCGCGAGCGGAAACGGCGCCACGTCCACCGGTTGGCCGTCATCGTAGTAGACGCGCGGATCCAGGTCCCCCGACCGGAGTCGGTCGCCGATCGCCTGGACGGCGTCGTACACCGCCCGGTAGTCGTCCTCGTCGGCGTCCTCGATCGCCAGCCCCTTCCCGACGCCGGCCCGCGTGCAGAACTCCTCGCCGTAGAAGCCGCCGAGGTTGAGTTTGGTCGCCAGCGTCCGCACCACGTCCGTGGTCGACTCCTCCATTCGCGCGACGAACGCGTCGAAGTCGATCTCGAACGGGTTCACCCTGGAGGCCGGGAACTCGTACCGCGCGCCGGGGACGACGGTCCGGGACTGGAGCCGGATCGTCTCCAGTGAGTCGACCACCTCGCGGTTGGCGTCGAGCACGGCCACGTTGCCGTCCCCGAACAGTTCGATCACGATGGTCGTCGACCGGTCGCCGCCCTCACCCGACCCGCCGTTTTCTCCCCGCTCGAAGCGCAGCGACAGGATGCGGTCGAACTCGTACTGCTTAGCGCCCGCGAACTCGGCGCCGGCCAGCCGGTTGCGCAACATCATCGCGAAGTTCGGCGGCCGGCCCGGGGCGTCGGGGACGTGCTCCGGCGCTGCGACGTGGACCCGCTTGATCTCCCCGACCTCCGCGAGCAGTTCGACCCGCCCGTGGTCGTAGTCCCGCAGTTTCAGCCGCAGCAGGTCGTCGCCGTAGAGGTAGGCCTTGTCGACCTTCGCGCCCTCGTAGGCCGACAGTTCGGGGACCAGCGCCGCGACGTCGACGCCGGTCAGTTCCCGCTTGTGGTCCATGCGGCAACCTGTGGCCCCGCGGGGAAAAGTCGTGTCGTTCGACGGTCGCACCCGGCCGGCGTCTCCGCCGCCAGGGACGGTCGGGGCCGGGAGTTCGATCGACCCGACCGGCCGCAGGCGACGAGTCGGAAACACTTTGTTTCGGAGACAGCAGGATTCATTGGACCTGACACATCCGAACAGTTAACTCCTCGAATTTGTAGATTGCTACCGTATGTCGAGGGACATGGGGGGAGTCAGCAGGCGCCGACTCCTCAAAGTAAGTGGTGGATTGCTCGGAGGCATCGCCGTCGGCAGCGAGGTCGTCGCCGCGGAGCGGACCGACCGGTTCGTCGTCGAGACGCGGGGCAACGCCGTTCCGGGCGGGGTCGAGGTGGTTCACGAGATGCCGGGGGTCGACTTCGCCGTCGTGGAGGGCTCGAAACGCACACTGGAGCGGTCGAGAGCCGTCAGGGAGTTTGCGCCGGACGTCGAACTAACTCTGGACGAGCCCATATTCGACCCCCGGCGCATCGAGGCCGACGAGGCCACTCCGGCCGACGAACCG
>JAZKSB010000198.1:0-2595 GCA_036626315.1 Halobacteriales archaeon
CGCCAGGCCCGTGACAGCCGGGCTACACGAGCACCCGCCTGCCCGCCAGGCCCGTGACAGCCGGGCTACACGAGCACCTGCACCGCCACGAACAGCACGAACACGCCCAGCACGTCACAGACGTTGGTCACAACGGGGATGACCACGTCGTCGGGGTCGAGCCCGAGCCGGTAGGCGGCGTACGTCGCCACCAGAGTCACGATAACCGCCAGTGCCGCCAGCGTCACGCCGCTGGCCGTCGCCACCGCGAGCACCGTCGTCGCCGGGAGCGTAGTCGACCCGGCCAGCGCGGTCAGCGCCCACGCGCCCAGTCCCACTGCGGGAAACAGGGTGACCGCCAGCGCGAGCGCGGCCAGGGCGTTGCCGAGCAGCACCTCGTCGCCGGGCTCGAACCGGAGCATGCCCAGGTGAAACGTCGTCGACAGCCGCGACGCGAGGATGCTGCCCATCGCGCCCGCCGTCCCGATGGTGACCGGCACGAGCACCAGCAGCGACGGATACGAGAGCAGCGACGCCTCGATCGAGTCCAGCAGGAGGCCGCTGCCGACGATCTCCAGCAGCGTCAGCGCGGCCAGCGTCGGGAGCATCGCCCGGGAGATGCTCCGGACGGTCCACTGCTCGGGCATCTACCGGCCACCCCCCTGCCGGTCGCGTGCGGAGCGGCACGGCGACGACGCTGGCACCGGTGCCGTCTCCGCTCGCTGCCCGCTCATCCACCCGCCCCCAGCGCGAGCACGAGCCGGACCGCGACCAGCAGGAACGCCATCCCGAACACGTCGCCGGTCGTCGTCACCAGCGGGCCGACCAGCACGTCCGGATTCAGCCCGCGGCGATACCCCGCAAAGACGACGAGGAGCACGGCCCCCGTCAGCGCGATCCCCGACAGCAGTCCGGCCACGAGCGCGATCGCCGCCAGCGTCGCGAGCGGTGCGACCGGCCGGCCGATCGCGGTGAGGATGGCGAACGCCGACACGGCGGCGAAGACGCTGACGAGCACGCCGTTGGCCATCGCGGCGGCGACAGCGGCGTGGACCCGCCGGTCGCCGGCCTGCACCCGCGGCTCGATGAGTCCCTGGTGCAGGCCGGTCGCGAGCCGCGCGCCGAGCGACCCGTAGACGTTGCCGCGAGTCGCCAGCAGCGCCGGCACCAGCACGAGGAGTCCGGGCACGGCCCGCAGTTCCGCCTCCATCCCAACGAGGACGACCCCCGCCGCGAGGCCGCCGACGACGGTCGCCGACAGCGGTCCCAGCGCCTCCCGGTAGGCCTCTGTCGCCACCTCGCGGACCGTCATCGTCCACTCGTGCGCGCCCCGCAGTCAAAAAAGCCCCCACGTCGCTCCCTGTCGACGGCCGACTGGACGCCGCCGGGCGACGGCGCAGCCTCCGTGCTGCCCTCAGTTCGCGACGATCAGGACGCTCACGAGGGCTAGCGCAACCGCGACGACGCCGACCAGCGCGCCGAAGGCCACGTCGAACCCGGCGACGTCGGAGAGATAGCCCACGACCGCCGGCGCCGCCGCCCCGGAACCCATGATGAGCGTGCGGACGATCCCGAGGGTGCCCCCGGCGACGTCGTCGGGGATGATCGAGACGAGATACGCCCCCCGAACGGGCCGGTACCCGTGGCCGCCGACGCCGAACGCGAGGACGGCGACCGCCAGCACGGCGGGAGTGGCGGCGATCAGCACCAGCGCCAGTCCCGCCCCGGCGAAAAACAGCAGGCCAGCCATCACCGGCAGCCTGCCGACCCGGTCCGAGAGGTCGCCCGTAATCGCCTGGACGAGGCTCACCGCGAACAGCCCCGAGTACAGCAGCGCCGCCCGCCCCGGCGAGACTCCCGCGGCGTCGGTCAGGTACAGCGGGAGAAACGCGACCGCGCCGTTGTACGCGAACGCGAACGCGACGGTGACGGCGACGAACAGCGAGAACCGCCGGTCGGCAAACAGCGTCACGTATCCGCATGCGCTCGCATCTGCGGCGGCAGTCCGCCCGGATTCGGGCGCCTCCCGGACCCGGCGGGGCACCCGGCGCACGACCAGCGCAGCCAGCGCCACACCGGCCACCCCGCCGGCGAGAAACAGCACGCGCCATCCGGTGCCGCCGACGAGCGCCGCGACGGCGGCAGGGGCGGCGACGCCGCCGAGGGCGCCGGCGGTGTCCAGCGCGCCCAGCGCCCGTCCGGTCCGGGCGGGGTAGACCGTCGACAGCAACCGCACGGCCACGGTCTTGTGGGCGCCGGTGCCGACCCCGATGCCGACCATCGCGACGACCAGCAGGGCGAACGGCTCCGCGAGGAACACCGCCAGCGATGCACCGCCCGCGATGGCCGCTCCGGCGGCGATGACGCCGGTCGGTCCCGTGCGGTCGGCCAGGGCCCCGGACGGGAACTGCAACAGTGCGTACGACAGCATCAGCGCGGAGAACACGCCCCCGACGACGGCGTTGGAGACGCCGTAAGCGTCCTGCAACGTCCCGAAAAGCGGCGGGACGGCGTACCGGAGAAACTTCGCGAGAAACCAGACGGCGGCGACCAGCAGGAACGCGTCGAACCGTCCGACGCCGGCGACCAGCCGCCGGGCGGGGCCGATGAGGTGCC
>JAZKSB010000199.1:0-2563 GCA_036626315.1 Halobacteriales archaeon
AAAAGGGTTATCATTCCCCGCCCGCACAGCCGTTAGCGCGGCCGACGGCGCCGGGCGAATCCTTTTGCCCGGCGGCCGCCCACTCGGGGGCATGGCCGCGGACGAGGTGAATTACGAGCCGGTCAGCGTCAAGGCGGTGCTCGCCGAGATGAAAGACACCGCCGAACTCCTGATCGACCTGTCGTACTCGGCGGTGCTGTTCGGCAGTCGGGACGTCGCCGAACCGGTCCTGGAACTGGAGTCCCGGATGGACGTCCTCCAGATGCGCGCCCGGATGAGCCTGCTGCTTGCGGCCCGGTCGACGGAGGACGCCGAGCAACTCGCGCCGGTGCTCGGGGTCGTCGGCGCCGCCGAGAAGATCAGCGACGCCGCCGGCGACATCGCAAAGATCGTCCTGGAGGAGGTCGGACTGCCCGACGCCATGCGGTCGGCGCTGCCGGAGGCCATCGAGACGGTCGTCCGAGCGACGCTCCGGGATGGCCAGCTGGCCGGTGAGACGCTGGGCGACCTCAACCTCGGAACCGAGACCGGCGTCCGGGTGATCGCCATCAAGCGGGACGGCGAGTGGATCTTCAGTCCCGGCCCCGAGGACCGCCTGCTGGCCGGCGACACCCTGCTGCTTCGGGGCCCTTCGGAAGGTGTCGCAGGCGTCTACGAGGACGCTACCGGCCAATCCTACGAGCCGCCGGCGACGACTTCCGTCGCCGTCGAGGACCTTGACCGGGCCGTCGACGCCATCGTCCTGATGAAGGACATGGCCGAACTCGCGGTCGACCTGGCCTACGGCGCGGTGCTGTTCGACAGCCGACCGGTCGCCGAGGAGGTCGTCGAACTCGAAGCGGAGGTCGACGCGCTCCAGTCGCGGTTCGAGGCCTGGACCCTGCAGGCCGCCGCCGGCCACGACGACCCCGTCGAACTACGGGGGCTCGTCCATCTCGGCCAGGCGACGGAGATCATCAGCGACGCCGCCGTCGAGATCAGCGAGGGGGTCCTCCGGGGACTCGGCACGCATCCGGTCATCGCCGAGGCCGTCTGGGAGAGCGACGAGGTGATCGGCCGGGTGACCGTCGGCCCCGACAGCCGACTCTCGGGACGGACGCTGGGCGACCTGGAGGTCGCCACAGCGACGGGGATGCGCGTCATCGGCGTCCGCCGACCGACGGACACGACCTCGGAGGACACCCCCGGCGACCTGGGCGACGCGGGTCGGTTGGCGACCGAAGAGTGGGTCGTCTCCCCCGGGCCGGCAACCGAACTCCGCGCCGGCGACGTGGTGCTCGCGAAGGGGACCCGCTCCGGAGCGAGCCGCCTCGCGGCGATGGCCGACGACGAAATCGGGGTCGACTGACCGCTCCGCGACGCGGGGAGCAAAGAGGCGTCAGTCGCGTCCGTCGTCGGCGCCCGACGCCAGCACCCGGTAGGCCGACGCCGCGGTCAGCACCGAGAACACGAGGCCGGCGACGGTCGCCGCGAGCACGATCGCCAGCCCCAGAAACAGGAGCGGCGACCCGCCCGGCGGCGCCGGGCCCAGCACCTCCAGCATTCTGACGAGATAGACCAGGCTCCCGACTCCGACGCCGACGACGAGCGCGACCGCGCCGTTGCGCGCCATCGGGAGCGCGGCGACGATCCCGGCCGACGGCGGTCGCTCGCGTTGGTCGGACGACACGCGCCCCATTTCGACGGGCACCCACATAGCCGCGTCGGTCCGGGCGGGGGCTCAGCTGCCCAGCACGCCGAACACGAGGTTCGCCGAGAACAGCACCAGCATCAGCCCTCCGAACACGAGCAGGCTGGCAGCGACGGCCTCAGCGGCGCTGCGGTCCCGCGAGCGGAGAAACTGGTAGACCCCGAGTTCGACGGCCACCAGCAGGACGACGCCGACGACGATGGCGGCCGCCGCCGACCCGCCCGGCACCGGCAGCGGCAGCGCCCCGACTGCCGCCAGCGCGACGCCCGCAGTCAGAAACACCAGCAGGAAGAACCCGAACGCCCAGACCGCCGGATGGGCGAGGTACCGACCCAGGGTCTGGCCCGGCGTCTCCACCTCACGCCCGAAACTGAACTCGTAGCTCCGCCACTCCATGCCCCGAGCCATGAACAGCAGGACGGCCAGAAACAGCACGCCGCTCGCCGCCGTCCCGACGATGATCGATGCCATGAGTCCCGCCCGGGTGTATCAGTAGAGACTATAAAAACCCTGTCCCGGGCGGCAGAGGCGCCGAGGATGTCGTCGAGTTCGAGACCGAGGTACGCGCTCCCGGCGGTCGACCGCCCGATTCGTATCGGGAGACGGGAGGGAGTTCAGACGAAAAGAAAATCTTTTTGTTTATGCATACATTATCTTTGCTTGCATGGAATCAGGTGACCTCCGAGAGATGCTCGAGGCGAACGGTGAACTGATGGTCGCGGTCGCGGAGTTCGACCAGCCGCTGGAACTGCACCTCCACGACACCGAGATCGGCGACGACGCCGTCCGCCTCGAACTCACGGACGGCGTGCTCACATTCGACGTCGACGAGGTCACGGGCGCCTGGCAGCACACCCACTCGCTGGCGGACCT